>DAIMFJ010000423.1:0-3706 GCA_036724695.1 Planctomycetota bacterium
CGGTGCTGGGGGGGCTGGTGCTGTGGGTGGAGTGGCGGCGGGCGGGGCGGGGGGTTTTCGCGGGGGCCTCGGGCCTCGCCACCGCCCCACCGCTGCCGTTGCGGGCCTTCGCGAGCCGCGACGGCGACCGGCACGAAGCCGCCCGCCAACTGCTGCGCAGCGACGCCGCGACGGCCGGTCCGACGCTGCGCGCCTTGCTGCACGGCGACGCCGACCAGCGGCTGGTCGCGATCGACGCCCTGGTGCGCCGCGGCGCCACCCACGAACTGCCATGCATCGTCGCCGCCGCGCAGGGTCATCCGCGCGCCGCACTGGCCGCCGGCGATGCCGTGCAGCAGCTGTTCGCCGCCGCCAACCCGATCGACCGCCAGCGCACCCGGGCGGCACTGGCCCGAGCCAGCGATCCCGACCTGCGCAGTCTGGACGTCGACGCCCTGCTGGGTCGGCAACCCCCTCGCAGCGGCACCGACGACGGCAGCCAACGCGCCCGCTGGCTGCTCCTGCTCGGCTGCCTCGGGGTGCTGCTGTACGGCCTGTGGCTGCGCGAACGGCACCGCCGCGCCGCTCAGACGATCGTCATCACCTGATCCAGCGGCCGCCGCTCGATGGCCTTCTTGGGCACCAGGCAGTCTTCGCTCGCGTAGCCGACCGGGATCAGCAGGAACGGCCGTTCGTTGCTCGGCCGACCGAGCACCTCGCGCAGGAAGCCCATCGGGCTGGGCGTGTGGGTCAGCGTCGCGAGGCCGGCGAACTGCGCGGCGGCGAGCAGCATGCCGCACGCCAGCCCGAGCGATTCCTTCAGGTAGTAGACCTGGCCGCCGTCGTCGAGCTCGGTCAGCTGGAACACGACGATCAGCCATGGTGCGCTGGTCAGGAACTCCTTGGTCGGATCGGTGCCGAGCGGCGCCAGATCCGCCAACCACTCGGGATTGGCCCGGTGCGCGTAGAATTCGCGTTCCTCCTGCTCCGCGGCGATGCGGATCCGCCGCTTCACGACCGGATCCTCGACGCAGACGAACCGCCAGGGCTGTTTGTTCGCCCCGCTCGGCGCACTGTGCGCGCAGCGCACCAGCCATTCGATCGTCGACCGGTCGACCGGCCGGTCGGCGAACTCGCGCACGCTCCGGCGGCGGCGCAGCACGTCGTGGAACGCGGCCAGGATCGCCTCGGGCGGATCGAGTGGCACGTAGCGGTCGGGGAACGGCACCAGTTCGGCGGCGGTCATCGCCCCATTCGACGTCGGCCGCGCCGCGGTGGCAAGCGCGCCGGCCGCGGCGCATGATGGCGGCGCGATGGGTGCCGACTCCACGGGCGGACTGCCGGCCGAACTCGAGACGCAGGTCTACGCGATCCTCGACGGCGACGACGCGCGGCGCGACAGCGCCCTCGCGGCGCTGTGCCGCGCCCACCCCGGCCACGCCCGCACGATCGCCCGCTGGCTCGCCGAGGTCGGCGTCACGGTGCCGGCCGAGGCCCTGCCGACCGAAGGGGCCGCGTTCCCGCGCGCACTCGGCGACTACCTGCTGGTGGCGGTGATCGGCCGCGGTGGGTTCGGCACCGTGTACCGGGCCGAGCAGCAGCGGCCGCTGCGGCGCAGCGTCGCCGTCAAGGTGCTCAACCCGGGCATGGACTCGCGCGACGTGCTGGCCCGCTTCGCCGGCGAACGTGCCGCGCTGCAGCGCATGGACCATCCGGGCATCGCGCGGCTGCTCGACGCCGGCGCCACGCCCGAAGGGCGGCCGTTCTTCGTCATGGAACTGGTCGAAGGGCCGCCGCTGCTGCGGCTGTGCCGCGAGCGCCAGTTGCCGATCCACGAACGCATCGACCTGTTCCTGGCCGTGCTCGACGCCGTGCAGCACGCCCACCAGAAGGCGGTCGTGCACCGCGACCTCAGCGCCAACAACGTGCTGGTCGCCACCGTCGACGGTCGTTTGCTGCCGAAGATCATCGACTTCGGGATCGCCAAGTCGCTCGCCGACCCGCTGCTGGTCGGCGGGGCGATGACGATGCGCGGCACGCTGATGGGCACGCCCGAGTACATGAGTCCCGAGCAGGCGGCCGGGCAGGTCGAGGCGATCGACACCCGCACCGACGTCTACTCGCTCGGCGTGCAGCTGTACGAACTGCTGTGTGGCGAGTTGCCGATCCCCAGCGTCGTGCTGCGCGCCCAGGGCCTCGCCGGCATGGCCGAGCAGATCGCCACCCACCCGGTGCCGCCGGCCAGCGAACGCGCCGCTCCCGAGGTGCAGAAGCTGCTGCGCGGCGACCTCGACGCGATCCTCGGCAAGGCGATCGCCAAGACCCCCGACGATCGCTACGCGACGGTGGCCGAGTTCGCGGCCGACCTGCGCCGCTACCGCAACCACGAACCCGTCGCGGTCGCGCAACCGACCCTGCTGGCGCGGCTGGTCAAGTTCGTGCGCCGCAACCGCGCGATCAGCGTGGCGATCGCGGTGGCAGCGGCGGCCCTGATCCTGGCGACGATCGTGCTGACGGTCTCGCTGCAGATGACCCAGGCGGCGCTGGCGAGTGTCGAGCAGCAGAAGGGCGAACTCGGCCGCAAGGCCGACGAGGGCTTCCGGTTGCTCGCCAACGAGGAGCGGCTGCGCGAAGCCAACGCCGCCGCCGACCTCCTGCCACCGCCATGGCCGCAACACCGCGACGCCTACCAGGCGTGGGAACGGCGCCACGCCGATCCGCTGCGCCGCGAACTGGACAAGACCCGCGAATCGCGCCGCCTCGTCGAGGCGCGGCGGCTGCCGACTTCGCCGCCGTTCGCGGATCCGGCCGACCAGCACCTGGCGACCGCGCTGCTGCGGCTCGAACGCAACCTCGAGGCGTTCTTCGCCGACGGCACGGCGGCGCGGATCGGTCGCCTGCGCGAGCGCCAGAGCCAGATCGCCGACTCGACGGCGCGTTTCGCCGACGCGTGGCAGAGCACGCGGCAGGCGTTGCGCGTCAGCGATGGCAAGGTCGCCGCCCGCGCCTATGCCGGACTCAAACTCGAACCGATCGCCGGGCTGGCGCCGCTCGGCATCGACCCGACGACCCGACTTGCCGAGTTCCTCGACCTGGCCAGCCACGCGCCGGACGCACCACTGCCGGCCCGACGGGACGACGGCGCGCTGGCGCTGCCGGACGGCTGCGGAATCGTGTTCGTGCTGCTGCCGGCCGGCAGGGTGCGCCTCGGTGCCTACCGCGGTGAGCCCGGCCTGCCGCAGAACGACCCCGACGCCAGCGATGCCGAACTCGGCGGCGAATCGGTCCGTCTGCAGCCGTTCCTGGTGGCGCGCACCGAACTGACCATCGCCCAATGGCGGCATCTGCAGGGCCTGGGTGCGGCACCCGGCGCGCGCGCGGACCTGCCGGCCACCGGCATCGACTGGCAGCAGGCGCACGACGTGCTGCAGCGCTTCGACATGGCCCTGCCGACCGAGGCGCAATGGGAGTACGCGTGCCGGGCTGGTTCGCCCACGCCCTGGCACTGGGGCGCCGACGCCGGCCCGGCCACCGACTTCGCCGTGCTACAGCTGCCCGTGCAGCCGGTCGGGTCGCGGCGCGCCAACCGGTTCGGTCTGCACGACGTGCACGGCAACGTCGCCGAATGGTGCCGCGACGCGTGGCACCGCTACGGCGCGCTGGCGCTGCGCGACGGCGACGGCCGGCGTGGCGAACCGCGCGGCGACGAACCGCGGGTCGTGCGCGG
>DAIMFJ010000424.1:0-3700 GCA_036724695.1 Planctomycetota bacterium
GGCCGGCGGCTCGTTCACGCGCGAGAACCGCGGCGGCCGCACGCTGCACTACGGGGTGCGCGAGCACGCGATGGGTGCGATCATGAACGGGATCTCGCTGCACGGCGGCTTCGTGCCGGCGGGCAGCACGTTCCTGGTGTTCGCCGACTACATGCGCACGCCGATCCGGCTGGCCTCGCTGATGAAGATCCCCGGGGTGTTCGTGTTCACGCACGACAGCCTGATGGTCGGCGAGGACGGCCCGACGCACCAGCCGGTCGAACACCTGGCGACGCTGCGCCTGATCCCCAACCTGCACGTCTTCCGGCCGGCCGACGGCAAGGAGACGGCGGCGGCCTGGACGCACGCGGTCAGCCGGCGCGACGGCCCGGTGGTGCTCGCCTTGACGCGACAGAACCTGCCGGCCTTGCCCCACGCCACCGGCTGGGACGCGCACGAAGCCCTGCGCGGCGGCTACCTGCTGGTCGACCCCGCCGGCGCCAAGGCGACCTTGATCGCGACTGGCGCCGAGGTCGGGCTCGCGGTGGCGGCCAGCAAGCTGCTCGGCGAACAGGGCGTGCCGACGCGCGTGGTGTCGATGCCGTGCGTCGAGCTGTTCTTGCAGCAGGACTCCGGCTACCGCCAGCAAGTGCTCGGGGCGGCACCGGTGTTCGCCGTCGAGATGGGCCGTCCGGAACCGTGGTGCGTGTTCACCGGTCGCCTGGATCGGGTGATCGGGCAGACGAGCTTCGGGGCGAGCGCGCCAGCGGCGCAGCTGGCCGAGCACTTCGGCTTCTCGCCGCAGAACGTCGCGGCGCGGGTGCGGGCGGCGCTGTAGGCGGCAGGATCAACTCCCTGGGAGGCTCCCACCGAACCGCTTCCCAGGCGGGGAAGAAGTGGCTGTGGCCCCAAACATCGACGAACCTGCGCGGGGCCCTTGCCAGAACTCAAGCAGCCAGTCTGGCTGCCGACTTCGCCCAAACGCGAAGGGCCAAGCACCCAAGCAGCCCAGCAGCGATCAGCTCCGCTCGGTGCGGCCCCAGGATGCTACTAGCCCTACCGAGGCAGCCACATCCCTGCACGGTCAGCACTCCGACGAGAGCGAGGGAATGGACAATGCATGCCAAGCCGAAGAATGTGACCGCGAGCAATGCCCCAAACCTGACCTGACCTGCAAACAGAACCAGGATGATCACCCCCTCGACGGCGAGCCCCACCATCGCCAAAGCACTCAGGGGCCCGCTGGCACCGAACGATTTCAAGGCTATGGCCGCGAAAATGCCCAGGCCAAGCATCCGCCCGCCCCAGCGAGCTCCGTCTGGTGATTGGTTCATATATATGCCCTTCCCTACCTTGCCCAACCCAGGAGCGAACCGATTCGACATCAATGGAAGCGATTGCCATGTCGCGGACCAATGCTCGTCATTGCCAATCTAGATCCACCAGCAAATCGTGATCGGACGCCTTCATGCTGAAGTCCTTCCACCGAGAGGGGGAACCCCCACCGATGACATACGACAATCGATAATCGCCCAGAGGAAGCCAGCGCCGGTAAGTCATAGGGCCATTCACCGACCAGTCCATTACCCGGCGAGAATCATGCCACAATGTCAAACTCATCGAAGGCGGCGGCACTCGCCGATCAGCAGCCCGGAAACGCACCGCGCCGATATCCTTCGAGAGACGCAGTGGGACCACCACGTCTGCGTTGTCGATCAGTTCGAAATCGTACGGCTCCAACAAGGCCGCAACGTCAGCATCCTCGGCGACGAGCCGCCACCAACCGGGCACGTGGTGAATCGTAGAACCTGAGTCGATGCCGTGGGTCCCTCTTGTCGGAACACGACCCGGGTTAGCCGAAGTCGGCACTGAGTCGATACGAACCAACCGAAAGGGAACGCCCGCGAGCTCGGCACCGCTGGCATTCCTGAGGTGAACCGTCAACCGCAAACTGGAGGTTGGCGCGTCACCAGTAGGTACATCCATAGGCCCACTCTTGCGAGCCTCATCCAAGGATCGGTAGGGCATCGACACTTCTCGCCAGACGTCATCATACCCTTGCCACCGGACACGGCCATGCACCGATTCTTCCACACCCCTTGCACCAGACGCCAGGATTCCGACGTGCGCACTGTACAGGCTGCCGCTGAATGCGCTCCCGCGGGGGCCGCCATTGAATTCCGACGCCTTGCCACCCAACAGCATGCGATTACTACTCGTCTCCCCGACCGGGTCTTTCGACGGCATTGCCTTCATGTGCCGTACCTTCGACTTCGGCGCAGCAACCCACAGAACCATCAAGGGCGCCATCCTGCAAACGAAATCGAATCGATCGCCAACTTCAACATATGCGGAACCCTGCCACTGGTCCTCGATCGGAAAGTGGTCTGCGCAATCCACGAAGCCCACATAGTTTCCAGAGGCAACACCTCGCATGACCGCGACTCCCCGATCGTCTGCCTGGGCCACCCCAACAGAAAGCTCGTGCCCGCCGATCAATCCGCCAGTTGGCAGCGCACCAAGAACTGGACTTCGGTCAAACGCACGCCTGGATAGATAGAGGCGGGCGCCGGGCAGCGGATTCCCCTCCACGTCAGTGCAGAGCACCGTCAGGAGACGCTCGACAGCCATGCCGAACTCGTACCGCAAACGACCAGGACTCAGTGCGATAGAGGCGGAGAGGTATCCACCAAGACTGCACACCAGCCCAGGGCGACGTAGCTTTACCGCCTGATTCTCCAAGTCGCCCAAGCTGAGCGACAGCACTCCGTCAGATCCAGTGGAACCCATGCCGAACGACCCGACCGTCACAGCCGCCCGCTCGGCAAGATCACACAGCAGAACTTCGACGCCGGCCAGCGACGATCCCGACGATCTGTCGAATACTCGGATGACAACGGTTTCCGCAAGGGGCTCGCGCAGACGATCGCCAAACCCCTCGGAACCGCGGGCCTCCTCCTCACCCGCAACAACCGCCGAATCACCCAGGACCAGCCTCTCGCCCGGATTTGGCGACGACATCAACCAACACACCACGACAAGAATCAGCAGGATGATGGCCACCCCAAGACCTTTGACGACAAGGCGATTGTCCATGATCGATCGCAGGCTCACCGTATCAGCATTCAAGCAACATGGATGAATGGCCGAGCACCATGCCCGCCGCCGCGCAAATCCTATCAACCCAAACAGTCACGGGCAGTCGCACAGATAGAAAGGAACCGCAATCCAGCCGTCATTCGATATGGGGATGCATTTCTCCGCACCTGGCTCACACAATACCGCCGAGGGATCATCGCATTCCCACACCAATTGCTCATATGTCACCCCATCGATCTCCCATCGGTGGTACTGCGCAATGGCGTTACACGGCAGAGGGTATCCGATTTCACCAACACAAGCACACGAGAAGGCATATCGATCCTTGCCTCCCTGCGTCTCCACGAACACCTCATTCGGAAGACACTGTCCGCCAAGGTCGCAGGTGATGTTCGCGGGGCAGTAGAACTCTTTCTGCTCCGTAATGGGGTTCCTCCTACCCATGATCCGGCAGTCTCCGGTAGCTGGAGCCCAGAACATGCCAAGAAGTGCGGCAGCACTGAATCCGACGCCAATGAGCTTGCTGATCATGTCTATCCTCCAGCTTGGGCCAAGATCTCCACTCGCAAAGTGCGAGTGGCAGACAACGGCGCTGCACAGTGGGGGGGGGGGGGGGGGGGGG
>DAIMFJ010000425.1:0-3682 GCA_036724695.1 Planctomycetota bacterium
CCGCCGAACTGTGGACCAGCTACACGACGCAGGTGCGCGGCCGCGGCCGACAGCTCGAAGTGCTCGCCGACGGTCTCGACCTCGGCTTCGCGCTGGCCTCGCTGGCGGTGCTGCTGGTGCTCTGGCGGGTGCTGCGCCGTTCGGAAACGGGGAATTCCGCCCGGAACTGACGATTCCGCGCGACGTTCGCCAACCTATTGCGCTGGCGCGGGCCTCGCTCCTGGGAGCCCCAGAGTCCACTCGATGATCCAATTGCGCACCGTGTGCGCGGCCCTGCTGGCCGCCGCGTTCCTCCTTCCCGCCGGCTGCGTCACGCGCCGGAGCCCGCAACTGCTCGACGACGCGCCGACCGTGCTGCGCGAGCGCACCCTGGCCGACGGCACGCGAGAAGTCGTGCAGATCGAGCAAGACGGCAACGCGCCGCGGTTGCGGCAGGTCCGCGAACGGCGCGACCCGCACGGTGCGATCGCCCGCGAGGTCGTCGAACTGCCGCTGGAGCGCGCGCCGAGCCAGCCGTGGCCGAACGCCGGCCTCGCCCTCAGCGGGGCTGCGCCCGAGGTCGCCAAGGAGGTGTTCGGCGACGGGCGCAATCTGGTGGTGGTGACCAATGTCGAGGTCGGTTCGCCGGCCTGGGTGGCCGGGGTGCGGCGCGGTGACGTCGTCGAGACGGTCGACGGTGCGCCGGTGCCGACCGCCAGGGAACTCAGCGACCAGGTGTTCGCGGTCGGCTCGGTCGAAGGCAGCATGCAATGGCAGGTGCGGCGCGGTCGGCATGCGCCACATACGGCCGTGATGCAGCTGCACGACTACACGCGGGATTTCGAACTGTGGGTGCCCCTGGTCACCCGGATCCAGGATCAGGCCGCGCTCGACCGCTGGACGGTCGGACCGTTCGGCCTGGTGATGAGCAACCGCAACAGCTACGTCGACTGGTCGCCGACGCGCGAGCCGGAGACCCGCAACGTGTTCAGCGCCGTGCTGGGCCTGTTCCGGGTCGAGACGACGCCGCGCAGCACGGAAGTGCGGCTGCTGTGGTTCTTGTGCCTGGAGACCTGAGGGTTGGCGGGGCGGCGGGTCTCGTCCCGAGACCGGCGCAGTCGGGTGATGGCGCGTAGTCGGGCCAACCGGCCGATGCAGGGGCATGGACTACGTCGTCACCTCGGCCATGGCGCTGGCGGCCCTGCCGAACGTGGTGGCCAGGCTGCTGCGCTGTGGGGCGGTCGCACATCTGCTCGCTGGTGGGCTCGGGTTGCTGTGGCTCGCTGCGGTCGGGCTCTACGCGATGGTGTACCTGCAGCTCGGCGGCCGGTCGGCGGCGTGGTTGTTGCCGGTGATGTCCGGCGTGGTTGCGGTTGGTGTCGCGGTGGCATGGCCGGGACTGCGCGGCGAGGTTGGGCTGCACCGCGAAGTGCACTGAGGCGAGTGCTGGATCGGGGGCGCAGGGCACTTCGCGCCGGGCCGTTCGGCAGCTGGTGGCTGCTCGTGGCGGGCGTCGCCGATGGGGGGCGGGCATGGCCGCGTTCCTTCGCGGCGGCGAAGTCCCGAGGGGCGATTGCGCCGGGCGACGATGGGGTCCATGCTTGCGTTCCACGAGGGAGCGCAGCCCAATGCCCAAGCGATCTGCAATCGTCATCCTGTTCCTCCTCATTGGCGCTGGGCTCTGGTGGCTGCTGCAGTCTGCCGAACCTGTGGTGCAGGTCGAGCCGCCGGGCGCGTCGCAAGCAGCGCGCGACGAGAGGTCCGTGCCGGCGCTCGGCGACCTTCCGTCGGCACAGCGCGGGTCCGCGGTGCCAACAATCGCCTGGCAGCTCCGGGCGGTGTTGACCAATCCGCCCGCCGTGCGAGGCGCGGCAGGCGCGAGGTTGCTGTACCGTGTGCCTGGGGTTGGCGAGCGCCACAAGCAAGCCGAAGCGGATGCAAATGGTGCTTTCGCCTTGCCGCTCGCCGAAGTGCCTGCCGAGTTTGCGATCTGGCATCGCCACGGGGTTCGGCGACAGGTCCAGCGCGCTGCGGGCGAAGCTCCCCACCCGACTGCCGGCGCGGCGGAACAGGTTGTCGAGCTGGCTCCGGCCGGCGCGTTGCTGGTGAGCTGTCCAGAGGTCGACGCCCCATTCGTGGTGCGGCTGGCACCCTTGGCCGGGGTGGCGGATGCCACGCTGCCCAGCTTTCTCGATACCCAGGGTCGGCAGGGCGCGGCGATCTGCGAAGGGGTGCCTGCTGCCTGGGGTGACGTGACCATCGAAGTGCTGGTCGACCAGAATCTGGTCGCAGTGGGCCGTTCGGTCGTCGTGGCGGGTGCCGATACGACCGTGACGTTGCGCGCTCTCTCGACATGCAGCGTGCGTGGCCAGGTCACCGATGCGCAAGGCGCCTCCTTGAGAGGGGCAATCGTATCGACGCGGCCTGCGGACGAGTTTCGAGATCGGGAGCGCAGTCGCATTGCCGAGTCGGACAAGGACGGTCGCTTCGTGTTGCCGTCGATGGCTCCGGTGCCGATGCGACTGGCAGTGTCGATGCGCGGGTTCGTCACCCACCGGGCCCTGCTCGACTGCACGCCCGGGATCGACATCGACCTTGGGACCATCGTGTTGTCCAGAGGACGTTCGCTGCGTGGTCAGGTTCGTCACCCCGATGCGAAGGCTCCGGGAGACCTGCGGACGATGTTCCCCAAGTTGAAAGTCGCCTGCGTGTCGCTCGCCGGCGGATCCGAGCTGTTGCGGCAGTCCACGCAACTGGTTGCTCGGGCAGGCGCCGACATCGACGCCGATGGTCGTTTCGAGTTCACAGGCTTGTCGCCTGGCCAATACCAGGTTGCCGCTGCCGAGACCGGCGTCACCGGTGTCTGGTCCGGAACCGTCGTGCGCATCACCGACAGCGACCTCGCCGACATCGTGCTCGAAGTGCCGCGTCGACGGATCTGGCAGTGCGAGATCGCCATTGCGCCGGGTCAAACGCCGGGGCACGCGCTTGCCGAGGTGTATGCAACGAGCAGTTCCGGCAGTTGGTTTGCCAAAGCGGATGTCGATGGCGCCGGCCGTGCAGAGCTGCAGGTCGGTCCGGGCCCGTTCCTGGTCGGCGTCCGCATCGGCCTGGCAGTGAGGTGGTTGCGGCCGTCGACCGGCGACCAAAGTCCCGAGCGTGTCGAGTTGCCGGCCGGGTCGTTGACGGTGGAGGGACTCGACCTCCGTAATGCAGGTGACCTGCAGTATGCGGGCGCGACCCTGGTCTACCTCGAGGGGCAACTGCCGCCCGAGTTCCTGCCGCTTTCGATGTACTCCGGCCCGCTTGCAGTGGACGCCACTGGCAATCTGGTGGTGCCGAACCTGCCGGCCGGCCGTTTCCGGCTCGAGCTCCTGGCGCCGAACTGGGGGCGCCGCAGCATGCTCTTCGACCTGCAGAAGGACGAGGTGACGAGCAGGTACTGGGTGCCGCAGGCTCGCTGAGCCGTCGTGTTGGCAAGGAGTCGAGCTGATGGCCTCGGTCGTTGTGATCCCGGATTCCGAGCTTGCGGCCGGGGATCCGGGCAACAACCCTCATGCCGGTGCAGGCGCCGCCGGTGACCTGGAGCGCGAGCCGGCGGATCCAGCCGTGTCGCTGGGCTGGTGAGAGCGTGTTGTGAAGCGTGGGGGGGTATGGCTGGATCGGTCAGCGGTCGGTCCGCATGGCATGAGCCATCGTCTCC
>DAIMFJ010000426.1:0-3679 GCA_036724695.1 Planctomycetota bacterium
CCGGCCGCTGGTGGCCCCCAGCCGCAGCCGGGCCGGGGTGTTCGACCTGAAACTGGCGGTGCGCGGCAAGACCCTCGAACGCAACGGCACCGGCCTGTGCGAGTGGGGGATCTTCGGCATCGACCTGTACGAGGCGGCGCTGTACGCCGAACGCCCGACCCGCGACCTGCAGGGGGCCCTCGAGCCGCCGCAGACGCTGGTGTTCCACCTGCACTTCGTGCGCGGCCTGACCCGGGCCCAGCTCGGGGAGGCGTTCACGGCGGCGACCAAGGCCAACACCGGCGAGCGCTTCGCCGAGCACGAGAAGGCCCTGGCGCTGCTGGTCGACGCGATGCAGGACGTCAAGGCCGGCGACGCCTACACGTTCTTCTGCGAACCGGGCACCGGGCTGTCGGTGCTGCGCGGTGGCAAGGTGGTCGCGACGATCCGCGACGCGGCGTTCACGAAGCTGTTCGTGCAGCTCTACCTGGGCGACCAGCCGCCGACCAAGGCGCTGCGCGACGGGCTGCTCGGCGGGAGGAAGGGCTGATGGTCCGTCCTGGCGCAGGCGGGCGGCGCTGGCGGCGGCGTGCGGCGGCGGCCTCGGCGGCGCTGCTCGGCGCTGGCGCGTTGCTGTTGTCGGCCTGCCGGTCGTACCCGCCCCTGCCGACGGTGGCGCACGTCGACCTGCCGCGCTTCATGGGCGACTGGTACGTGGTCGCGCACATCCCCGCGTCGGCCGAGGCCGAAGCCTACAACGCGGTCGAGTCGTACCGGCTCGAGGCGGACGGCACGATCGCGACGACCTACGCGTTCCGCGACGGTGGCTTCGACGGTGAGATCGTCGTGATGGAACCGAGCGGCGTGGTGCGCGATGCGCAGACCAACGCCACGTGGGGCATGCAGTTCTTCTGGCCGCTGCGTTTCGAGTACCTGATCACCTACCTCGACGAAGCCTACGCGACCACGATCGTCGGTCGCACCGCCCGCGACTACGCGTGGATCATGGCGCGCACCCCCGACCTGTCGGCCGAGGAGTTCGCCCGGCTCGAGGCCGAACTGGTGCGCCAGGGCTACGACCTCGCCGGGCTGCGCCGCGTGCCGCACCGCTGGCCGGACCCGGACCATCCGACGTTCGCCGGCAAGTGACGGCCGGCTGCCGCGGGGGCGTCACTTGCCGCGCAGCGGCCGCACGATCAGGTCCTTCAGCGCGAAGTTGCTGCCTTCGCCGACGCGCGTCACGAACAGGTCGTTCATGTGGCGCAAGAGGCCGAACTCGTCGAGGCAGGCGACCCCGCCGCACACCTCCATCGCCAGCGGCAGCAGCTCGCTGGCGCTGCGGCTGCAGTCGACCTTGACCTTGGCGGCCTGCTCGCGCGACAGCGCGCCGGCCTCGTACAGCTCGCAGAGGTGCATCAGCCAGGTCAAACCGCGCTCGAGCGCGATGTCCATGTCGACGATCACGTCCTGGACGCGCTGGAAGCGGCCGATCGGCTTGTCGTCGAACTGGATGCGTTCCTCGGCGTAGACGCGCGTCTTGTCGAGTGCGAACGCCAGCGACGCCAGCGCCAGCGAGGCGATGAACAGCCGGCCGCCGTTCAGCGTGGTGACCATCACCTTGAAGCCGTCGTTCTCGGTGCCGAGGATCGCGTCGTCGCCGACCTCGACGTTCTCGAGCATGATCGAGCCGGTCGAGGACTGCTCCCAGACCTTCTTGCCCTGCATCTCCTGGTAGAAGACGCCGCGCTGGTCCATCGGCACGATGAAGCAGGTCGAGCGTTTGCCGTTCTGGCCCTGCGGGTTGGTCAGCGCGTGCACGACCACGTGGCTGGCCCAGCGCGCGTTGGTCGACCAGCACTTCTCGCCGTTGAGGACCCAGCGGTCGCCGCGGCGCACCGCGGTGACCTGTGGGTTGGCGGCGTCGCTGCCGCGGCCGGGCTCGGACAGGCCGAACACGAACATGCGCTCGCCGCGGGCCAGGGCCGGCAGGTGGGCCTGCTTCTGGGCCTCGGTGCCACACAGCTGCAGCGGCTTGGCGCCCAGCGAGATGGCCGCGCCGGGGGTGATCGCGACGGCCTGGCTGTGGTAGCCCAGCGCCAGGCCCATCAGCACGAGGTCGGTGTGGTCGCCACCCTGGCCGCCGTATTGCTCGGCGATCGGCAGGCCGAACAGGCCCAGGTCGCCCATCTTCCGGATCGTGTCGGCCGGAACCAGGCTGTGCTCGCGTTCCCAGTGCAGCAGGTGCGGGGCGATCTCGGCGTCGCCGAAGTCGCGGACCGTCTCGTAGAACGCGAACTTGTCGTCGCGGACCAGGGCTTGCAGATAGGTGTCGATTCGACGTGCCATTCGGGCGAAGAGCGTACCGTCCTTCCGGCGGGTGCGCGAGCGCGACCCGGGGGCGATCGTCGAGTCGAGTGCTGGCGCGCCTGCGCCTCAGCGCAACGGCGCGTCGCTGGCCCCTTCGGGCGTCTCCAGCGCGGCCAGGAAGCGGCTGTCCGTGGCGTTGCTGGGCTCGATCTCGAGCACGCGCTGGAACGCCGCCACCGCGGTCAGCGGCCGGTCACTGAACAGCAGGTTGTAGCCGCGTATGAGGTGCGCCATCGCGTCGTACGGCTTCTCGGCGAGGTAGCGGTCCAGGATGGCCATCTGGGCGTCGAAGTCGGTGGCGTTGCCGTACAGGGTGCGCTTGTCGAACTTGACGGTGGCGAGGCTCGGGTCCAGTCGCAGTGCCTCGCCGATCAGGTGGGCGGCGAAGTGGAGGTCGCCTTCGGCGAACGCCGCGTCGGCCAGCACCAGGTGCACGCCGGCGTCGTTCGGGGCATAGGTGCGGGCCCGCGCGTAGGCGTCGGCGGCTTCCCCGTACCGGCCGGCCCGGAAGTAGAAGTCGCCGAGCTCCAGGTACTTGTCGGCCAGCGTGCGCGGTGCCAGTTCCTTGCCGCCGCCGGCAGCGGCCGGTTGGATCGCCGCGGCCGGCGCCTCTTCGACGTAGGTGGTCTCGCGGTAGATCACCGTGCTCGGCACGTACAGGTAGGTCGGGCAGTACACCGACGAGGGGTACCACCAGTAGCAGCTGCTCGGCGGGCTGTAGCAGGTGCTGCGGTACCACCACCAGTCGCGGTGGCAGTCGCCCCACAGGCCAGCGCGGACGGCGAACCACGGGTGCCACAGCGAGAAGCTCCACGCAAAGCCGCCGCTGCCGCAGTGCAAGTGGTACGGCGACTGGTAGCCCCAGACGTGGGCGTAGGGGTGCACGTCGCAGTAGGGATCGTAGACCCGCACGTGGCCGCCGTGGTGGTAGGGCTGACTGCGCGCGACCATCCGGTTGGTGACCGAGTTCGGGTTCAACCGCGGGGCCGTGGTCTGCCGGACGATCGTGCTCGACGTCATGCTGCGCGGCGCGCCGGCCGCCGCGATGCTGGTGCCGCCGCGGATCGGGTTGGCCGGTTCGGTGCGGCCACGCACGACGTCGGCGGGGCGATGGCCGGCGTCCGACTTGACCGTCGCGCGGCTGTCGCCGCGAGCGCTGCCGGCGCGGATCGCATCGGCCGGGGCCGGGGCCGGCTTGCTGCGACCGGCGTCACGGACGGCGGCATCGCTGCTGCGGGCCGGGTTGGGCTGCGGCGTCGGTTGGTAGCGGTCGCCGAGCAGGCTCTTGGTGCGCGGCGCGTTGCTGTCGCCGCGGCTGCTGCGGTCGTAGAGG
>DAIMFJ010000427.1:0-3670 GCA_036724695.1 Planctomycetota bacterium
CCGCAGATCGCCGACTGGCCGCCGGATTGGCGGCTGGAGGCGAGCCTCGCCGCGCCACCGGACTCCGAGACGCGCCGCTACCGTTCCCGGCACGGGCAAGGCGAACTCGCCGACCTGCTGCGGCCGTCGCTGGCGTGGCGAACGGTCGTCGATCGCCGCGTGGCGCTCGAGGTCGGCAACCTGCCGCAGCGAGTCCGTTTGCGCGCCGTGCGCGGCCAGCAGCAGGTCGATCTGCCGATCCCGCCCCAGACGGTGTCGGCGTCGACGGGTTCGTGGGGCGTGCAGCTCGACGCCGAATCGCTGCGGCGCGTCCTGGCCGAACCGGCTACAGCGCGCTGACCGACGCGCCGTTGCGGGAAATCGCGGAGAACTCGGGCATTTCCGGCCTGCGGGACATGCCTGATACATCCGATTCGCGGCGCACCGATATCATGGCGAGCCCGTTGGAGGCCCAATGAACCGCGCAGCGCTCACCGTCGGTGCCATGCTCCTGTTGGTCGGCGCCGCTGCCTGGCTCGCCTGGCAGGGCGGCGGCGAACCCACCCTGCCGCCCCCTGCCGACGTCACCGCACCTGGCGAAGATCCCGCAGCGGTGGCCAGCGGCACCGCGGTCGACGCAACGGTCGATGGACCCGGCGCGCCCGCACCGACCGAAGTCGCCGAACGCGACGCCGTCGTGCTGCGCCAGAGCCTGCTGCCACCGCCCGACGATGCGCGGTGGATCGAGGTGCGGGTCGTCGACGCCACCAGCAAGCAGCCGGTGCCCGGGGCGACCGTCGGTTGGTACGACCAGCGGATCGGCGACGAACTGCAGAAGCGGCCCGAACTGCTGCCGCATCCGTATGGCTTCACCGAGGACCACGAGGCGGTCGCCCTGGCCTTCGGTTGGACGACCACCGCCGACCAGCGCGGCATCGCCCGGATCCAGCAGGCGCGCGGCACGTGGGCGTTCGCGCGCGCCGACGACCGCTACGGCACGGCCCGGCTCGACCGCGACCAGCTCGCACCGAAGGACGGCTTCCAGATCGCCATCGAGAGCGACCACGCGCTGCGCGTGCAGGTGCTGACCGCGACCGGCGAACCGGCGGTCGGCGTGCCGGTCGGCATCGCGATCTTCGACGCCAAGGACAGACCGCAGCGGCTGCGCCGCTGGGGCCCGGAGACGTTGAGCATGGCGCCCGACGGCATCGCCGAGATCCCGCATGCGCAGCATCTGCGTCGATTCCACGCCGAATCGACCAAACGCGGCGGGACCTGGCGACTGGCCGCGTTGCTGCCGTTCGTGGTCGGCGAGACCGACCCGATCGTGCTCGATCCGCCGGCGCAGGAACTGCTGACCCTGCGGCTGCCACCGACCGGCAGTTTGCGGGTGCGCACGGTCGCGCCCGATCCGAACCCCGAGCTGAACGGCATCTGGTTGCGCGGCAAGTCCGAAGGCCGACCCGAGGTCGATCGCGCCCAACTGCACGCCCGGTTCGACGCCGACGGCTGGGCCCGCTTCCGGTACGTGCCGCTCGGCCAACAGTTCCACGTCAGTGCGATGAGCCAGGGCGGCTGGTTGAACAACGAGGTGTTCGGCCCGGCCGCGGCGGGGCTCGAGGTCGAGGTCGTGCTCGCCCCCGGCCAGAAGGACATCCAAGTGGCTGGCCGGATCCTCGACGAACAGCGCCAACCGCTGGCCGACACCAACGTGCAGATCCGCCTGCTCGGGCGGCGGTTCGGCGGCGAGCGCAACCTGCGCACCGATGCCGACGGCAGGTTCCAGATGCTCGCCGGCCCGGCCAGCACCGAGAACGACGACAAGGTCGACGGGATCGTCGCGCGGGTCGTCGACGAGTCCCACGGCCAGCGCATCGCGCGCGCACCCGGCCGCACCTTGCGGCCGGGCATCGAGCAGGTGGGCGACCTCGTGCTCGATCGAGACCCGCTGGTCGTCGCCGGCCGATTCACCGTCGACGGCGTGCCGGCCAAACCGGAGCTGCACCCGCAGATCGAACGGCACGAGCCGCGTGAGGACGCCCCGGATCGCTGGCGCAATGCCAACCTGACGATGCCGCAGATCGCCGCCGACGGCCGCTTCGAGGTCCGCGGCGTCGCCGAGCCCGGCCGGTACCGATTGCAGCTGTACACCACCGACCTGCAGCGGCCCGAGCCGATCGAGTTCGCGCTCGGCACCAAGGATCTGACGGTGCCGTTGCGTTCCGGCGGCATGCTGGCGCTCAGCGTCCTGCTGCCCGAAGGGGGTCGCACCAGCCTGGAGGGCAAACTGGTGCCGAACGTCTCGGCCCAGGAACCGACCAGTGCGATCGCCGCCAGCAGCTTGCAGACCGCCAGCCGCGGCGCGGGTGGGCGGCAGCAGCTGACCTGGCGGGCGCTGTCGCCGGGGCGTTACCGGGTCGAGCTGCGCACGACCGGCTTTCCCGAGCCTCTGGTGGCGATCGACGACGTCGCGGTGCCCGCCACGCAGCCGCCCGACCCGCGGCTCGTCGACATCGACCTGACGACCGTGCTGCGCCTGCAGCAGCTGGCCCTGCTCGGGGCCGATGGCAAGCCGCTGGACCTGTGGAGCGGGGTGCTGTTGGCGGCGTTCCGCGGCTACCAGCCGCTGCGCTTCCTGTGCAACGGTGCGCCACTCGTGGTGCGCATGGTGCCCTGGCCGACGGTGACGCTGACGCTGCCGACGCTCCCCGACTGGCCCAAGGGCTGGGTCCTGCACGCCAGCCTGGAAGAACAGCCGAACCTCGATGCGCGGCACTTCCACTCCGAATGGAGCTCCGGCCCGATCGCCAACCTGATCGGCCCCCCGACCAGCTGGTCGGTCGTCGCGGACGGGCGCGTCGAGCTGGCGGTCGGCGAGGTCCCGCAACGCATCCGGCTGCAGGCGCGCAAGGACCGCCAGACGGTCCCCCTGCCGCTCGCGCCGCAGGCGGTGTCGATGGCGACCGGCACGTACCAGGTGCAGCTCGATCCGGACGCGGTGTTGAAAGCTCTTGCGGCGGCGCCCAAGAAGGGTGGGTAGACTGTTCGCCCCCAAGTGACCGCCCCCATCAAGAAGGTCTGGATCGAAGCCGGCTGCATCAGCTGCCAGCTGTGCCAGGACATCGCTCCCGACGTGTTCCTCGTCGAGGACGGCGCCGACTGCGTCGTCAAGCCGGATGCAGCGCGCCACTTCACCGGGCAGGCCGACGACATCGAGCAGGCCGCGAAGGACTGCCCGGTCGAGGTGATCAAGATCGAGCGCAGTTGAGCGGCGGGCGCCCGCCACCTCGTCACCGCGCTACGTCGTCACCGACACGTTGAAGTACTTCGCCGCCGGGTGGTGGCAGATCACCGCGCTGGTCGACTGTTCGGGGACGAGCTGGAACTCCTCGCTCAGCACGACGCCGATCCGCGACGCCTCGAGCAGCGGCAGCAGCTTCTGCTGGTCCTCGAGGTTCGGGCAGGCCGGGTAGCCGAACGAGTAGCGGCTGCCCTGGTACTTCTGCTTGAACAGGTCGTCGACGTCGGCGGCGTCCTCGTGGGCGATGCCGAGCTGTTGGCGCATGCGTTTGTGCCAGTACTCGGCGAGCGCCTCGGCGCCTTCGACCGACAGACCGTGGAAGTGCAGGTACTCGTCGTAGCGGTTCTCGCGGAACAACCGTTCGCTCTCGTGCGTCGCGACGGCCCCCAT
>DAIMFJ010000428.1:0-3659 GCA_036724695.1 Planctomycetota bacterium
CCTTGCACCTCGTCGCCACCGCCCAGGACGGCACCGTCGTCTACCAGGGCGCGCGGATCCTGCCGGGTGGCAAGCCGGCGATCGAACAGGGCGTGCTGATCGTGTCGGGCGGCAAGATCCTCGCCGTCGGCGGACCGGCGACCAAGATCCCGGACGGGGCGAAGGTCGTCGACGTCGCCGGCCGCACGATCACCCCGGGGCTGATCGACGCGTCGTTCGCCGGCGCGATCGGCGACGAGGACGCCAACGAACAGAGCAGCGAGGTCACCCCGCACCTACGCGCGCTCGACAGCGTCGACCTGCAGCGCGACGCGGTGCGCAACGCGCGCGCCGCCGGCGTGACGACGGTCCACGCCATGCCGGGCACCAGCAACGTGATCGGCGGCCTCGGCTGCGTCGTCAAGACGCGCGACGGCAAGGACGGCCCGACGCTGCTCGCCGACGAGGTCAGCCTGCGCATCACGATGGGCAGCGACCCGTCGCGCGGCAACCGCGCGATCCGCGGCGGCCGCGTCGATTCGATGTACTACCGCCGCCCGACGACCCGCATGGGCGTCGTCTGGGAGGTGCGCAAGGCCTTCTACGACGCCAAGGAAGCGCTCGAACGCACCGCCGCAGCCGGCCCGCAGGGCGGCGACGTCGCCACCGAGGTGCTGACCAAGGTGCTGCAGGGCAAACTGGTCGCCTACACGACCGCGCGCAGCGAACAGGACATCCGCACGGCGCTGCGGCTGGCCGAGGAGTTCGGCTACAAGACCGTGCTGGACGAGGCGCAGGACGCCCACGCCGCGATCGACGAGATCGCCGCCGCCAAGGTCACCGTGCTGCTCGGCGCGCCGAGCGCCGAGAACGTGGTCGGCCGCGGCGGTGGCGCCGGCAGCCAGCCGCGCTTCCACACCGTGGCACTGCTCGCGCAGCGCAACGTGCCGTTCGTCGTCACCACCGGCACCAACGCCGCCGCCCTCGACCTCGTGCGCGAGGCGATGTTCGCGGTCCGGTTCGGCCTCACCGCCGAACAGGCGCTCGACGCGGTGACGATCCGCCCGGCGCAACTGCTCGGCATCGACCAGCGCGTCGGCAGCCTCGCCGCCGGCAAGGACGCCGACTTCGTCGTCTGGTCCCACGATCCGCTCGACCCGGCTGCCGTCGCCGAGTCGGTCCACATCGACGGCATCCCCGTGCCCGCATCCCGATGAGTGCTCGCCTTCCGATGAACAGGAATCTCCTCACCGTCGCCGTCGCTGCCGCCCTCGCGGTTCCGGCTGCTTCCCAGGACGTCGTCGCCGTCAAGGCCGGCAAGATCCTCACGATCAGCGGCCCGACGCTCGACAACGGCGTGATCCTGATCCAGAACGGCCGCATCGCCAAGGTCGCCAAGGCCGGCGAGGTCGAGATCCCGTGGACCGCCAAGGTCGTCGACGCCAGCGACAAGGTGGTGCTGCCGACCTGGGTGCTCGCGCACTCGCAGAGCGGCAACCGCGGCATGACCGAGAACATGCAGAACGTGCCGTGGCTGTCGGTCGCCGACGCGATCGACCCGTCGAGCGCGTTCTTCGAGGAGGCGCTGCGCAACGGCGTCGGCACGATCCACGTGCTGCCCGGCAACCAGACGCTGCTCGGCGGCCAGGGCCTGATCGTGCGCCCGTACGGCCGCACGATCGAGGACATGGCCGTCGGCGGCAACACCGGCGTCAAGATGTCGCTGCTGTCGTCGGGCGGCGGTCGCCTGCAGCAGATCCGCCGCATGCGCCGCGCGATCGAGGACGTGCGCGAGTACGTCGCCGACTTCGACCGCCGCAAGGCCGAGTTCGACAAGGAGAAGGCGGCCGGCGCGATCGCCAAGGACAAGGAGTGGACCGAGGAGTTCGACCGCACCAGGAAGCCGGCGATCGCGCTCGTGCAGAAGAAGGCCAAGGGCTGGCTGTTCGTGCCCAGCGCGGCCGAGATCGACGAGGCGATGCGGCTCGGCCAGGAACTCGACCTGGTCTACCTGCTCGGCGCCAACATCGACGAAGGCGTCGCGGCGCTGGCCAAGCTCGGCGTGCCGGTCGTGCTCGACGAAACCCTCGAGTACACCGAGAAGGACGCCGAGACCAACGTCGAGACCAGGCACTGTCCGGCCAAGCAGCTGGCCGACGCCGGCGTGCCGTTCGCGATCTCGCTGGCGACCGGTGGGCCCGGCAGCTACCCGTGGTGGCAGCTCGGCACGCTGGTGCGCAACGGCGTCGATCGCCAGAAGGCGCTCGAGTCGCTGACCGTCGTACCGGCGAAGTTGCTCGGCCTGCAGGATCAGGTCGGCTCGATCGCCGAGGGCAAGCTCGGCAACCTGCAGGTGCTCAGCGGCGATCCGCTGCTGGCGACCAGCTGGGTCGAGACCGTGCTGCTCGAAGGCCAGGTCGTCTACGAACGCAGCAAGGACCCGCGCCTGCAGCTGCTGCTGGCCCCGCCGGCCAAGGCGGCCGAGGCGCCGAAGGACAAGGCCAGCGAGCCGGCGCCCGCCGGCACCGAACCCGCCGGCACCGTTCCCGCCGGGCAGGCCAAGCCGGCCGAGAGCTCCAACCAGAAGACCGAGGGCAAGTGATGGGCACCGTCTCCTCCCGCTGGCTCCACGGCCTGCTTGCGGTCGCCGCCCTGGCGGCCGCAGCGGCGGCGCAGGCGCCGAACCGCGAGTTCGCGGTGCGCTGCGGCACGCTGCTGGTCGGCGACGGCACCACCGAGCTGCGCGACGCGTGGCTGCTGGTCCGCGACGGCAAGATCGTCGGCATCGGCAAGGACGCGCCGGCCAGTGGCGTGGCCATCGTCGACGCGCGCGACAAGGTCGTGATGCCCCGCCACCTCGCCGCCGCCACCCACCAGTCGGGTGCCCCCCACTCCGAGTACCAGGTCACGCCCGAGGCGCTGGCCGTCGACTCGTTCGACTTCGACCGCAAGTGGCTCAGCGCCCTGTCGGGCGGCGTGACCACCGCGTACCTGTCGCCCGGGCGGCTGCGCCTGGTGTCGGGCCAGGGTGCCGTCGTCAAGCTCGCCGGTCGCGACCTCGTCGCGCGCGTGCTGACCGAGAACAACTCGCTGCGCATCGACTTCACCGACAGTGCGGTGCGCGCGCCGCGCGTGTTCGAGCCGGTGCCGCACCCGACCAGCGACGAACCGCTCGAGCAGTCGCGCATCCAGACGCCGACCGGCCGCATCTCGGTGCTCGCCGAACTGCGCGCGCTGCTGCAGCAGGCCACCGACGCCGACACCGGCGCCAACGGCGAAGGCTCGGCCGAGAACCGCTACGACGAGGCCGCCCTCGCCGACGTCGTCGCCGGCAAGTTGCCGGTGCGCGCCGCGGCGTTCCGCGCCCAGGACGTGCGCCGCGCGCTGCAGTTCCAGCAGGAACTCGGCGTGCGCATGCTGCTCGAGGATCCGCAACAGATCGCCAGCGTCGCCAAGCTCGCGGCGACCCAGGGCGTCGGCGCGGTGTTCCGCATCCCGGTGAAGTTCGGGCAGGTCGAGGGCGGCGGTGAAGACCGCCTCGCCGAGACCCTCGACCCGCGACCCGAAGCGGCGGCCCAGGCGGCCGCGGCCGGCGTGCGCATCGGCCTGGCCCCGGCCAGCGGTGTCGCGCTGCGCGACTACCTGCTGGCGGTCGGCATCGCGGTGCGCCACGGCCTGCC
>DAIMFJ010000429.1:0-3647 GCA_036724695.1 Planctomycetota bacterium
ACGCACGCGCCAAGGAGTACTTCGTGCAGAAGAAGCCGCGCGTCTTCTACCTGGCGCTCGGCGAGACCGACGAATGGGCACACGGTCGCCGGTACGACCTGTACCTGCAGACCGCGCGAATCGCCGACCAGATGATCGCCGACCTGTGGGCGACCGCCCAGCAGGACCCGCAGTATCGCGGCAAGACCTCGCTGCTGGTCACCGTCGACCACGGCCGCGGCCGCGGCGCACGCGACTGGACCGACCACAACGCCAAGGTCGACGGCGCCGAGGAGATCTGGATCGCCGTGCTCGGACCGGACACGCCAGCGCTGGGCGTACGCGCCGACGTGGCGGTGACCCAGGCGATGGTCGCGGCCTCGGTGGCGGCGTTGCTCGGCGAGGACTTCGTGGCGGCGTTCCCGGACCGGGCAGCGCCGCTGCCGGGGATCCTGCCGAACGGATCCGCCGAGATGGCGGCTGGCGCAGGGCGCTGAACCTGCCTTGCGTCAGCTGCCGCGGCGCCGCACGACGTCCGCCACCTCGGCCAGCGGCACGGTGACCTGGTCGCCCGAGGTCAGGTGCTTGAGTGCGATCGTGCCGGCCGCGACCTCGGCACTGCCGAGGATCGCCGCGAACGGCGCCCCGAGGTTGCTGGCGTACTGCAGCTGGTTGCCGAGCTTGGCCGGTTCGGCGAACACCTCGACCCGCAGGCCCTGCTTCCGCAAGGCGGTCGCCGCCGCGACCGAGGCCGCGCCGGGGACGTCCGGGAAGCGGCACAGCAGCACCTGCGGCCCGACGCCCAGGTCGGGGAACATGCCCCGTTCCTCCATCACCAGCAGCACCCGTTCGAGGCCGAGCGAGAACCCGACCGCCGGGATCTGCTGCTTGCCGAACATGCCGATCAGGTTGTCGTAGCGCCCGCCACCCCCCATCGAGCCGCCGAGCCCAGGCACGGCGATCTCGAAGATCGGCCCGGTGTAGTAGCTGAGCCCGCGGGCCAGGGTCGGATCGAACACCAGGTGCGGGCCAGCCGGGCCGGCCGCCGCCGCCGCGAACAAGGTCTGCAGGTCGCTCGCGCCGGCGACGAACGCCTCGCCCGACCCACCCGCCGCCAGTTGCGCCAGGGCACCATCGGCGCGCACCGCGTCGAGCCGATCGAGCAGGCTGGTGGCAGCGGCCTCGCCGAGGCCCTTCTGACCGAACTCGGCGACCACCCCCTCGCGACCGATCTTGTCGAGCTTGTCGAGCACGATCAGGGCCTGGCCTTCCTGCTCGGCCGGAATGCCGGCCGCGGCGACCAGCGCGCGCAGCAGTTCGCGGTGGTTGGCGAGGATCTTGAAGTCGGCGAAGCCGAGTTCCTGCAGCACCGTCGCCACCGCCCCACAGACCTCGGCGTCGGCGAGCCGGTCGCGGGCGCCGGTGATGTCGACGTCGCACTGGTAGAATTCGCGGAAGCGGCCCTTGCCCGGCCGGTCGGCGCGCCACACCGGTTGGATCGCGTAGCGTTTGTAGTAGGCCGGCAGCGTGCGGTAGTTGGCGACCACCCGCGCCAGCGGCACCGTCAGGTCGTAGCGCAGTCCTTCGTCGGCCAGATCCAGTTCGGTCGGCGAACCGGCCTGCAGCGCCCGTTCGAGCTTCTCGCGCCGATGCAGGATCCGGTACAGCAGCTGATCGCCCTCCGGACCGTACTTGCCGAGCAGCGTGGTCAGGTTCTCGATCGTCGGGGTCTCGAGCGGCACGAACCCGAACGACTCGTAGACCCGCTGCACGACGCCGAGCACGAAGCGGCGCCGCGCCACGTCGTCGGCCAGGAAGTCGCGCATGCCGCCCGGCGGCTTGGTGGAGATGGCTTGGCTCATCGCCGGGCCATGGTGGACAACCGTCCGGCCGAAGTCCAATCGAAGCTGGTGCGAGGATCGCGTAGCCTTGCGCCATGCTCCGCGCCGCCCTGTTCGCGCTCGCAGCCCTGGGCGCCGGCCTCCGCCCGGCCGCCCAGTCCGAGGTTCCCCAGCCCGGCCCCCAGAATCCGCCGGCGGTGCAGCGCTCCCAGGACGCGCCGCTCGATCCGATCACCCAGCAGGCCCTCGAACGGCTGGCGGCGTCCCTCGAGGAGTTGCGGCTTCGCCAACAGGAAGCGCTGGCCCGCCAGGACCTGGCCGCCGCGAGTGCGGCGGCGACCGAACGCGAGGCCTTGCAGTGGCAGTTCGCCAACCTGGCGACGCGTCTGGACGTGCGCGAGTTCGAGCAGCCTTCGGCACAGAGCTTCCACCTCGAGGACGAGGTGGTCGACCTGGTGCGACCGCTGCTGACCGCGATCCGCTCGGCGACCGAAGGGCCGCGCCAGATCGCCGAACTGCGCCGCGACATCGACCTGCTGCTCGAGCGCCAGCGCACTGCCGAGGCGGCCCTGCGCCAGGCCGAGCGCACCCGCGACGCCTTGCCCGCCGGCAGTGCCGCCCGCGGCGAAGCCGAGCGCGAACTGCGCGAGCGCTGGCAACCGCTGCTGCAGAAGCTGCGCCGCGACATCCTGGTGCTCCAATCGCGGCTGAGCGCCCGTGCGGAGGCGCAACCCTCGCTGTGGACCAGTGTCTGGCAGGGTGCCGGGCGCTTCCTCGAGAACAGCGGCCTCAGCCTGCTGCTGGCGGTGCTGGTGTTCTCGCTGACGTTCGGCACGCTGCGCTGGATCCGCCGCCGGTTGCTGCAGCCACTCGTGCACGGCCAGACCTTCGCGCACCGGCTCGTCGACCTGTTGGCCCAGACCTTGATCGTGCTGGTCGCATTGGCCGCGATGATCGTCGTGCCGTACGCGCGCAACGACTGGCTGCTGCTCGCGATCGGCATCGTGTTCCTGCTCGGCACCGGCTGGCTGCTGGTGCGCACCGCCCCGCAGTTGTTCGAGCAGTGCCGCTTGTTGTTGAACGTCGGCGCCGTCCGCGAGGGCGAACGCCTGGTCGTCGACGGCATCCCCTACCGCGTCGCCGCGCTGCGGCTGTACGCGTGGCTCGAGAACCCCGACCTGCAGGGCGGTCGGTTGCGTCTGCCGGTGCGCGAACTGGTGTCGCGCTACAGTCGGCCGAACGGCGACGGAGAGCCATGGTTTCCCTGCCGGCGTGGCGACGTCGTGCAGCTGGCCGACGGCGTCGTCGGCCCGGTCGTCACCCAGACGCCGCAGGTGGTCGTGGTCGCCGACTACGACGCCGCGCGCACCTACACGACCGCCGAGTTCCTGCGCCAGAAACCGCGCAACCTGTCGGCGGGATTCTCGCTACTGGGTGGCTTGCGGCTCGACTACGCGCTGCTGGCCCGCGGCACGGACGCGCTCGCCAACCAGTTGGCCGAGGAACTGCGGGCTGGCCTCGCTGTCCGCCTGCCCGAAGGCGGCGTTGCCGGGGTCGTGGTTCGAATGGCCCAGGCGAGCGAGAGTGCCCTGGAATTCGAGGCCGTGGTCCACTTCGACGGCGCCGTTGCACCGCGCTTCTTCGAAGTGCGCGCGGCGATCCAAGAACAGTTGGTCGCCGCTGCGGCACGCCATCGTCTGCCGATCCCGTTCCCGCAGTTGACCGTGCACGGCGCCGACCTTCGGTGACCGCGGACCGGGCAGTCCGTGTTGCTCAGAGCCTGAGAGAGAAACCTCTCGAAGGCTCTGCGCGGCCGCGAAGGCGGCC
>DAIMFJ010000430.1:0-3628 GCA_036724695.1 Planctomycetota bacterium
GTCATGCAGGCTTTCGCGCCCGGTGACGCCGACTGGCTGCAGCGGCTCGAAGCCGCCGCCGCCCAATTCGCCCGTGACTGCAACGCCGTCGCGCGGTCCCAGCAACGATGACCTCCGTCCGCCACCTGTCCTTCCGCCGCCTCGGCACGTCCGAGGTCCACCAGCGCTACCTCGAGGACGACCGCGACCTCGGCCGCTTCCTCGGCATGCGCGCCCGTTCGGTCCAGGAACTGCTCAAACGCGCGCCGACCGGGGCCGGCCGGCTGCTGCCCCGCGAGGCGCTGGTCGCGGCCTTGCACGCCTACGCCGACAAGCACGGCGCGCCGACCGAGGTGCACCAGAGCGCCGATCGCCTGCTCGACGCCAAGGTGCACGTCGTCGTGACCGGCCAACAGCCTGGACTGATGGGTGGCCCGCTGTTCACGCTGCACAAGGCGGCGACCGCGATCCGGCTCTGCCAGGAGATCAACGCCAGCGGCAGCGGCGTCGAGGCGGTGCCGGTGTTCTGGAACCACAGCGACGACCACGACCTCGACGAAGCCAACCGGCTGTTCGTCGTCAACCAGGCGCAGGACGTGCAGCGGTTCCGCGTCGACGTCGACCGCACCAACGAGCCGCTGCGCAACATCGCGATCGGTCGCGAACTCGACAAACTGCTCGCCGAGCTCGACCCGCTGCTGCCGGCGACCGAGTTCCGCGAATGGGCACTGGCGATGCTCAAACCGCGCTCGGCGAACGACACGTTCGGCGCGCAGCAGGCGCGTGTGCTGTTCGAACTGTTCGGCAAGCACGGCCTGTTGGTCATCGAGCCGCGCGACCTGCCGCCGGCGGCGTTCGAACCGCTCGCCAGGTGGTGGGAGAAGTCGAACGCGATCCGCGACAAGGTCAAGCAGACCTGCGACGACCTCGGCGACGTCGGCATCGACGTCACGCTCGATCCGGCGACGACGATGATGTTCCAGCTCGTCGGTGGCCAACGCGAGCCGCTCGCCGACGGCGAAGCCGCCGGCCGCGCGCCCGACCTCAGCCCCGGCGTGCTGTTGCGCCCCTTGTGGCAGGACGCGTGCCTGCCGACCATCGCGTTCGTCGTCGGGCCGGGCGAACTCGCCTACCTCGCGGCGGTGACGCCGCTGTACCGGCTGCTCGGCGTGCCGATGCCGGTCTTGGTGCCGCGTGCGTCGCTGACGCTGGTCGAACCGTCGCTGCAGCGGCTCTTGAACCGCTTCGGCCTCGACCTGCCCGATCTCGACCAACCGGCCGAGAAACTCGCCGAACGGCTGCTGACCAGCGACGACGGCAGCAACGTCGAAGACCAGCTCGACGACCTGCTGGCGCGGCTGCGCAGCGAACTCGACGGCCTCGAGAAGAGCCTGGCCGCCCTCGACAGTTCGATGCTCGGCGCGCTCGACCGCGCCCGCAGCAAGATCCAGGAGGAGATCGAGCGCCTGCTCTCCAAGGTGCGCAACGCGCGCCAGAACCGCGAAGGCACCGGCATCCGCCAGCTGCGGCGGCTGTGCAGTTCGCTGCGGCCGCGCAGCCGCTTCCAGGAACGCGTCCTCGGCCCACTGTCGTACCTGGTCAGCTTCGGACCCGGCCTCGCCGACGCGGTGATCGCCGCCGCCGACCCGTTCCGGATCGAACACACCGTGCTCGAACTCTGAACGGACCGCCGGACCGTTCCGTTCCAACCCGCCCAACCGCACCCCCGATGCCCCACTTCGTCCCCTGCGACCTGCTGGCGATCGGCCCGCACCCCGACGACGTCGAGATCGGTTGTGGGGGCACGATCCTGCTGGCCGTCGACCGCGGTCTGCGCGCGGCGGTGCTCGACGTGACGCGCGGGGAGATGGGTTCGCGCGGCACCGCTGCCGAGCGCGCCCAGGAGGCCGCCGAGGCAACCGTGCTGCTCGGCCTCGCGGCGCGGCACAACCTCGCCCTGCCCGACACCAAGGTCGCCGTCACCGACGCGGCGGTCGACCTGCTGGTCGCCGCACTGCGCGCCGCGCAACCCAAGGTGCTGCTCGCACCGCATCCGGCCGACGTGCACCCCGACCACATCGCAGTCGCCGAACTCGCCGGCAAGGCCTGGTTCCTGGCCGGGTTGCGCAACCACCGCCCGGATCTCGGTGCACCGCAACGCCCGCGCCTGTTCTTGCGCTATCCCGGCAACCGCGCCGTCGCGCCCTCGTTGTGCGTGGACATCCAGGCCGTCGCCGCCCGGAAGGACGCGGTGCTGCGCTGCTACCGTTCGCAGTTGAACCCCCCGGACCGCGGCCACCTGGTCGCCGGCTTCGACGTGCGCGAACGCGCCGAGGTCCGCGACCGCTTCTACGGCGCGCAGATCGGCTGCCAGTCCGCCGAGGCGTTCGTCGTCGACGGCCCGCTGCCGGTTCGCGACCTGGCGGCCCTGTTCGGCTGACGGGCTGGCCGGCGGAAGGTCTGTGCGGCTGAAAGTCCGCGCCGGAGCGAGTACCCTGGCTCGCACCATGCAACGCATCGCGGTCATCAACCAGAAGGGCGGCGTCGGCAAGACCACCACGACGACCAACCTCGGCGCGGCACTCGCCCGCATGGGGTATCGGGTGCTGCTGCTCGACATGGACCCGCAGGCCAACCTGACGGTGCACGTCGACAAGCGGCCCGACCTCGAGAGCCACACGATGACCAACCTGCTGGTCGAGGACCAGCCGCTCGTCGAACTGGTGCAGGCGACGGCCCAGCCGGGCCTGTTCGTGGTGCCGAGCGACACCTCGCTGGCCGGGGTCGAACAGGTGCTCGCCAACCGCATCGGCCGCGAGACGATCCTGCGCGAAGCCCTCGAGGCCTACCAGCCGGCGCCGCCGTTCGACTTCGTGCTGTTCGACTGCCCGCCGTCGCTCGGCGTGTTGAGCGCCAACGCGCTGGTCGCCGCCGACCGCGTGCTGATCCCGATGCAGGCCCAGTACCTGTCGCTGCAGGGCATGGCCAAGCTCGTCGAGGTCATCCAGCTGGTGCAGAAGCGGCTCAACCCGCAGCTGCAGATCGGCTGTGTGCTGCCGTGCATGGTCGACGCGCGCACCAACCTGAGCACCGAGGTGTTGCGCGAGATCGAGACCCACTTCGGGGCGTTGTTGGCGAAGGCGCGGATCCGCAACAACGTCAAACTGGCCGAGGCCCCGAGCTTCGGCCGGACGATCTTCGAGCACGCGCCGGACAGCAACGGGGCGCGCGACTACGAGGCGTTCGCGGCCGAGTTCGTGCAGATGCTGGGCATGGCCCCGCCAGCGGCGGCCGCGGCGACGAACCCGCCGGAAGCACCGGTCGCCGAGGCGCCGAGCGTGGCGCCGCCCGCTGCGACGGGCGAAGCCGAAGCCGCCGGCGGTTGAGCGGCATCACCCTGCGCGCGTGGTCTCAGGTCGGGAGCACCGCTGGTCGATACAGCGGCAGCGCCATGACCCACCGCGAGACCGACGTCGATCGCCTCACTTCGCTGCTCGGCCAGTGCCTGGGCCGGATCGACGAACAGGCCTACCGCGTGCAACAGCTCGGCGACGAATGCGACGACGAGACCGCGGCGCAGACGTTCGAGGAGGCCGCCGCGACGCTGCAGGAGCTGATCGGCAGCCTGATGTCGGCCGAGTCCCAGCAG
>DAIMFJ010000431.1:0-3588 GCA_036724695.1 Planctomycetota bacterium
GGAAGTCGTGCGTCTCGAAATAGAGCATGCCGTCGCCGAGCTGGCGGGCGAGGTGGCGTTCGGCCCGGTCGACCAGGGCGATCGTGCGCTCGTAGCTGGTCCTGGCGTCGTCGCCGAACGTGAACAGCCCGTGCTTGGCGAGCACGACGCCCTGCACGTGCGGCTGCCGCTCGAACGCGTCGGCGACCGCCTTGGCGAGCGGGAAGCCCGGCATGATCCACGGCAGCAGGGCGACGTCGTCGCCGAACGCCGCCTGCACGTGCATCGCCGGATCAGGCTGGTCGGTCAACGCCAGGATCGCGTCGGCATGCGTGTGGTCGACGAACTTGTGCGGCAGGAACGCGTGCAGCAGGGCCTCGACCGACGGATTCGGCGCGTCGCTGTCGAGCAGCGCGCCGCGCACCGCCGACACCATCGCGCGGTCGTCCAGGGTCGGCAGCGCGCGCAGTTCGAGCAGCGGCTGCAGGCGCACCGCCGGCAGGTCGCGCGGCGCGACGCTGGCCAGGTCGCTGCCACTGCCCTTGACGTGCAGCACGGCGATCGACCGCCCGAGCAGGTCGCGGGCGGTGGTCTTGACCGACGTGTTGCCGCCGCCGTGCAGCACCAGCTGGCTGTCGCTGCCGATCAACTGCGAGGTGTAGACCCGCAGCGCGACGTCCTCGCCGGCCTCGGCATGGCGGCGGATCGCGGCGGCCGCGTCGGCGTCGTTCCAACGGCTCTGCATGGCGCCAGAACGTACCGCAGCCGACGCCGCTGGCACGTCCGATTCCTCGGGCCGCAGCCGCGCTGGCGTCAGAGCCGGCGGTGGCTGCGCAACCAGTCGAGCAGGGCCGCGAAGTCGGCCGGCAACGGCGCCTCGAACTCGATGGACTCCTCGGTCTCGGGATGCGGCAACGCGAGGCGGAACGCATGCAGGCAGTGCCGCCCGGGATCCGGCGCGTCGGCCGGCAGGTGCTCGTGCTGGCGGCTGCGCGACTTGTAGACGCGGTCGCCGACCAGCGAGTGGCCGATCGCCGTCATGTGCACGCGGATCTGGTGGGTGCGACCGGTCTTCGGCAGGCACTTCACGTAGGTGAAGCCGGCGAACCGCTCGAGCACCTCGTAGTACGTCGACGACTCACGCCCCCCTTCGTCGACGGTGGTCATGCGGTCGGGATGCCGGGGATCGCTGGCGATCGCCTTCTCGATCCAGTCGGACTGGAAGCGCGGTGCCCCGTAGACGAGGCAGCGATACTCCTTCTGTGCCGTGCGCAGCTTGAACTGCGCCTTCAGGAACGCCAACGCCGGCTCGGTCCGGGCCACCACCATGACTCCCGACGTGTCGCGGTCGAGGCGGTGCACGATGCCGGGGCGCCGTTCGTCGTCGGCGTACGGCAGTGGTCCGTAGCGATGCTGCGCCCAGCTGGCCACCGTGTGTTCCGCGAACCGGCGATCCTCCGGGGGGTGCGCGGTCAGCCCGGCGGGCTTGTCGATCGCGACCAGGCAACGGTCCTCGTACAGGATCGGTACCTCGGGCAGGGGCGCATCGGGCACGAGGGGATCGCGGTCGACCGGCACGGCGAGCCGGAACTGCACGACCATGCCCGCAACCACCGGCAACCCCGCCTTCAGCCGGTGCCCGGGCACCTCGACCAGGCCGGCATCGAGCAGGTCGCGGGCGCGCGATCGGTTGCCGATCTCGGGTTGGCTGGCGAGGTACACGTCGAGCCGCGCCCCGGCGTGGCTGGCAGGCACCGTGCGTTGGATCGCGTCGGACATGGGTCGGGCGATTGTGGGCAAAGCCCGGTCCGGGCACCACCACGAAGCGGCGCCAGCATGCCAGGCATGCCGCGACGGACCCAGCGCGCCGACAACTTCCATGCCAGCTAGGCGCAAAACTTTCCACAATCCATCCCCAGAACCTAGGGTTTTCCCGTTGCTATCGCCCCGGTGCCATGGAAACTTCTTTACACCTCCGGCAATGCGCAGTTTCGCCTCCGGATTCTGGAGTGCCATGTTGCGACTGCGGTCGACAGCATCGCCATCCGACCGGCGGTCCAGTGCTGCGCCGCCCCTCCTCGTCCACACCTTGCTCGTGAACGCCATTCCGCCTGACTGGAATCCAAGTCGGCACCACGTCCTCCTCGTCGACGACGAAGCCGATGTCCTGCTCGGTCTGCACAACACGCTCGCGCACGCCGGCTACCGCGTGACGACGGCCTGTGGCGCCAGCGAAGGCGTCGCGCGCCTGCGGGAGCAGCCGTTCGACCTGGTGCTCACCGACCTCTACCTCGGCGAGAGCGAACTCGGCTTCGCGGTGGCCGATGCCGCCAGCCGCTGCCGGCCGCAGGTGCCGGTGATCCTGCTGACCGCGCGACCGAGCTTCGACCGTGCCCAGGAAGCGATGCAGAACCGCGTCAGCGCGATCGTCGTCAAGCCGGTCGACTCGCAATTGCTGCTCGATTCGTGCGCCGGCCTGATCCGCGAGACCCGCCTGCAGCGCCGCAACAGCGAACTCGAGACCGCCAACCGGGTGATGGCGACGGTGCTGCCGCGCACGATCGAGATCAAGGACCCGACCACCAGCGGCCACGCCGCGCGCGTCGTCGACTACACCGACCGGCTGGCCACCCGCTGCGGGGTCGGCGAAGCCGACCGCGCGTCGCTGCGCATGGCGGCGCTGCTGCACGACATCGGCAAGATCGGCGTCCCGGACAGCATCCTGACCAAACCCGGGCCGCTGACCACCGACGAGATGGAAGTCGTCAAACGGCATCCGCGCATGGGCTACGAGGTGCTGGCCGGCCTGCAAGACCACGAAGACGTGCGCAACTGGGTCTACCAGCACCACGAGCGCTGGGACGGCAAGGGCTACCCGAACGGTCTGCAAGGCGAAGAGGTGGCACTGCCCGGGCGCATCCTGGTGCTGGCCGAGGTCTACGACGCCCTGGCCGAAGAACGCAGCTACAAGCCGGCGTGGCCGGTCGCGAAGATCAGCGCCTTCTTCCGCGACCAGGCCGGGCGGCAATTCGATCCCGACCTCGCCAACATGGTCGCCGACGGGCTCGACAAGGCCGGGCGCCGGTTCTTCGGCGCCGGCGACGGCATGCTGTTCTGAAGCACGCCGGCGGGCCGCCCGCCGGCCCCCCGCAGCAGCGTTCGCCCCGCGGCGACCATGGCAACGCGGGTTGGTCGTCGCCAAGGCGTTCCCGCCGCGGCCGACCCGCGCGCGCAACAGGCGGGGGGGCTTCCCGCTGGAGACGAAGGTGCGACAATCCTGGCAGACCCCAGTGGTCCCCGCTTAGGATTTCGATCCCCTCTTGATCCCCGCCAGCCAGCCGTCCGGCCGGCTGGTCGTCCCCCGTTCTGCCGTCCGAACCAGAAATGCGCATCCACACCCGGCCCGCGGTGGCTCGCAAGACCTCTTCGCTCTCCCTCCTCGGCATCGCCAGCCTGGCCCTCGGGGCGCCGCTGCTGGCGCAGGTGCCGGCCGACGCCAGCGCCAAGGCCGCCGGCGGCAGCGCTGCCAACGGCAGGGCCGCTGGCGGCAGCGCCGGCAGCCAGGGCACGCCGAACGCGCCGGCCGAGGACGTCACCGCCGGCCTGCCG
>DAIMFJ010000432.1:0-3582 GCA_036724695.1 Planctomycetota bacterium
AGAACCCCGGCACGTCGAATTCGCCGCCCTCGGCGGGTTGCAACGCCGCTTCGTCGCGGCCGCGCGGGAACGGCCCGCCGGGCACGTGCACGAAGCCTGGTGGTGTCGTGGCGGCAGGCAGCAGGTCGACGGTCACGCGCCGGCTGCCGAGCCGCGGCACGGTGGTCGGCAGGCGCGCGGTCTCGTGGCCCGCCGCGCGCGCGACCACGAGGTAGGAGCCGTGTTCGGCTGGCAGGGGGGTGTCGGCGGTGATGCGGTTCCGATCGCCGCAGACCAGCGGGTAGGCGGTGGCTTCGACGGTCAAACCGCTGCCGACGCCGCTCGGCAGGACCAGGGGCACGTACCGGCCGCCCCGCAGGCAGCCGAGCTGCCGCGCGACCGGCACCTCGGCCGTGGCCAGCTGCGCTGCCGACCAGAACGTCGCGGCGGCCTGCGCCATCTCGAGGGGCTGGTCGGTGCCGGCGATGCCGACGCGGCGGGGTTCGGCGCCTTCGGGCAGCAGCGCCAGATCGAACGGTGAGGCGATCGCCGTGCCATCGACGTCGCGCACGGCGTGCAGGGCGGGCTCGGCGGTGTCCAGGTTCCGGCCGACGAACACGCCGGTCGCCGGTTGGCCGGCGATCGCGACGACCAGGTCGCCCGCTTGCAAGCCCGCTGCTGCCGCGAGCGAGCCGTCGGCGACCGCGCTCACCACGAGGCAGGGATCGCCCGGCACGAAGTCGCCGGGCCATGGCCACTCGGGTGCGCTGGTGTCGTCGACGCCGCGCGTCGGCACCGGCACCAGGCGCGGCACCACCGGCGTACGGCGCACGCTGGCGTGGTCTACGAAGCGGAACAGGTACAGCTCGGCGCCGGGCACGGCACAGGCGACCGTCAGCTCGCCGCGGCCGAACAGTTCGCGCTCGTAGCGCCGGTCGCGGTCGTGGCGCACGACGGCGTTCTGCAGCACCTGCTGTTCGGGGGCGGTGCCGGACTGCATGGCCTCTCGCCAGCGCTCGACGTAGTGGTCCGCGAACTGCTCCTCGGTGGTTGCCGAGACGCCGCCGAACGGGGCTTCGACGCGGGCTGCGAGCTGCAGCTGGTCCTCGGCGGCGGCGATCTGCTGCCTGGCGCGCACCGCCAGCTCGGCCAGCCGCGCTTCGAGCGATGCGAACTCGCGCCGCGCCGCTTCGGGCGCGAAGCGGCCCTTCTGCTCGTCGCTGCGGCGCGCCAGCTCGGTGCGCACGGCGACCAGTTCCTGCTGCACCTCCCGGTAGGCCGCCATCGCCGCGCGGCTGCGGTCGCGAGCCGCCGCCGCCTCGCGCATCGCCTGCTCGCGAGCCGCCGCCGCCGCCGCGGTGCGTTCGGCGGCGTCGACGACCGCCACCATCGCGACGGCTTCGACCGAACCGTCGTCCCAGGTGCGGGCTTGTGCCAATGCCTCGCGCGCCGCGGCGAACTCGCCGGCCGCCAGCTTCTGTTCGGCGGTGCGCAGGAAGCTGCCGACCATGCGCTGCTGTTCGACTTCGCGGTAGACGAGGCTGCCGACGCCAGCGCCGACCAGAACCGTCGCGGCGGTCACCGTCGCCGCGATGCCCGGGCGGCGCCGTGCCCACTTGCGCAGGCGGATCCACAGGTTGGCGGCCTGCGCCTGGATCGGCTCGAACGACCGCACGCGCCGCAGGTCCTCGGCGAGCAGCAGCGCGGATGCGTAGCGGCGGCGCGATTCGCGCTCCATCGCAACCTCGATCACCGTGCGGATGTCGCGCGGGATGCGCGGGTTCAGCTTGCAGGGGTTGGGAACCGCCGCTTCGAGGATCTTGTGGTAGAGCTGGTCCCAGCTCGGCGCGTCGTACGGGCGCTGCAGCGTCAGGCACTCGAACAGGGTGACGCCGAGCGCGTAGATGTCGGTGCGGCGGTCGATGTGCTCGCGGTCGGCGACGATCTGCTCGGGGGCCAGGTAGGCCGGCGTGCCCATCACCGCACCGGACGCGGTCAGCGTCTGGCCTTCGGCGTCGAGGTCGCGGGCCAGGCCGAAGTCGAGCAACACCGGGTCGCCCTGCTCGGCGACCATGATGTTGTGCGGCTTGACGTCGCGGTGCACGAGACCCGCCTCGTGGGCGACGTGCAGCGCGCGCGCGACCTTCTCGAGCAGCCGCAGGACGTCTTCCATCTCGCCCTTGCTGCTGCGGCCCATCACCGAGATCGTCTGCACGGCGCTGTCGGCGCTGAGCTGCTGCGCGGCGCGGGCCTCGGTCAGGAGCTCGGCCAGCGTGCGTCCCTTGACGTACTGCATGGCCAGGAACGGGATGTTCTCGACCTCGCCGACCTCGTACAGCGCGCAGATGCCGGGGTGGTTGAGTCGCGAGGTGATCTTGCCCTCGCGTTGGAAGCGTTCGCGGACCTCCTTGGACTGGGCACCGCTGCCGACCAGCAGTTTGAGCGCGACGCGGCGGCCGAGCAGCGTGTCCTCGGCGAGGTAGACGACGCCTTGGGCACCGCGCCCAAGTTCCTTGATGAGCTCGAAATGGCCGAAGCGGCGCCGTGGGGTCGCTTCGCTGGTGCCTGGCTGCGCCGGCGTTTCGCTCATCGGCCACCAAGGTAGCCAGGCGGCGCGATCCGGACCACCTCCGGCTTCAGCGCGTTCGTCCCAGGATCGTGTCGAACCACGCGAACACGTCGTCGAGCGCCACCTGCACGATCGCCAGGTGCTCGACGCCCGGGTACTCGCGCAGCGTGCTGGGGGCGGCGGCCTTCTGCAGGCTGCCGTGCAGCGTCCGGGCCTGGCCGAGGGCGAAGTCGCGGCTGCCGACGCCGACCAGGAACGGCAACTTCGTCAGCTCGTCGCTGCGGCGCACACTGCCGCCGCCGCCGAGTGCGGCGACCGCCGCGAAGCGTGCGGGCGTGCGGCTGGCATTGCTCATCGCCTGCATGGCACCCATCGAATGGCCGACCACGACGACGCGCTGGCGATCGATCGGCCAGCGGCTGGCCAAGGCGTCGACCAGTGCGTCGCAGGCGACGCCGCCGAAGCCATTGCGCGGGGCGACCACGTACCAGCCGCGCGCGGCGGCCAGTCGCACGACCTTGCCGTCGCCATAGCCGTCGAAGAACAGGTTCTCGCTGCCGCCGGCCCCGTGCAAGGCAATCACCAGCGGCCGGGCGGCTGCGCCGGCGTCGGCGGGCACGAACAGGCGCGCCGGCACGGTGGTGCGGCCGAGCGGGATGCGGACCAGGAAGTCGCCGGCGCGGTCCTTGCCGTAGTACGGCGCGCCGCTGCCCAGCGCTTCGGCCTGCCGCAGCAACTGCGCGCCCGGCAGCATGGTCTCCTCCTGCCGCGCGCGCTGCATGTTGGTCAGCGTGGTCAAGAGCAGCGGCAGCGTGGCGCCTTCCAGCGTGCTCAGGTCGTCGCTCGCGGCCTTGGGCGGCAGCAGCGCCGCCATGCGCAGGTCGAGGCGTTCGACGACCGACAGCGCCTGCTCGCGCGCCGCTAGGACCTCGTCGCCGCGGCGGACCGACCAGCGCACCGCGTGGTCGCCTTCGGGAACGCCCTGCAGCGGCAGTTCGCCGGTGGTCGGCAGCTCGCGGAGCGGCACCTCGACC
>DAIMFJ010000433.1:0-3576 GCA_036724695.1 Planctomycetota bacterium
GGACGCGGCCGCCCGGGCGCGCCGCCGGGGCCGCCCGCTCGGCGCCGATGCGCTCGAGCAAGGTCTGCACGCGCGCCTCGCGCGCCGTCGCGTCGGCGCTGTGCAGCGCCCGCAGCAGGCCATGCACGTAGCGCTGCCCGGCCAACCACGGGGCACTGCCCGGCGGCACCGTCCACCCGGTCGGTTCGCTGCCGTCGGCCAGCGTGTCGTCGGCCGCGCGCCAGCTCTCGGGCACCGCCAGTTCGGGCAGTTCGCCAGCCGGTTCGGGCCGGTCGGGAATGGGCCGGTCGGGAAGGGGCCGGTCGGGTTCGGGGCGCGCGGGGTCGGGCAGGTCTTCGGGACGGCTCATGCTTCCTCCGCGCTGGCGATCTTGACGTTCAAGCAGCGCTGCAGCGCCGCGCGCCCGCGCTGCAGATGTTTCTTGACGGCCTCGAGGCCGAGTTCGAGGCGCACCGCGATCTCCTTGCAGTGCAGGCCGTGTTCGTAGTGCAACCGGATCGACTCGCGCTGCGGCCCGGTGAGCCGCTGCAGGCAGTCGCGCAGCACCTCGAGGCGGTCGTCGAAGGTGTCGCCGTCGAGCCGCGCGAAGCGTTCGAACGCCTCGTCGAGATGCAGCAACACGTCCTCGTCGCAGTACAGCATGCGACTGCGGCCGAGTTTGCGGCGGTGGTTGAGGATCAGCTTGCCGGCGATGCCGCGCACCCACGGTCCGAACGGCAGCTTGCGGTCGTAGCGGTCGAGGATGCGCCAGGCGACCAGGAAGGTCTCCTGCAGCAGGTCCTCCGCGGCGATCGGGTCGCGGACCGATGCGAGCAGGAACGCGCGCACCCCGTCGAGGTGTTCGCGGGCCAGGATCTCGAACAGGTCGCGGGGGTCCACGGCCACCATTGTCCGACCACGCCGCCCCGGGGACAACGATTCCGTGCCCTCCTGGCTCGCCGAAGTCCTGTTCCCACGGCACGATCCAGCCGATGCGCACCGCCGCGTACGTCTACACCGGCTGGCACCCGATCGCCGAGCGCGACGCCAGCTTCCACCCGGGGTTCACCGAGTGGGAACTGGTCCGCGCCTGCCGGCCGCGCTTCGCCGGCCACCGGCAGCCGCGGGTGCCCAGGCTGGGCGAGTACGACGACCGCGACCCGATCGCGTTCGGGCAGCGGATCGCGCTGGCCCGCGCGCACGGCATCGACGCGTTGGTGTTCGGGGTGTTCTGGTGCCGCGGCAAGCGGGTGTTCGAGGCCGGCCTCGACCAGGGCTTCCTGACCGGACCGCACGCCGACTCGATGCCGTTCGCCTGCATGTGGGCCAACCGCATGCCGCGCCGCGTGCTGCCGGTGCGGCGCGCCGACCTGCCGGTCCTCGACCCTTCGCGCGAGGTCCCGAGCGACGTCGACGACTTCGTCGCGTTCGTGCAGATGCTGGCGACCGACTACTTCCACCGCCGCAACTACCTGACCGTCGCCGGACGCAGCTACCTGTCGATCTTCGACTCGACCTTCTTCGTGCGCGAACTCGGCGTCGCCGGCGCCACCGCCGCGATCACCGCCGCGCGCCGCTGGCTCGCCAGCCACGGCCACCGCGACCTGCACCTCGCCGCGATCGAACCCAACGCCGAGACGCTGCCCCTGGTGCGCGCAATCGGTTTCGACAGCGTCACCCACTACGTATTCCTGCCCGATTGGAAAGGACCGTATCAACAGGACTATGCGCAGTACGCCACGCTGCGCGCCAGCCAATGGGCGAGCTTCGCCGAACGTTCGGGCCTGCCCTACATGCCTGCGGTGGCACCGGGTTGGGACGCCTCGCCACGCGGTGCGGACTTCGGCGAGGCGCAGCCGGACAAGTACCCGTGGTCGCCGGTGGTCGTCGGCGAATCGCCCGAACGCTTCGCCGACGCCTTGCAGCGCGCGGTGCGCTTCCGTTCGCCGATCGAGGCGGAGGAAGCGCTGGTGCTGATCGCTTCGCTGAACGAATGGAGCGAAGGGCACTACCTGGAGCCGGACGAGGCGTTCGGAACGGGTTGGTTGGAGGCGGTGCGGGCGGCGCGGTGAGGAACTGTCACGAACTCGCGCCCACAGCCCAGCGAAGGCATGTGACCGGCAAGTACGGGCACCCACCAGACATCAGAGTCCCGCGAAGAAGCCCTTGTATGCCTCGTACACTTCACGGTGATGGCGCGCCAGACCATCCCGCACCTGGAACAGCTGCGGCTCGTCGTACTTGGTGATGTAGACGACGATCGTTCGCACGACACCGTCGGGATGAGGCGTCGTAACGATCGAAGATGCCCAATCCTCCATGCGCGTACCCAACCTGGCGGACAGCCCGTCGAGAACACTCTCCAGACGCTCGTCACGGGTCCCTTGCGCCATGCTCGCAGAATGAGACCCCATCGCTTCAGGACGGCCTCGCACGATCACTTCATACTGTCGCCGCTCCACAGCACGCACGAAAGCCGGCTTGGACAACTTGCCCTCGGCCAACATCTGCTCCCTGTGGTTAGCAGCCAAGCCCTGGACGATCTCCATCAAATGCTCGACCTGGCTCTCGGTGAGCACCTTGCCATCCGGATTGTACTCACGAGAGCCGACAATCGAGCGGACATCTTGCCTCTTGCCGATCGACATGTCGGCAGATCGCTTCGGGTCATCCCATGTCCTTTGGCTGAAGTACTGGGCGAGATGCCCCTCGAGCGTCATGACCGGCTGAGCCGTCGTGATCGCCAGGGCATCCGCCTCCTCACCACGCGGCGCCTCTGACCGCTCGGGCACCGCAATGGGAGTCGCCGGCAACAGCTCGCCTTGCTCGGGCCTGGACCCACGCAGGCTCACCGACTCGGCCGGCTCCGAGACATCTGGAGAGAAAAATGCGCCGCGTGACGCCAATAATATGCCGACGGCAATGACTGCCGCCACCGCGACCATCCCGAACAAAGACGACTTCGTCACAGACATCGATTCACCAGGGGGGTCTTCAGGGTTTCGTGTGGGTCACCCGCGAGTTCGGGCGCCCCTGGCCAGTCTACGTTGGCCGGCGCCGGTTGAGAAGGGGGTGGCGGCCATCCGCTCCGGTTCCGCGCCGCCGGCGTCCGGCTGGCAAGGCTCGCGCCGCGCGGCTGCCCATCGATCTGGTCTTCCCGTCGGCGCGGCACGCGCCTTGCTGGCCGTCCGCTCGTCGTCGCTCGCTGGCCGCAGGTTGGCGGTCCCGCGCGCCCGCACCCTACTCCGATACAGGGTGCGGGCGCTACCTCATGCCGAAGTCTCGGCATGGCCACGTCTTCGTTCCTGCCGATAGTCGCGTCGGCTGCGGCGGTTTGTAGATTGGCTGCGTGCAAGACCGCGACCTCTACAACCAGATCCTCGGCCTCCGCAAACCCTGGTCGGTCCTCGATGTCGACCTCGACGCCAAGGCAGGCCAGGTGACCCTGACTATCGGCCTGGCCGCCGGGGCCGAGCTCGCCTGCCCCGAATGCGAGAAGGCGCGCCCACGCTACGACGCCCGGCTGCGCCGTTGGCGCCATCTGGACACCTGCCAGTTCCAGACCATCCTCGAAGCCGAGGTGCCCCGGGTCGAGTG
>DAIMFJ010000434.1:0-3542 GCA_036724695.1 Planctomycetota bacterium
GGCCGCGGTCGTCGCGGGGGCCACGCGGGCCGCGGGCCGGGCGACCCTGCTGCATCGCCATGCGTTCGCCGATCGTCGGCAGCCGGCCTTCCAGCAGGTGGCGCGGCTTGTGCATCGTCAGCGAGATCTTGCGCTTCTCGGCATCGGTGTGTTGCACCCACACGGTGACCACCTCGCCGACGCAGAGCATCTCGTCGCCGCGCAGGCGGTGGCCGGGGATCTGCGAGATGTGGATCAGGCCGTCCTGGCCGATCCCGAGATCGACGAACGCGCCGAACTCGGTGAGGTTGGCCACCCGGCCCTTCAGTTCGCGGTCGGCGTGCAGGTCGGCGAACGTGTGCACCCCTTCGTTGCGGGTGTCGACCAGTTCGCCGCGCACGTCGGCGTCCGCGCGCTGCAGTTGCTGCAGCACGGTGATCACGTGGCCGCGGGTGGTCGTGTCGGTGGCGAACGCGCCGGCGTCGACGTCGCGCAGGTTGCGACCGAGCAGCGCCATCGGCTCGACCCCGAGCTGCTGCGCGACCGCGTGCACGATCGGGTAGTCGTCGGGGTGGATCGGCGTCGCGTCGAGCGGCTCGCTGCCGCCGACGACCCGCAGGAACCCGACGACGTTGCGCACGGTGCTCGCCGACAGGCCCGGGACGGCAGCCAGCGCCGCGCGGTTGGCGAAGCCGCCGGCCTGCTTGCGGTGCGCGACGATCGCTGCGGCCTGTTCGTGGCCGAGGCCGGGCACCAGGGCCAGCAGGTCCGCGTCGGCGGTGTTCAGGTCGACACCGACCTGGGCGAGGCACGACGAGGTGACGGCGTGCAGCTCGCGCTGCAGCATGCCCTGGTGCACGTCGTCGAGGGTCTGGCCGAGCCCGAGCGTGCGGGCATCCATGCGCGCCAGTTCGAGCAGCGGGTCCTGCAGGCGGCGGCCCAGCGAGATCGCCGTGCGCACGCCGACCTCGACGCCGGGCATCGCCTTCTTGCCGGCGTTGCCGGTCGCGTAGATCGTCGACGCGGCCTCGTCGACGGCGACGACCATCGGCAACTTGACCTCGCCGTCGCCCAGGTGCGCGCGCAGTTGCGCCACCAGCTTCTCGCTGCCGGCCTGGCGGCGGCCGTGTGGCAACGCGATCGCCGTCGGTTGCTCGGTGCGCAACAGCTCGGTCAGCCACTCCATCGCCCCCTTCTGCTGTTCTTCGGTGTCGAGCGGCAGCGTCTTGTAGGTGCCGACCGAACCGTCCTCGGCGACCAGCACCGCCCAGGCGCTCTTGCTGCTGGTGCGCAGCACCAGCACCTTCTTGCTGCCGAGCGGCGGGGCGAGCAGTTGCGAGCGCAGGTTGCGGGCGTAGGTGCGCACCGCTTCGCGGTCGGCGCGTTCCTTGATGCGGCGCCGCACGTCCTTGCCGCAGACCTCCTGCAGCTGCTGCCAGGCGCGGTCGAACACCAGGTCGTAGAACTCGCGGTACGGCGAGTCCTCGGGCAGGTCCTGGGCGAAGCGCTCGCGCAGCAGTTCGCGGTGGCGGCCGTCGGCGACCGTCAGCTCGAGCCGCACGATGCCCTCGCGCTCGGCGCGCCGCAGCGCCAGCATGCGGCCGGGCGGGATGCGGTGGATCGGCTCGGCGAAGTCGAGCAGTTCCTTGTAGCGGCCCCCGGCCTTGGCGCGTTCGGGATCGACCGGCGCGGCGCGCAGCAGGCCGCGGCGCAGCTCGTCGCGCGCCTTGGCCCGCACGTCGGCATCGTGGGCGATGCGGTCGGCGAGGATCAGCAAGGCACCTTCGAGGGCGGCCTCGGGCGTCGGCAGCTCCTTGGCGGCGTCGACGTAGGTGGCGGCGAGCTCGAGCGGTCCCTTGTCGTCGAACTGGCGGTGCTGGATCGCCATCGCCAGGGGCAGCAGCCCCTTCTCCTCCATCTGCTGGGCGATCCCGCGGCGGCGCGGGCGCAGCGACTGGTAGAGGTCGTCGAGGTAGTCCTGGTCGACGGTGTTGGCGAGCACCGCCTCCAGTTCGGGCGTCAGCCGGCCGCGTTCCTGGGCCTGTTGCACGATCGCCGCCTTGCGCTGCACGAGATCCTCGAGCGCGTGGTGGCGCTCGGCGATCGCGAACAGGCGGTCTTCGTGGAGGTTGGCGATCGCGTCGCGCCGGTACCGCGCCATGTAGGCGGGGGTCGCACCCTCTTCGAGCAGGGCGACGACGTTGGCGAGGACTGCGGCGGGGGCGTCGAACTCGGCGGTGAGCCGATCGAGGGTGGCTTCTGCGGCCATGTGGGCGGCTGGCGGTGGGGGAGTGGGGGCGAGCACGATAGCATGCCGCTCCGCTTGCGCCAGCGCCGATCCGGTGGCGCGATTCGCGATTGCCTCGGCGACGGGCGCTGGCCAAGATCGGCGAGCCGGGCCCTGCGCAGCGGCGGCGACCACGCGATGAAGACTCCGGCCAAGAAGCTCCCCGACCTCGCCGCGGTGCGGCGCATCTGGCTGCGCGCCCCGAACTGGCTCGGCGACTACGTGATGGCGACGGCGACGTTCGCGCGGGTCCGCGCCGCGTTCCCGGCGGCGCACATCACCGTCGGCATGCGGCCGTTCCTGCGCCCGTTGGCCAGCGGTGCCGAGTGTTTCGACGCCAGCGTCGACACGCCCAAGGTCGCCGGCCTGCGGGCCTTGTGGCGCGAGGTCCAGGCGATGCGGCGGGCCGACTACGACCTGGCGATCGTGCTGCCGAACTCGCCGATCACCGGCCTGGTGCCGTTCCTGGCCGGGGTGCCCTGGCGGCTGGGGTACCGGCAGGGCCGGCCGGGCTTGATGAACCTCGGCCAGAAGGCGGTGGTGCGCCGGCGATGGTTCCAGCGGCGGCAGGGGCCGCGGCGCTGGCCGACGCCCATGCCGAACTACTACCACGACCTGCTCGACGAACTGGGCCTGCCAGCGGGCGGCACACACCCGGTGCTGCCGTGCACACCGGCGGATCGCGCCTGGGTCGACAACCACCTGCGCGAACGCGGCGTCGCAGCGGACCAGCCGCTGCTGTTGCTGGTGGTCGGGGCCAACTTCGGGGCCAGCAAACTGTGGATGCCGGAGCGGTTCGCCGCGGTCGCCAGGCACTTCCAGGACCGGCGCGGCATGCGCGCCCTGGTGCTCGCCGGACCGGCCGAGGTCGAACTCGGCGAGCGCATCGCCAGCGAAGGTGGCGCCCTGGCGATGACCCGGCCGGTGCTGCCGCTCGATCGCTTGCGGGCCCTGGTCGAGCGGGCTGCGCTGATGGTCACCGGCGACACCGGACCCCGGCACCTGGCGGTGGCGTTCGATCGGCCGATCGTCTGCCTGATGGGACCGAACGATCCGAACTACACGAACTACTGCATGGAGCGCACGATCCTGATCCGCAAGGAGCTCGAGTGTTCGCCATGCCAGCGCAAGGTCTGCCCGCTCGGCCACCACCGTTGCATGCGCGAGATCGACGTCGCCGAGGTGATCGCCGCCGGCGAACGGCTGCTCGGCTGAGAGGCCGAGAAGAAATCATCATACGGCCTCTCGGATTGCCAACTGGCGGCCGCCTTCGCGG
>DAIMFJ010000435.1:0-3534 GCA_036724695.1 Planctomycetota bacterium
CGCTCACGGCTCGCTCCACAGTTCGGCAAGTTCGGCCGACAATCGCGGCCCTGCCGGTCCCCTCATCGGCATGTCATGGGCTCTTCCCTGACTCGTTGCCCAAAAATGCAGCGCCGGCGGCACGTTCAGGAAGTGCACGCGCCCGCCTTGGGACCGGTGCGAAGCCGCGCGGTCGAGCCAGGCGGCAAACTCTGCCGGGCTGCCGGCGGCGCCGTGCAGGTCGACCGCGAACTCGGCGGCGTCCGGCCAGGTGCTGCCCACGGGCACGATCGGCATCGGCGCCGCCGGGCGCCCATCCCGGTACCAGCGCAGGCGGATGCGACGCGTGGCAGCCGGACCGGAAATCCGCAGGTCGCCGCCGAGTTCGGCCAGCTGGGCAGCGGCATCCGACCCCACCGGAGATCCGGAGATGGTCACGTAAGTACCGTCGTCGTCGACGGTTGCATCGCCACCAAGCAGATCTCGGGCGGCCGCGAGCCAGGCGGCGACGTCGGCGGGCAGGGCCGCCGCGGCGACCGGCACCGCGGCCGGGGCCAGCCGTTCGAGACAAGCCAGCAGGGTGTTGGGTGCCACCGGTTTGGCGAGCACGGTGCGCACGGCGGCAACCCCGACGACTTCTTCCGGATGGCCACTGACCGCCACCACTGGCACGGTACAGGCCACCAGGTAGTCGCCGGCGACCCCGTCCGGCAGCCGCCAATCGGTTACGACGACATCGTAGTCGGCGGCCGCGAGCGCAGCGGTCGCCGCGGCACAATCGGCCGCGGTGTCGACCAGGAGGCCTTTCTTGCGCAGCAGGAACGCGAGGCCTTCGCGGATCCCGGGCTCGTCGTCGACGAGCAGGACCTTCATGGGCAGACGGCGTCGGCCGCCTGCAGCGGCAGCTTCAGCGAGAAGCGCGTGCCGCGCGCCAGCGGCTGGCAGCCGATCGAGCCACCGTGCGCGGCGACGGTCGTCGCGACGCTGTACAGACCGAGGCCGTTGCCACCGCGGCCGGAGAAGCCGGCGCGGAAGATCTGCGGCAGGTCCGCCGCGGCGATGCCGCAACCGTCGTCCTCGACGTGCACGGTCAGTTCGGCGCCGAGCGCCTGGGCGGCCAGGCGCACGGTACGGGCCCCGGCCTGCCGGGCGTTCTCGACCAGGTTGTCGAGGGCCCGTTCGAGCAACGGCGCGTTGCCGTGCAGGGCCGTGTCGTCGGGTGCACAGACGAGCTGCGCGCCGTGGCGCGCGGCGACCCGTTCGAGCATCGCCAGCACGCGGAAGTCGGTGCGCACCGGCTCCTTGCCGCGCGCGGTCGCCAGCCAACCGTCGATCAACGAGGTGATGCGGTCGAGGTCGGTCAGCACGCCGTCGAGCACCGCGGCACGGGGATCGCCGGCGTCGACCATCTCGCGGGCCAGCATCACCCCGGTCAGTGCCGACGCCAGTGGGTTGCGCAGTTCGTGGCCGAGCACGCCGGGCAACCGTTCGACCGGGATGCCGATCACACGATCACCTTGGCGCGCAGCGGCCGCTTGCCGAGTTCGTACAGGCGGATCTTGTTGTAGAGCGTCGTGCGGTTGATGCCGAGGATCGCGGCGGCCTTGCTGATGTTCCACTGCGTCTCGTCGAGCACGCGACCGACCAGTTGGCTCTCCAGCGCGCGGATCGAACGGTCCTCGGCGTCGAGCACCACCGCCGAACGGTCGATGCGGTCGCTGCCGTCGGGGCGTCCGCCGGTGAACTTCGGCAGGTGGATCTCGTCGATCATGCCGCTCGGGCAGACGATGCACGCGTGTTCGATCGCGTTGCGCAGCTCGCGCACGTTGCCGGGCCAGCCGTACTCGCAGAGGGTCTCCATCGCCTCCTCGGTGAATCCGGACAGGGCCTTGCCCATCTGCCGGCCGATCTGGTCGAGGAAGAAGTGGCTCAGCAGCGGCACGTCGGCGGCGCGTTCGCACAGCGGCGGCACGTGCACGGTCATCACGTTGAGGCGGTAGAACAGGTCCTCGCGGAACCGGCTGGTCTGCACCATCTGGCGCAGGTCGCGGTTGGTGCTGGCGACGATGCGCACGTCGGCCGGCAGGTCCTGCACGCCGCCGACGCGGCGGAACGAGCGTTCCTGCAGCACCCGCAGCAGCTTGGCCTGCAGGCTCGGCTCCATCTCGCCGATCTCGTCGAGGAACAGCGTGCCGCCGGCGGCGACCGCGAACAGGCCGTCCTTGCCTTCCTTCTGCGCACCGGTGAAGGCGCCCGGCTCGTAGCCGAACAGCTCGGCTTCCAGCAGCGACTCGGTCAGCGCCGCGCAGTTGACGGCGACGAACGGCCCGTGGCGGCGGGCGCTGCGCTCGTGGATGCAGCGCGCGACCAGTTCCTTGCCGGTGCCGCTCTGGCCGGTGACCAGCACGGTGGTGTCCGGGGCGTGGGCGACCTGGTCGATGCGGGTCTGCACGTCGCGGATCGCCGGCGCCAGGCCGACCAGTTCGGTGGCGGTCAGTTCGCGGACGCGATCCTGCAGCCAGGTGAGTTCGTTCTTCAGCTGGCGGGTCTCCAGCACGCGGCGCACGACCGCGAGGATGCGGTCGGTCGAGAACGGCTTCTCGATCACGTCGCTGGCCCCCTTGCGCATCGCCTCGACGGTGTTGGCGACCGTGCCGTAGCCGGTCAGGATCACCACGTCGGCGGCCGGCGTGCCGCGGCGCAGCCGCGAGATCATCGACAGGCCGTCCGCGCCCGGCAGATGGATGTCCAGGAACACCAGGTCGAAGCTGCGCGACTCGAGGCGGCGTTCGCCGTCCTCGGCGCTGCCGGCGGTTTCGACGTGCACGCCCTCGCGCTGCAACAGCGCGCGCAGTCCTTCGCGCACACCTTCCTCGTCGTCGACGACCAGGACACGGGGGAGACCGGGGAAGCTGAGGTTCTTCATGTGCCGACCTTGTCTGGTTTTGCGTCAGGGGCTCGCGCGCCCGTCGCAGACCGCTTGGATGCCTTGCCATGGGGGTTTTCGGCACACCCGGGCGTCGAACTTTTGGTCGACTTGCGAAAAATCGGACGATTTCGGCCTCCGCGGCCCCCACCGTCTCAAGAGCCGACGCGTTCCACCGAAGGATGCGGTGAAGTCAACGCCAACCAAGAGCGGGCAACCAAGGAACGAAGGGGAGAATCATGGGTCTCAGAGTCAACACGAACGTCGCGTCGATCAACGCACAACGCAACCTGTCGTCGGTCACGGACCGGCTGGGCAACAACTTCCGCCGCCTGTCGACGGGTCTGCGCATCTCGACCGCCGCCGACGACGCCGCCGGTCTCGCGATCAGCGAGCGCCTGCGTTCGCAGGTCCGTTCGCTCGAGCAGGCCAAGCGCAATGCCAACGACGGCATCTCCTTCGTGCAGACCGCCGAAGGCGCTCTCAACGAGGTCAGCTCGATCCTGGTCCGTCTGCGGGAACTGGCGGTGCAGTCGGCCAACGGCTCGGTCAGCAACCAGGACAAGGAGACGCTGGACGAGGAGTTCCAGAGCCTGGTCAGCGAGATCAACCGCATCGGCCAGTCGACC
>DAIMFJ010000436.1:0-3008 GCA_036724695.1 Planctomycetota bacterium
CGAGCAGCGGCTCGATGTGACGCAATGGCGTTTGTCACCGGCACATGCCGAGGAGCAATTCCGCCACGTCGATTGGGCAATGCGCTGCCATGCCCTGCCGCTTCGCGGCGCGGTCCATGTCGACATTGGCTGCGGTGCAGTCCTGCCATATGGGCGGATGTTCGTGCATCTGATGGCTGGGGCCGCGCAAGCCTTTTGCTTCGACCTGGACCAGGTCGCAGACGAGGCGTCGGCCTGTCGCGCCTTGGCCGGTCTGGCTGCTGCCGCCTTGCTGGATCCCACCCGCGTGTTCGGCAACCACCGGATCACGCGCGAGCAGATCCTGCACAACCTGCACGGCTTCGACCTCGCCCGGCTCGCCGCCGGTGACGTCACCGGAATCGCGAAGGACCGACTGCAGTTCCTGCGCCGTTCGGTCGACGACTTGGGACTGCCGACCGGGTCGGTGGACGCGGTGTTCAGCAACAGCGTGCTGGAGCACCTCCCGGACGTGGGCGCCGCCCTCGCCGAGAACGCCCGGGTTCTGCGTCCAGGCGGGTTCGCAGTCCATGGGATCGACACCAAGGACCACCGCTGGTATGGCAATCCCAAGTTCCATCCCTTGGAGTTCCTCACCGAACCCGAGGGGCCGAGGATCGTGTATGGCTGCAATCGGCTGCGCATCCACGACTACCTGCCGCTGTTCCGTGCGGCGGGTTTCGTCAGCCTCGACGAAGCCTGGGTGGGTGGCCTGGTCGAGATCACGCCGGAACTCCGTCGGCGGCTGCAGCCGCCCTGGTCGGTCTGCAGCGATGCCGAGCTGTCGCGGACGTGGCGTACGTTCCTGTTACGTCGCGACCCGCAGGTTGCCTGAGGCAGCTCCTGCGGGCGTCGGATCGCCGGTGCCTTCGGCCAGGGACTGCTATGCTGGCTCACACCACCATGCACCCCAAGACGCTCCTCGGTGTCGCGCTGTGCTGCGCGACGTCCCTCCCTCTCGCGGCGCAGTCGTCGCTGGCCACCCTCTACACCGGCGGCAACAGCCTGAACTCGCCGGGCTCGGTGCTGTTCCAGGTCGACGTGCTCAATCCGGGTGGGCTGGTGGTGGTCGGGTTCGACGTCAACTGTGAGAACACCCGCAACGGACCGATCGGTTCGACGTTCCAGATCGACGTCTACCTGACCGCACCCGGCGGGACCTACCTCGGCAACCAGGCCAATCCGGCCGCCTGGACGCAGATCGCCACTGGCCAGGCCATCTCCGGGGCCTTGGGTACGCCGACCTACGTCGACGTCAGCGACTTCTTCCTGCCGCCGGGCAGCTACGGGATGGCGTTGAACTTCGTGATCCCGGCGGGCCAGGCGGGTACCGCGTACGCCTACACGAACGGCAACGGCACCAACCAGACCTACAGCGACGGCAACCTGCAGATCTCGCTCGGTTCCGCAAGCTCGGGCGTGTTCACCGGCGCCGTCTACAACCCGCGCGTCTGGAACGGTGCGATCCACTACGAAGCAGGCACCAACGCCGCCTACGGCGTGCACGGCACCGGGTGTGCCGCCGGGTCGCCCGCCGGCATCCCCGAACTCCGACCCGCTGCCGTGAACGGCGTGCCGCGCCTGGGGGCACTCTTCGAACAGGACCTGCTCAACCTGCCGGCCTCCCCAGGCCTCGGCATCATGATCTTCGGCCTCGCCGTGGACACCTGGGGGCCCTGGACCCTGCCGCTCGACCTGCAGCAGTTCGGCATGCCGGGCTGCATGGCGCGCGTCCGCCCAGACGCCTCGGTGACGTTCGGCTACACCGGCAGCACCCACACCTACCTGACGGCCTTCCCGTCGTCCCCGGCGTTCGCCGGCCTCGTGCTCGGCACCCAAGCCCTGCTGCTCGATCCCGCCGCCACCAACCCGGTCGCCGCCACCCTCACCAACCTGACCGCCGGCCGCATCGGCAACTGACGTTCCGCCTCCCAGCACCCCCACCCCTGCGCATACCTCACCCGGTCCCGAATGCGCACGGCTGGTCGGAACCCGTTTCTCGATAGCAGGTTGCATTCTTGCTGCGCGATCCTGGCTGCAGCCGTTCCGCGCCGATCGGGCCTGCGCCGGTTGGCGCGTGGTGGGGCGTGCGGCAGCGTGCCCATTTCCGCAGTGGCGGCGGCTGCCTAGACTGCCTGGATGTTGCGAGACCGGATCGTGCCGGCGCTGCGTTCCTGGTTCGCGGAGCACCCGCAGGGCTTCGTGGGTGCCTATCTGTTCGGTAGCGTTGCTCGCGGGGAAGAGCGTCGCGACAGCGATGTGGACATCGCCGTGGTGCTTGGCCGGCGAGGCGGTCCCAGCGTGGCGGACCTGGACCGGCTGGCGCACGTGCAACAGCGGCTCGCCGAACTGCTGCATCGTGACGTCGACCTGGTGCCGCTCGACGGTGCACCTCCAGATCTCCGCCACCATGTGCTCGTCGATGGGATCCTGTTGAGCGAAGGCGACCGCGCGGCTCGCATCGAATTCGAAGTGGCGACGCGCAACGAGTACGCGGACCACCTACCGTTCCTGCTCGCCTACCGAGCCGACGTGCTGCGCCGTGCATGAGTTCCATCCACCTGATCCGCAAGCGACTGGCCTGCCTCGTCGACTGCGTAGCCGAGCTCCGGCAGCTCGGACGGCCGGAGCGTTTGCGTACCGACAAGGTCCAGGAGCGATTCGTCGAACACACGCTGCAGATCGCGTCCAGTCGATGCTCGACGTCGCGTACGCGATCGCCAGTGAGCACAACCTGGGCGAGCCCACCGATCACCGGCAGGTGTTCGATCGCCTCGCGGGTGCTGGTTGGATCTCGATCGAGCAGGCGGCGTTGTGCCGCCGCATGGTCGCCTTCCGCAACGTCGTGGTCCACCGTTACCTGCAGGTCGACCTGACCATCCTGCAGCGGATCGTCGAACGCGATCTCGACGACCTGCTCGGCTTCGTGCGCAGCATCCGCGATCGCCTGCCGAGCTGACCGACCGAGCACCGCAGCCACCACCCCTGCG
>DAIMFJ010000436.1:3018-3527 GCA_036724695.1 Planctomycetota bacterium
GTCCCGAATGCGCACGGCCGCGCGGAACCCATTCGCCCGACGCCGGTTGCGCATTCGCAGCTCGAACTCGGCCTGCACGAGGCCCCCAACGACGAACGCTACGCCCGGAACCACGCCCTGATCGCCCTGGCGTCGCGCAGTCTCGCCAGGCAGACCGCCGCGCTCGCCGCGGCGCGACGGCTCGGCAAGGTCCACGTCGACCACGGCGACACCCGCTGCTGAACCCCGCCGGCATTGTGTCGACGCCGCTTTGGGCTACCTTCGGAGCAGTGTGAAGTTCGCCGCCAACCGTCAACCCGCCGAAGGCCTCGGCGCCTTGCTGCTGTTCCGCCTGATCGAGGACGCGACCCCGTCGTTCTTCGATCCGGGGCGGCGCATCGTCATCGCGCGCGCCCCCGGCCGGCTCGACGTGTTCGGCGGTCACGCGGGCCGCGGCGGTGGCGCGAGCCTGCAAGTCGCCACCGCCGAAGCCGCCTGCGCCGCGGTCCAACAGCGCACCGACCCGCAGG
>DAIMFJ010000437.1:0-358 GCA_036724695.1 Planctomycetota bacterium
CGCCGACGCGCCCGCGGCGGTCGCCAACGCGCGGGCCCTGCTGGCCCGCTGCACACTGCGGTTCGCCGAGCGGGCCGCGCCGATCTTCCCGCCGGTCGATCTGCCAGCTGGCACGAGCGCCGCGCAGGCGCTGCACGAACTGGTCGACGCCGGGCTGCTGCGGCGCTACGGCGGCGAGCAGCTGCCGGCGGCGCGCGCCCGCGCTGCGCACGAGCTGGCGGTGATCGCGGCGATGGGGTTCGCGCCGTACTTCCTGGCCGTGCAGGCGATCGCCGATCTGGCGCGGGCCCGCGACATCCCGTTCGTCGGTCGCGGTTCGGCAGCCGACAGCCTGGTCGCGTATTGCCTGGGGCTCACC
>DAIMFJ010000437.1:456-3524 GCA_036724695.1 Planctomycetota bacterium
GCCCGACATCGACCTCGACTTCTGTTGGCGGCGCCGCGACGAACTGCTGGCCGCGGTCTACGCGCACTTCGGTGCCGAACACGTCGCGATGATCGCCACCTACAACACCTGTGGACCGCGCGCGGCGTACCAGGAGGCGGCCAAGGCGCTCGGCGTGCCGCCGGCCGAAGCGGTGCGGCGCAGCGGGCTGTTGCCGTGGCACGGCCGCGGCGAGCTCGACCTGGCCGCGGTGGTGGCCGAGACGCCGGGCTTCTGGCGGCCCGGCGCGCGCGCGAGCGCCGAACCGACCGGCGACGTGCTGCCGCCCGCGCAGGAGCGTCTGCTGGTGGCGGCCGCCCAGCAGCTGCTCGCCGCGCCGCGCCATCTCGGCGTGCATCCAGGTGGCGTGGTGATCGCGCCGCAGCCGATTCGCACCTTGGCGCCGCTCGAACGCGCCGCCAAGGGCGTGGTCGTGACCCAGTACGACATGCACGCGGTCGAAGGTGTCGGGCTCGTCAAGATCGACCTGCTCGGCAACCGGGCGCTGTCGATCGTGCACGACTGCGTGACGATGCTGCAGCGGCAAGGGGTCGCGGTGCCCGACCTGTCGCAGATCCCCGAGGACGAACCGCGCTGCGCGCGTTTGCTGCAGAGCGGCGGCACGCTCGGCTGCTTCCAGGTCGAGTCGCCGGCGATGCGCACGCTGCTGATGCAGATGGGCGCGGCGACGATGGATCGGGTGATCCAGGCGGTGGCGCTGGTGCGGCCGGGGCCGGCGGCGACCGGCATGAAGGACGCGTTCGTGGCGCGGGCGCGCGGGCTGCAGCCGGTCGAGGTCGCGCATCCGCTGCTCGCCGAGGTGTTCGCCGACACGTTCGGCATCATGCTGTACCAGGAGGACGTGATCCGCGCCGCGATGGTGGTCGCCGGTGTCGACGCGGCGACCGGCGACGGGCTGCGCCGGCAGCTCGGCAAACGCAGCGGCGATGCGGCGGCCGAACTCGACCGCTTCGTCGTCGCGGGTTTGAAGCGCGGGCTGCCGCGCGCGGCGCTCGAGCAGGTCTGGCGCGAGATGGCGCGCTTCGCCGGCTACTCGTTCTGCAAGGCGCACGCGGTGACCTACGGGCGGCTCGCGTACCGGTGCGTGTACCTGAAGGCGCATTGGCCGGCGGCGTTCCTGGCGGCGCTGCTGCGCAACGAAGCCGGCTACTTCGCGCCGGGCGTCTACGCCGAGGAAGCCAAGCGGCTCGGTGCCACGTTGTTGCCGCCGTGCGTGCAGACCGGCGACGCCGAGTACGACCTGGTCGGGCCGACGACGATCCGGGTCGGGCTGCGCGTCGTGCACGGCCTCGGCGAACGCACCGTCGAGGCGCTGCGGTCGGCGCGGCGCGCCGGCGGGCCGTTCCGGTCGCTCGAGGACCTGTGGCAGCGGGTGCGGCCGGCGCGCGACGAACTCGAGAACCTGATCCGCGCCGGGGCGTGCGACGCGTTCGGGGTGTCGCGGCCGGAGCTGCTGTGGCGTCTGCAGGTGGCGTGCACGCAGAAGGGCCAGCCTGCGCTGTTGCGCAGCGCGGCGGCGGCTGGCGGGGGTCGGCAGGCCGGTGAACTGTTCCCGGAGGCGCTGGCGGCGCGGCCGGTGGTCTACCCGGCTCTGCCGGAGTTCGACGAGGCGCGGCGCACCGCCGACGAACTGCGGCTGTTCGGCTATGCGCTCGGCAGCCATCCGGTCGACGTGCTGTGGCGCAGCGGGGCGCTGCCGCAGGTCGCGGCGGCGGTGCCGTGTGCGGCGTTGCCACAGCAGGTCGGCCAGCGGGTGCTGGTGTGCGGGTTCGCGGTGGCGTTCCGCGGCCACCGCAGCGACGGCGGTGCGATGCAGTTCGTGACGCTCGAAGACGGCACCGGCATCGTCGAGGCGACGCTGTTCCCGCGCGTGCACCAGCAGTACGGCGGGCTGCTGGCGGGCCGCGGGCCGTTCCTGGTGCGCGGTGTCGTCGAAGAACGGCTGGGCGGGGTCGGGCTGCGGGTGCTCAGCGTCGCCCTACCGTGAAGGGGGACTGCCTCGAGTGGGGGAGCTGCCGTGAGCAGGGCGGCGACGCTCAGCGCGGCGTCTGCAGCACCTCGCGCAACACGTTCCGGCAGGGTTCGGCGAGCAGTTTGCGCATGCCGTGCAGCGACAGGTGGTCTTCGTCCCAGTAGACGGCGGCACCGTCCCAGAACACCAGGTCGCTGGGCGACTCCGGCAGTTGCGGCAGCAGCCAGCGCACGGCGTCGCTCGCGGGACCGAGCTCCTGCTGCAGGCGGGCCTGCAGGGATGCCGGCAGCCGCCACTGGGCGTCGCCGACCGGCTTCTGCGGGTAGCCGAACCGCAGATGGCGGAACAGGTCGGCGTGGCGGTTGGGTTGTTCGGGTGGTTGGCCGACGAACGCGACGGCGATGCCGCGGCTGCGCAGCGTGGCGACGACCTCGCGCAGACCGACGCCCAGCGCGGCGATCGCCTTGGCCTGCTCGTCGCCGTCGGTGAGCCGCGGCCCGAGCACCAGCAGGCTGTTGTCGTCGAGCCAGAAGCGCAGGTAGCCGGCCCAGCGGGCCATCAGCAGCACCAGCCTGGGTTGCTGGGCGAGCACGAATTCGAGGCCCTCGCGCGACCACGCATAGCCGGGATGGTCGGCCGGGATGCCACTCTGCGCCTGCCACGCGCCGGCCACCGGCGCGACGCCGAAGCGTGCGACGACCAGGCCGCGCGCGCCGAGTTCGTGGCCGAGGTCGTCGAACAGCCGGGTCGCGAAGCGGGCGTGGCTGTCGCCGAACACGACGAAGTCGGTCGGTTGGCGGTCGGCGCGGCCGACTTCGCGCACTTCGAAGAACGACAGCGTGCGATGTTGCAGGTTCCAGCCGCGTTTGGTGGGGTCGTAGGGCTGCCCGGACTGGAACGGCTTGGGCGCGTGGTCGTAGAGGGCCGGGGCCCGTTCGGGGGCGCCACCGGACGTCACCAGGCCGTAGCAGGCAAGGCCGAGCGCCGCGCCGGCCAACAGCGTCGCCAGCAGCACGCGCCACAGGCGATCGCCGCTCGGGGCCTTGCGCAGCGGTTG
>DAIMFJ010000438.1:0-2754 GCA_036724695.1 Planctomycetota bacterium
CCGCACGCCCGACCCGCACCCGCGACCGCCTGCTGTCGCGCGCCGGCGTCTGTTCGCGCACGGCGGCCCGCCAGGCGATCGCCGCCGGCCGCGTGCAGGTCGACGGCCGCATCGTGCGCGATCCCGAAGTCTGGGTCGACGCCAGCCGCGCCGTCGTGTGCCTCGACGGCGTCGAGGTGCGCGAACGGCCCAAGGAGGTCTGGCTGCTGCACAAACCGACCGGCTACGTGACCACCGCCAGCGACGAACGCGGCCGCGCCACCGTCTACGAACTGCTGCCGGCCGGGCACACCTGGCTGGCGCCGGTCGGCCGCCTCGACCGCGACACTTCGGGCTTGTTGCTGTTCACCAACGACAGCGACCTCGCCGACGCGATCACCGCCCCGGCGAGCAAGTTGCCGAAGACCTACGTGGCGCGCTGCCGCGGTCGGTTGCGCGACGAGGCGATCGCAGCGCTGGCCGCCGGTGTGCCACTGCGCGATGGCCCGACCTTGCCGGCCCAGGTACGGCGCGTCGGCGATGCCGACGACGACCACACGACCATGCTCGAACTGGTGCTCGTCGAAGGCCGCAACCGCCAGGTGCGCCGCATGATCGAAGCGATCGGTTCCGAAGTGCTGACGCTGCACCGCCGCCGGATCGGCCCTCTCGAACTCGGCGACCTGCCGCTCGGCGAAGCGCGACCCACCACCCCCGGCGAACTGGCGGCCCTGCGCGCCGCCGTCAGTCCCGATCGCCCAGATCGGCCCCGGCCGCGAAGCAATCGGGGAAGCGCTCGGTGACGTTCGCCGCGATCGGCACGCCGCGTTTGATCGTCATCGCCACCGGATTGCCGCCGAACGCGTAGCCGATGCCCTCCCAGCTCGGCAGGTCGAGCACCACCAGATCCGCCCACTTGCCGGCGTGCAGCGTGCCGACCTCGCCGTCGAGTTGCAGCGAATACGCCGGGTTGATCGTCGACGCGACGATGCACTCGGCAGCACTCATCTTCAGTTGCGAACAGGCCAGCGTGTGGATCAACGACATCGACTGCGTCGGGCACGAGCCGGGGTTGAAGTCGGTCGCCAACGCGATCGCGCAGCCGGCGTCGAGCATGCGCCGCGCCGGTGCCTGGTGCGGCTTGGCGAGGAACAGGATCGTGCCGGGCAGCAGCGTGCCGACCGTGTTGCTGGCCGCCAGCGCAGCGATGCCGGCGTCGGAGATGCGACCGAGGTGGTCGGCGGAATCCGCACCGAGGGCCACCGCGAGCTCCGCGCCCCCCATCGGCTGGATCTCGTCGGCGTGCGCGCGCAAGCGCAGCCCGGCCGCCGCGGCCGCTTCGAGCACGCGCCGACTCTGCACCGCGTCGAACACGCCGGGCTCGGCGAACACGTCGCAGTAGTCGGCGAGCGGTGCGAGGGCCGGGATCATCGTGTCGCAGAGCAGCCGCACGTAGGCCTCGCGGTCGTCGCGGTACTCCGGCGGGAACTCGTGGGCGCCGAGGAACGTGCGTTTGACGGTCAGCGGCACCTCGCCGGCGGCCTGCTGCAGCGCCAGCAGGCTCTTCTGCTCGGCCGCCAGCGACAGCCCGTAGCCGCTCTTCGCCTCGACCGTCGTCGTGCCGTGCGCGGCGAACCCCCACAGGTGCCGCACGGTGCGCGCGACCAGTTCGTCGAGCGGCATCGCGCGCACCGCACGCATCGAGCTGAGGATGCCGCCGCCGGCCGCGGCGATCGCCATGTAGTCGGCGCCGGCACAGCGCAGGTGGAACTCGTGTTCGCGGGTGGTCGCGAACACCGGGTGCGTGTGGCTGTCGACGAACCCCGGCAGCACCACGTAGCCACCGAGGTCGAGTTCCTCGTCGGCGCGGTACTCGCGCGTGATCGTGTCGGTCGGGCCGACCGCGACGATGCGGCCGTCGCGGACCGCGATCGCGCCGTCGTCGACCACGCCGAGGGCCCGCATCGCCGCACCGCGCCGCGGCCCTTCGGCCGGACCGTCGGTCAGCGTGACCAGTTGGCGACAATGCACGAACAGACGGTCGACGGTGGCGGGCATGCCGCCACGATCCCGGCGTTCAGTTCGCGGTGCAAGCGTCGCTTGCGGCGGCCTGGCCGGCGAGCATCGCGGCGATGCGTTCGAACACCCGGCGGCGGGCCCGGAACACCACCATCTTGAGCGCCTCCGGCCGGATCGACAGCAGCCCGGCGAGTTCGAGGTAACGCATCTGCCGGACCTCGACCATGTGCAGCACGTAGCGTTCGCGGTCGGACAACTGCTCGACGGCGGCCAGGTAGCACTGCAGCAGCAGCGTGTAGGCGCGCGCGGTCGCGCACAGTTCTTCGTGCTCGGCGGCCTGCCGGTCCGGGGCGATCGCATGGTGGTCGGTGGCCTGCAGCAGCATCTCGATCGGCGTGGCGACCACCTCGGTGCGGCCGCGCTGGCGCAGCGCCCGGCGGATCACGTTGTCGACGATCGTCGACGACCAGGCCGCGAACGCGCCCGGCCGCGAAGCCAGGAAGCGGTCCGGGTAGCGGTAGACGTTGACCAGTGTGTCCTGCAGCACTTCCTGCGGATCGAGCGCCGCGCCGAGCGTGCGCAGCCGCGAACGCACCCGCGCCTGCAGGTGTGGCATCGCCACCTCGACCAGCGCCTCGAACACCTCGCGGCTGCCGGTCTCGCGGTAGACGTCCATCAGCGCGGTTGCGGCGGCGCTGCGCAACAGGGTCGCATCGGCGGCCGCGCCGTCGCCGCTGGCCTCGCACAACTCGTGCA
>DAIMFJ010000438.1:2764-3511 GCA_036724695.1 Planctomycetota bacterium
TCGCCAGCAGCCGTTCGGCACGGCACAGGGGAGCGGGGAGGCCGTCGGATTCGGCCAGGGCAATCGCCGACTGCGAGGGGAGGCAGGTCATGGCACGCCCCCCCATGCGAAGGGCGGGCCACGCCGGCAAAAATCCGGAAAATCCACGGAACACGCATGCAACCTGCTTCTGCTGCAAGTGTTATGCAGCCCGCTGTCACCTGGGCCGCGGCGCCGGCGCGAAACCGCGCACCGCGGCCCAGGTGCACTTGAGCGAGCTGGCGTGCGAAGCCGAACAAGGAGGGGTCCCACCGCGTGCCTGACCCGACGTTCAGCCTGGGGAATCCCCTGATGGGAATTCCCTCCGTGCTCGCGCTGCCCGACCTCCGGCAGCGGGTGCGGGCCCACCTGCGCACGCGGTCGAGCGACGAACGCCGCGCCGCCTGGGCGGAGATGCTGCGACTCGACCCGCTGGCGGTGGTCCGCGGCCTGCGCGCCGCGAACACGGCGCTGTACGGACCGAGCCCCGGCCCGTGGACCGTCGACACCATCGTGCAGCGGCTCGGGCCGACGCTGACGCTGCGCCTGCTCGACCTGCCGAGCCTGGGCGCCGTCGACGGCGGCGACCTCGAGGCGCTGTGGTTGCGCGCGTTGGCCACCGCGTTGGCCGCCCGCACGCTGGCGACGGCCACGGGTGACCCGGACCCCGAGCAGGCCTACCTGCGCGGCCTCTTGTACGACTTCCCGCGCTGGCTCGAGGCGATCGCC
>DAIMFJ010000439.1:0-3510 GCA_036724695.1 Planctomycetota bacterium
ACCACCTGACCTGCCGCGAACGCCTCGACGCGCGCGATTTCGCGTCGGTGCGACGTCTGCTGACCCCCTGGATCCGCGCGCACGGCCGCAACGAACGCGTCCTCCAGATCGAGAATCGCCTGGCGCTGCTCGACTTCGGCGACAACCCGGCGGCGGCGTTCGCGCTGCTGCAAGAGCGCCTCGGCCTGCAGTTCGCGCACCAGCGCCAGGCGCTGCGCGACGCGCCGCGGCAGGACCTGCCGTCGCGCCTCGACCCGCAGACGCTCGACGTCGCGCAACTGCGCCGAGCGGCCCTCGCCGCCCACCCGGGTTCGGTGCAGGGGTTCACCGACGCGGCCCTGCCGAACCTGCTGGCGAGCGATCTGGACGCCGACCAGCTGCGGCACCTGCTCGGCCGCCTGGACCGCGCCGACCTCGACAACCTGCCGCAGTTCGTGGTGCGCGACCTCGCCCACACCGGCAGCGGCGGCTTCGGTTCGCTGCGCGTGCATGCCCTGCTGTCGCTGGACCAGCTCGAAGCCTGCGCGCAGCTCACCCCGACGCTGCTCGGCGAACCGCGCTTCGTCGCGGCGATGCTGACCAAGCTGGCTGCCGACGCCCCGGACGGCTGGCAACACGACCCCGCCGCGCGCGACGCCCACCTGCAACGCCTGCACGCCTTCGCCCGGCGGCTGCCGCCGGCGTTCGCCTCGCTGACCCTGCACGTGCTGCACCACCGCCTGCAGCACGGCCTGGCCAGCGGACGCGTCGACCGCGACCTGTTCCTCGAGTACCTGCGCATCCCGCGTCGCGCCAGCTTCCTGCGCGAGGACTTCGTGCGTCGCCACGAGAAAGGGCTGGCCACCGCCAACAGCGAGTTCCCGAGCGGTTTGCCGACGGTCGTCGACGAGGAACGGCTGGTGCGCGCCTGCCTCGAACAGCTGTTCGCGAGCGAAGACGCGATCGCGCCGTACGACGAGTTCCTGCACGCGGTCTTCGTGCGCAACGTGCTCGCCGAGACCAAACTGCTGCTCGGCCAGGGGGATGCACAGCGCTGGTACACCCTGCACAGCAGCCCGAGCGAGCTGGCGCGGCTGGAGCGGCTCGTCGAGCTGGAGTTCCCGCCGACCAACCGACGCCGGTTCGGCGCAACCGACGAAGTGGCGATCACGATCGACTGCAAGAACGTGCCGACCCTGCTCGTCAAGGTCTTCGAGATCGACCACCATCGCTACCTGGTCGAGCAACAGCGCGACGTCGACGCCAACATCGGCCTCGACGGCGTGGTCCCCAACCACGAGCTCACGGTGACCAGCGAGTTGCCGGCGATGCGACGCGAGCGCCGCACCTTCCGCCTGCCGCAACTCGCCGAACCAGGCCTGTACGTCGTCGAGTTCGTCGGCGGCGGCATCAGCAGCCGGGCCGTGATCCAGAAGGGTTCGCTCGACGCGACGGTGCGCACCACCGCGGCCGGCCAGTCGTTCCGGGTCTACGACGAGACCGGCAGCCACCGCCCGGACGCGACGCTGTCGTTCGGTGGCCGCGACTACACGGCCGGCGAGAACGGCGAGATCCTGCTGCCGTTCACGACCAACCCGGGTCGGCGCCAGGTGGTGCTGCGGGCTGGCCGGCGCGCGGCGCTGCAGCCGTTCGAACACACCGCCGAGAACTACCAGCTGACGGCGCAGATCCACCTGCTCGGGGAAGCCCTGGTGGCCGGCCAACGGGCCGCGATCGTGGTGCGTCCCGACCTGCGCTGCGCGGGCGCGGCGGCGGCACTGCAGCTGCTCGAGGAGCCGGTGCTGCAGATCGTCGTCACCGACCTCGATGGCCTGTCGACGACCAAGGAGGTGCCCCTGCTGGCCTTGCGCGACAGCCGCGAGTTCCGCGAGGACCTGCTGGTGCCCGAACGCCTGCAGTCGGTGCGCGTCTCGCTGCGGGGCACCTGCAAGGACCTGCAGGGCCAGCCGGTGCGGCTGCAGACCGCCGAGCAGGTGTTCGCCGCGAACGGCATCGACCAGACGGCGACGACGCGTTCGGTGCTGATCGGCCGCTCTCCCACCGGTTGGTTCGCCGAGGTGCGTGGCAAGAACGGCGAAGTCCGCGCCGGCATCGCCTGTGACGTGATCCTCCAGCACCGCGACTTCACGGCGCCGATCCACGCCGCACTGGCGACCGATGGCAACGGACGGATCGAACTCGGGCCACTCGCCGAAGTTCGCACGCTGGTGGTGCAGAGCAAGGACCACGGCGCGGCCAGGCGACTGGACACCACGACGGCCAGTGTGCCGACCTTCGTGCACGCGTTGGCCGGCGAGCCGGTCCGCATGGTCTACCCCGGCTCGGCAACGAGCCTCGACCGCCGCCACGTCTCGCTGACCAGCGACGCGCGCGACCACTTCCACCGGCTGCGGCTCGGCGACGGCATGCTCGAGATCGTCGATCTGCCGCGCGGTTCGTATCTGTTGACGCTGCACGAGACCGGCCACGTGATCCCGGTGCAGATCGCCGCCGGAACGCGCGACAACCGCTGGTTGGTCGGCGAGCGGCACCTGCTGGCCGCCGACAGCCCCGAGCCGCTGCGCTTCGCCGCGGTCGAAGCCGACGCGACCGGCCTGCGGATCCAGCTCGCCGGGCACGGCAGGGACACCCGCGTGCACGTGCAGGTGAGTCGCTACGCGCCCGAGCGATCGCTGCTCGACGCGCTGCGCGGGGCGATGAACCGCGCCCAGCGCGGCTGGTCGCGGTCGACGGCCGCGGCGCTGTTCGCCGCCGGCCGCACGCTGAGCGACGAGTACCGCTACGTGCTGGATCGCCGGCTGGCGCAGAAGTACCCCGGCAACATGCTGCCGCGGCCGAGCCTGTTGACCAACCCGTGGCGCCTCGACGACCGTTCGCGCAACGAGGCCGTCGGGCTCGGCCAGGGCAAGGGCGGCACCTTCGCCGGTCTCACCCAACCGGATGGCAAGCCAGGCGCCCCCGGCGCCTTCTTCGCCGATGGCGACGCTGGCGACGTGCGCGGCACGGTGACGCCCAGCCTCGACTTCCTGCCGCACGGCGCGGTCGTGCTGACCAACCTGACCCCCGACGCCAACGGCGAGATCCGGGTGCCGCGCGCGGCGCTGCGCGGTGGTCACGTGCAGGTCGTCGCCCTCGACGGCGATGCCGCCGTGCAGCGCGACGTCGTGCTCGCGGCCGAACCAATGCAGCCGCGAGCTCGCCAACTGCCGAAGGCCCTCGACGCAACCCAGCCGCTGGCGCAACGCCAGCACATCGAGTTCGTCGCTGCCGGTGGCAACGCGGTGCTCGGCGATCCCCGTTCGGTGCAGACCACCGAGCTGGACTCCCTGGCCGCGGTGTTCCGCACCTTCGGAACGATCCGCAACGACGCGGAGCTGGCGAAGTTCGTCTTCGTGACCACCTGGCCGAGCTTGCCGAAGGACCAGCAGCTGCGGCTGTACGGCGAACACGCGTGCCACGAGCTGCACTTCTTCCTGTACCACAAGGACCGCGCGTTCTTCGACGCGGTCG
>DAIMFJ010000440.1:0-3478 GCA_036724695.1 Planctomycetota bacterium
ACCGCGTCGGGCTGTTCGGCATCCTGAGCGTCGCCGCGGCGTTCGTGATCGTCACCGGCGGCATCGACCTGTCGATCGGCGCGGTGGTCTGCGTCGCCGGCTGCCTGTTGCCGTGGTTCGTCGTCGAGCTCGGCTGGTCGGCGGCGCCGAGCCTGTGCGCCGTGCTCGGCATCTGTGCGGCGATCGGCGCCTGGCACGGGCTCCTGGTCACGCGCGCCGGGCTGCAGCCGTTCGTGGTGACGCTGTGCGGGTTGTTGCTGTACCGCGGCGTGATGCGCGAATTCGCCGCCGACCAGACGATGGGGCTCGGCACGGCCGCCGACGGCCTGCGCACGCTGGCGACCGGCCGGTTGCCGATCACCGCCGGCTTCGGCCTGCCGGCCACGCTGCTCCTGCTGCTGGCGATCGCGCTGCTGACCTGGCTGTTGTGGACGCGCACGGTCTGGGGGCGGCACCTGTTCGCACTGGGCCGCAACGAAGAGGCCGCGCGCTTCTCCGGCGTGCCGACCCAGCGCCTCCTGCTGTCGGCCTACGTGATCTGCTCGACGCTGGCAGGGTTCGCCGGGTGCCTGTTCCTGCTCGACGTGAACTCTGCGCAGCCGTCGAGCTTCGGCACGTTCTACGAACTGTACGCGATCGCCGGCGCGGTGCTGGGCGGGGTCGCGTTGCGCGGTGGCGAAGGGGTCGTGCTCGGCATCGTGCTCGGCGCGGCGCTGATGCAGCTGCTGCCCAACACGATCCGCCTGCTCGCCGACAGCGACCGGTTGGAGTTCGCGGTGGTCGGCGGCGTGATCCTGGTCGGGGCCTTGGCCGACGAAGGGCTGGCGCGCTGGTGGCGGCAGCGCCGCAACCGCCCTGCGCCACCGGTCGGTGGCTGAAGTCAGCTGGCCGGCGCGGCGCCGAGTTCGGCCCAGCGCAGCAGGATGCCGGCCGGATAGGCCTCGCATTCGGCGCGGAACACGCGCGCCGCGAGTTGGTGGCTGTCGTCGCCGGGCAGCACCGGGACCCGCGCCTGCACGAGGATGCGGCCGCGGTCGTACTCGTCGTCGCACAGGTGCACCGTGCAACCGGTCTCGGCGTCGCCGGCGGCGAGCACGGCCTTGTGCACGTGGTCGCCGTACATGCCCTTGCCGCCGAACCTGGGCAGCAGCGACGGATGGATGTTCAGCACGCGGCCGGCGAACTCCGGCTCGATCGGCAAGAGCCGCAGGTAGCCGGCCAGCACCACGAGGTCGACGTCGAGCTCGAGCAACCACGACCAGATCGCCGACGGTTCGCGCAGCACCCGGGTCTCGAGCCCGTGGTCGAGAGCCCGCTGCAGCCCGAACGCGTCGGCGCGGTCGCTGGCCACCCCGGCGATCGACGCCGACAAGCGGCCGTCGCCGATCCGGTCGAGCAGGTTCTGCAGCGTGCGGCCCGAACCGCTCAGCAGCACGCCGAGGCGGGGGCGACGGTGGTTGGCGCGCGGCGCGGTCATCGGCGTGCGCTCACAGGTCGTCGGTGGCGGCGGTGATGCCGACCAGCATGCTGGCCATGCGGGGCGCGGCCAGGTCGGCGGCTTCGAGCATCGCCTCGATCGAGGTCTGCGTGTGCTCGGTGCCGAGCACCTGCTGGGTCACGCCGACCAGGGCCAGCACTTCGAACCCGGCGTGCACCGCGGCGATCGCCTCGGGCACCAGCGACATGCCGACCAGGTCGGCGCCAGCACCGCGCAGGAACCGGTACTCGGCGCGGGTCGGCATGCTCGGACCGGTCACCGCGGCGAACACGCCGGGCACCGCGGGCACGCCGACGCGCAGCGCGACGTCGCGCGCCACCTTCTGCCAGCGGCGCGCGTACGGATCGCTCATGTCGGGGAAGCGCGGGCCGAGGCTGTCGTCGTTCGGACCGATCAGCGGATGCACGCCGCTGAAGTTCAGGTGGTCCTCGACGATCGCGATCGAGCCGGGCTCGATCTGCGGTGACAGGCTGGCCGCGCCGGCGGTCAAGAGCAGCAGCTCGGCGCCGGTGGCGCGCAGCACGCGCACCGGCAGGGCCAGATCGGCGGCGCTGTGGCCTTCGTAGACGGCCAGCGGCGCGTCGGCGACCGCCACCGGCACCCCTTCCAACAGACCGATCAGGACCGGCGAGGGCAGTGGCGCTCCCGGCAGGTCGTCGCCGTGCAACACGACCTTGTCCTTGAGCTGGTTGGCGATCGACGCGTGGCCGGAGCCGAGCAACATCGCCACGCGCGGCCGCAGCGGCGTGCGGGACAGCAGGAACTGCGCCATCTCGCGCGCGACGAACTTGGGGGAAGTCGACCCGACCATGGCGGAAGGTTAGCGGCCGCCGGGGCGGTTGGGCAACGCGGTGTCACGGTTCTGCGGCAAGCCGCGCCTGGACGGTGGCGCAATCGAGGCCGCGCACCGCGACGACCTTCTGCGGGTGGCTCGTGCCGGCGACCACGGCGACGTCGCGAACGGCCACGCCGAGCGCCGCCGCCAGCAGTTCGCAGAGCCGTGCGTTGGCGCGTCCGCCTTCGGCCGGGGCACTGACCGCGACCTTCAGGGCGTCGCCGTAGCGGCCGACGATGCGGTCGCGGCTGCTGCCCGGCACCGCCTTGACCGCGAATTGCACGCCGCCGTCGACCTCGCGCACCGGCAGGGTCACGGCAGGCGCAGCACCAGGTAGCTGTGCGGATGGTCGGCGAGCAGCTTCTCGAGGTGCGTCGCCGCGGCGAGGTGGCGCCGTTCCGACAGCGCGCGCAAGCCGGCGACCAATCGCGCGGCGGCGTCGAGTTCGTCGCGCATCGCCGGCAGCCAGGCGTCGTCACCGGCCGGCAGGCGGCGGCGCAGCAGTTCGACCATCGTCGTGCCGAGCGGGTAGGCGTCCTCGGCGCGGGTGCCGGACTGATCCTGGCGGGCGTCGAGCCGGCGCAGGAACGCGTCGGCTGCGGCCCGGTGGCTCTCGAGCGTCACGAACGTCAGGAAGCACAACCGCGCCCCGGCCGCCGGCGGCGACACCGCCTCGGCGAGGCCTTGCCAGGTCTCCGGGGACAGGCTGCCGATCGCGACCGTGCGTTCGCGGTTGCTGCGTTTGCTGGTGTCGACGACCGTCAGCAGGCCCTTGCCGACGTCCCAGGCACTGACGACTTCGCTGTCCTCGGCACTGCCGGGGAACGCGATCGGCGCGCTCTGCAGCGTGCTGCGCAGCGCCTCGGCGAACGAGTCGGCGTGGCGCGCGGCGGCGGCGAGGCTGCGGGCCCTGGCCGTGATCGCGTCGTCCGGGCCAGCGGCCGCGAAGCGTTCGGCGTGCTGCGCCACGGCGGCGAAGTCGAGCCGCGGCAGGGCGGCGCCGATGCCGTCGGCCTGGGCGAGCATGGCCGCATAGGCCTGCCAGCGCGCGCCGACGGCCGCGGCTGCCAGTTCCGTGGCGAGCTGGCTGGCAAGGGTCTGCTGCTCCGCGAGTCTGGCGAGTTCGGCGTCGAGTTCCGCCGGCC
>DAIMFJ010000441.1:0-3471 GCA_036724695.1 Planctomycetota bacterium
GTGATCGGCAAGCTCACCGGCGGCCTCTCCGGCATGGCCAAGGCACGCAAGGTCGCCGGGCCGCTCGGCCGTTGGATCTACGGTCGCGAACATCGGCGGCTGCTGGCGTTCGAAGCGCAGGTGGCGCGCACCTTCGACGCCTCGCTGGTGGTCAGCGACGTCGAGAAGGACCTGTTCGAGCGCTGCATCCCCGGGACCACCGCCGAGGTGGTGCCCAACGGCGTCGACACCGAGCACTTCACGACCGCCGGCGACGCCGAACGGCACCCGCACACGCTGGTCTTCACCGGCGTGATGGACTACGAGCCGAACGTCGACGGCGTCCTGTGGTTCGTCGCCGAATGCTGGCCGGCGCTGCGGCGCGAGTTCCCCGACGCGCGACTCCTGGTGGTCGGCAGCAAGCCGACCGCGGCGATCACCGCGCTCGGCAGCCAACCGGGCATCACGGTCACCGGCCGGGTGCCGACGACGCCACCGTGGTTCGACCGCGCCGCCGTCGCGATCGCGCCGCTGCGGCTCGCGCGCGGCGTTCAGAACAAGGTCCTCGAGGCGATGTGCATGGCGCTGCCGGTGGTCTCGTCGCCGCAAGCCGCGCAAGGCCTCGGCCCGGTGCCCGACGGCACGCTGGCGATCGCCGACGGTGCCGAAGCGACGCTGGCGGCGATCCGCGGCTGGTTCGCCGACCCGGCCGGCGCGCGCCAGGTCGGGCGCGCCGCCGCCGCCTGGATCCGCGAGCATTGGCACTGGAACAAGGTGTTCGCCGACTACGACCGGCTGCTGCGGAAGCTGGGCGTCGGCTGAGCTCGGGTACGGTCGAGCGCAATCGGCTGGGTTCGCGCGTTCGCTCGGCGGCGCGTTGCCGCTGTACCCTGGTGAGGCGCGATCGGCGCGTCCCAGCTTCGACCACAGGCCCGACACCACCATGCTCCGCATCCCCCTCCTCGTCACCGCCACCGCGGCGCTGCTCATCCCGCTGGCCAACGCCCAGAACCTGGTCGGCAACCCGGGCTTCGAAGCCGGCAACGTCGGCTTCGCCTCCGACTACACGTACTCGAGCGGCGGCAACTGCTGCGAAGGGCAGTACACGGTGCGCAGCACGCCGAACACGTTCAACGGCTTCTTCACCAACCCGCCGCCGGCGTCGCCGGGCAGCTCGAACATGATGGTGGTGAACGGCTCGACGGTGCCCAACCAACGGGTCTGGTACCTGACGGTGCCGGTCCAGCAAGGCGAGACCTACCGGCTGCAGTTCTCCGGCTGCACGGCGGTCGCCGGCGGGCCGGCGATCCTGCAATGGCAGGTCGGCGGCCAGCTGATCGGCTCGCCGGTGCCGCTGCCCAACCAGACGCAGCAGTGGGCGACCAACGGCGCGACCTGGACGGCCCCCGCCACCGGCAACGTCGAAGTGGCGATCCGCAACCTGAACACCAACGCGTTCCCGAACGACTTCTACGTCGACGACCTCTACGTCGGCACCTGCACGGCGTGTTGGAGCAACTACGGCGCTGGTCTGCCGGGCCAACGCGGCACGCCCAACCTCGTGCCGTCGGCTGCGCCGCAACTCGGCACGGCGCTGCAGCTGCTGCTGTCGTCGGCGAGCAACGCCAACCAGTTCGGCATCCTGGTGCTCGGCTTCGCACCGACCAGCCAGGCGACGCCGCTGGGCGGCACGCTGCTGGTCCAACCGGCGACGACGCTGGCGCTGCCGATCGTGGCGGCACCGACAGCAACCGCCTACCCGCTGACGCTGCCGAGTGCGGCGGCATTCGCCGGGCTCGGGCTGTACGCGCAGTTCGCGCACACCGACCCGAGTGCAGCGGCTGGGTTCGCGTTCTCGCGCGGGCTCGAGCTGCGGCTGGGGCTCTGAGGCGACCCCAATTCGCCCGTCAACGCGCCCGCAGGCGGAACTCGACCACCACGTCGGCGACCCCGGCCGCCGGCACCCCAGCACGCTGGGCAGGCACGAACCGCCAGTGCCGCACCGCGCGCAGCGCTTCGCGGTTCAAGCCTGGATGGGCACACGGCTCGGCCAGTTCGAGATCCTGTACGACCCCGTACTCGTCGACCAGCACACGCACCCCGACACTGCCCTCGTGACCACGCACGCGGTCCGCTTCGGGGTAGTTGGGCGGCGGGTTGTCGGCGCGCGGCGCGGCCGGAACGTCGGCGGCAGGTGCTGCCACCGGTGCTGGCGGCACGGAGGTGGGTTCGGCAGCCGGCGTCTCAGCCGGCGCAGGCGCCTCGGGCGGCGCGGCCGGCCGCAGCGGCTGCAGCATCCTCGTGCGATCCTGCAGCTGTCGCGGCAAGCGTTCGTCTCGGTGCTCCACCGGCTCAGGAGCGGCGATCGGCTCGGCGACATCCGGGTCGACCAGCCGCGGTTCGAACTCGTCCACGTCCCCTTCGACGACCACCCGCGGCGGCTCGATGGCGACCGCCGCCGCGGGTGCACTGGCGGTGGTGGTCTGCAGTTCGACCTGCGCTGGTCGCCGCGCGGGCTGCTCCCCAGCCCAGACGCCGACCGCCACCACCGCCCCGACGGCGGAGGTGTGGAGTGCCAGGGACAGGATCAGCCAGGTCGAACGCACCGGGGGGACAACGTTAGCGGACGAGGCGCGGTTCGGTAGGGTGTCGGCGCGGCTGCCCAGAGCCGACAGGAGAACGGACGCAATTATTTACCAAGAAACTACTTACCACCATCCGAAGCCGGCACCAACCGGTAGATCTGCTCCTCGCGCCCGCGAGACCCGGTCATCAGCAGCTCCCCGTCCGGTTCCTCGGCGAAGCTCGCCACCAGTTGCGAGGCCGCAGAGGCTTGCTCCGAGCGTGAGTCCACAACAGCTCCCTCTGCGCCAAGCAGCCACCAGCCAGGAACCGCCCCACCGATTCACCGGAGGCCATTCGTTCCTCGAGCCCAATCCGACGTCAGCCGACCCGCGGGGTTGGCGCCCGGCGACAGGACGAACCCGTGCTGCCAGAACGGGATCACGAGCAAACCGGTCCACTGCGGGATCGGAACCTGCACAGCGGCCGCGCTCGCCGCCGGGTGCAGTCGCGGGCAGCGCCCCACGCAAGCGATCGAGCCGCTCGGCGGCGGGCAGCAGTTCGGCGACGATCGTGTCGACGACCCTTCGCGAACAGAGCTTACCTGCGCACGCCGACTACCATTGGCCGATCACGCCCTCCGCCGCATCCGAGACGACGGCGCCGAGCGTGTTCGCGCCTGGGTCGAAAACCACCGCCTGGTTGTAGAAGTGCAGCCCGACGAGGCCCGGCCAATCCGGGATCCGCAGCTCGAACACCGCCTGGTGGTCTTGCCCGGCGAGGAACACCGCGGCGTCGACGCTCAGGTGCTGGAAACAGGCGGGCATGCCGTACTGGGCAAGCGAGACGGGCTGCGTACGGTTCCAGCCGAACAGCATGAACGCGCAGTGCTGCGGCAGGTCGAACAGGCGAACGGTGTGCGTCTTGCCG
>DAIMFJ010000442.1:0-3437 GCA_036724695.1 Planctomycetota bacterium
GCCAGCCGCCGCAGCGGCAGCGCCGGCGCCGCCTGCGCCGTGCGGACCGCGCTGTGCACCCGCTCGACTTCGGCGGGCGGCGCATCGCCCCGCGCGAACGCCACGGCCCAGGCCCGCAGATCCGCCTCGGCGACGCCCTGGTCGAACAGCGTCTCGCCGACGCCGTGGCGCTGCATCGCCGCGGCGAGTCCGCGCGCCGGCTGGAACAGGTCGGCGTCGACGGCGAGCGCCCGTCCGTCGACGTGCAGCGCCCCACCCCGTTCGTGCACGATCAGGAACGGCTCCTGCCCCATCGCCTCGCGCACCGCGGCGGTCGCCTGCGCGACGGCACTGGCGACGGCCGCCTCGCTGCCGGCGCGCGTCGTCTCGACGAGACGCCACAGCGCGGCGACGCAACGGCGGTGCAGGGCGTCGCTGCTCATGCACAGGTCCTCGGCCGGGGGCCGCGACTCAGGTCCGCTGGCCGATGTGCTTCTCGACGAGTTCGATCAGCTCGTCGGGTTCGAACGGCTTGCGGAAGTAGTCGGCGGCACCCAGGTCCGTGCTGCGTTGGTGACCGCGCGAATGCTCGCGGGCGGTGAAGATCACCACCGGCACGTGGGCGGTCGCCGGATCGCGCTTGAGGCGCGTCAGGGTCTCCCAGCCGTCGATGCCCGGCATCATGATGTCGAGCAGGATCAGGTCCGGGCTGCAGGTCTTGGCCTTGCCGATGCCGTCCTCGCCATTGGTGGCGGATTCGACACGGAAGCCGGCAGCCTCCAGCACCATCTGGGTGGAGACGATGATCAGCTTCTCGTCCTCGATGATCAGAACGGTCCGTTGCATGGCAAGTACTCCGCGGCAGCGCTAACCGGCCACCGTCGCCGCAGTGGGCTGACGGACCGGCAGCATGAAGGAGAAATCGGCACCTTGGCCCAGTTGGCTGGAGAGTTTGATCCGACTTCCGTGCGCCTCGACGATGCCCCGGGCCACGAACAGGCCCAGCCCGGCCCCGCCGTGGTGGCGTGTCAGAGGATCCTCGACCTGGAAGAACTTCTCGAAGATGCGCCGGTGGTACCGGGGGTCGATGCCGATGCCATCGTCCCGGACGCCGAATTCGAGGCCGTCGTGGCCGACCGCGGCGATCCGCACCTCGACGTGGCCACCGTCCGGGGCGAACTTCACGGCGTTTTCGATCAGCGCCTGGCACGCCCGTCGCAGGTCGGCGCGACCGGCGTGCAGCAGCAGTTCGCTCGGTTCGACGACCAGGCGAAGTTCGATGCCACGGTCGCGGGCCGGTTGCTCGAACGGCAGCAGCAGGGCGTTCGCCAGCTCGCCGACGCCGAACAACTCGCGATCCTGGGCGTAGTCGTCCGACTCGAGGTTGCCGAGGTTGATCAGCTTGTCGATCTGGTGTTCGAGGCGGAGCGACTGTTCGCGCATGCTGTCGCAGGCGCGCTTCTGGGCGTCCGAGAGGCCTCCCAGCGCCCCTTTGGCCATCATCGTCGCGAACGTCTTGATGCCGGTCAGGGGCGTGCGCAGTTCGTGCGCGACGATCGACAGGTACTGGTTCTTGAGCTGGTCGGCCTTGTACTCGGCGGTGACGTCCTTCAGCACCGACAAGGCTCCCGCCGGCTGGCCGCGGTAGTCGAGCACCCGGCTGGTGATGCACTTGACGTACAGCAGGTCGTGTTCGCTGTGGTGCAGTTCGACGGTCTGCACGACGTCCTTCTTGCCGTCCAGACGCCGATGGTCGCCGGTCAGCGCGGCGACCAGCTCGGTCCGCCCCTGCAGCGCGGTGATCGGCCGACCGATCGCGACGAACGATTTGACGCCGAGCAGATCCTCGGCGACCGGGTTCAGCAGCGTGACGTTGCCGTCGCGGTCCGCGAACACGATGCCGTCCATGATGTTGGTGATGATGGTCATCATTCGGGACAGGTCGAGGTAGAACGTCTCCTGGGCTTCGTGCATGCGCTCGCCCAGGCGCGCGCAGCGTTCGCGCAGGCCGTCGCACTGGCTGGCGAGGCGCCGCACCTCCTCGCGGCCGGCGTGGGCGGACAAGCGCCGCTCGTGGGCCCAGCGCAGGCTGTCGGCGACTTCGTCGGCGGGGTCGGCGAACGACACCACGCCGTCGGCACCGGCCGCCAGGACCTGCCGGAGCGTCGCCCGCGACGGGGTGCGGTCGGTCAGCAACAGACAACCGGCGCCGGCCTCGTGGCTGGCCGCCGCGAGCTCGCCCAGCGCCGCCGCAGCCGGTCCTTCGGCCACCAGCATCACACCGAAGTGGCCGGCCGCCAGCGCCGCCAGCGCCGCCTCCGCCGTCGGCACCGCCGCGACCTGGTCCTTGGTCGCCCCGAGCAACGCCGCCGCGGCGCGGGCCGCTCCCGGGCGAGGATCGACGATCAGGAATGGGCCGTCGTTCGCCATGGCGAGCCGAATGCGCGATGCGATTCCCGAGCCCGTCCCAGCGCTCCGTTCGCCAGGACGCAACCCCGATCAGTGGCTGGCCTTGATGGCCGACAACGCATCGTCCTCGGTGTCGTAGATCGCGAGGTGCTTGCTGATGCGCATGATCTCGAAGATCTTGATGATGAACGGCTTGATGTTGCTCAGGTAGAGCTTGCTGCCCCGGCTCGAGGTCACGTTGTTGGCGACGATCACCAGGCCGACCCCGCAAGAGTCGATGATCTTGACGTTGTCGAGGTTCAGCACGAAGTGCGAGAAGCCCTCCTCGATCTTGCCGTTGATCGTCTCCTTGAGCGCCTCCTTCAGGGCGTCCGTGACGTAGAAGTTCAGGCTGCGGTCGTTGAAGGAGATGATGACGGTCTTGTCGTCCTTCAGGGCGGTGACCGACAGGCCTTGGCTCATCTTACCGACGATTTCCATGGTCTTCCTCGCTGGTTCTGCGCCACTGCGGAGCGGGCGCTCGGCGTTCATCGACGACGCCGCGAGGAAAGTTGAGCCTGCCCGGGGAAACCCCCAGCCCCGACGGTCGCCCGCTTCAGCTCCGTGCCGCCGCGCCCGCCGCGTCGGCCGCGGGAGCCGCCGTTGGCATCGACCGGGCCGGGCCGACCGGCACCAGTACGGCGGCCGGCTCGGGCCGCTGGTACCGCAAGCCGACGTTCTGGCGACCGATCGTCGCCAGCAGGGTGGGGCTCTTCTTCAAGCCGAGCTGGTTGGCCTTGTTGGCGACCCCGGTCACGGTCCGGCCCAGGGCCTTCGCGACGACCAGGTTGTCGTGCTCGGGATACAGCGTGCGCAGGTGGTCGACCTCGGCGGCGGTCCAGCGCGGCATCGCGCGCACGCCGCCGGCCGCCGGCCGCCCGGGCGACGCCGCCGCGGTGCCCGCCGCCACACGGGCCGCGAAGCGTTTGTCCTTGGCCAGGCAGAGCTCGGCGGCCCGCAGTTCGATCTCGGCGCGCGGCCGGGCGAGCACCACCCCGAGGTCGGCATCG
>DAIMFJ010000443.1:0-3417 GCA_036724695.1 Planctomycetota bacterium
CACCTGCTCGACCACGACCGGCGACGCCTGGCCGACGCGGCGCGCGCCGCGCAGGCCGCGGTGCTGGCGCGCGCGGGATTGCACCGCTGATCGGCGCGCGGGCTCGCGCATGGACAATCGACCCGACCTGCCTACGCTCTGCAGCGCATGACGCAATCCGCCGACGACGCCCCGCGCCGCATCGTCGACCCGACCACCGGGCGACCGATCCTGATGGCGCCGCGCCGCCAGCAGCGGCCGATGCACACCGGCCCGGGCGGCGGCGCGCACGTCTGCCCGTTCTGCCCCGGCCACGAGGCCGAGACACCACCCGCCGTGCAGGCGTTCGCGACCGGCGGGCGGCCGGTGGCAGGCGACGGGCCGGGCTGGCTGGCGCGGGCGTTCCCCAACAAGTTCCCGGCCGCGGAACTGCACGAGGTGATCGCCGAAGGCAGTGTGCACCACGAACAACCCGGCGACCTGGATGCGGCGACCTGGCGGACCTGCATCGAGCTGTGGCTGGCCCGCATCGCCGCCGTCGAGGCGCGGCCGGACGTGCGCTGTGCCTTCTTCTTCAAGAACGTCGGCGCGGCCGCCGGTGCGTCGATCGCCCACAACCACAGCCAACTGCTCGGCCTGCCCGAACTGCCGCCGCGCCTGCAGCTCGAACTGGCGGTGGCGCGGCGCGCCGCCGAGTGCCCCTGGTGCACGACGGTCGCCACCGCGGCCGCCGACGGCCGCATCCTGTGCGCCACCGCCGATCACGTCGTGCTCGCACCCAACCCACCGCGCCTGCCGAACGAGATCTGGTTGCTGCCGACGCGTTGTTGCGACGAGCTGCTGTCCACCGACCTCGAGTCGTTGGCGCACCTGTTCCACGGCTTGTTCGTGGCCCTGAGCCACGGCCTCGGCCGGCCGGCGTTCAACCTGTGGCTGCACCGGGTGCCGGGCACGCCGTTCCATTGGCACTTCGAGATCCAGCCGCGCACCGGCCAGATGGCCGGGCTCGAGCTCGGTGGCGACATGTACATCAACTCGCTGCCGCCGGCGGTGACGCTGCGGCGGCTGCGCGAAGGACTCGACAAGGCAGGTTGGCGATGACCGAGCACTACCCGATCACCGCGGCGCACCGCGCCCAGTTCGCGAACGACGGCTGGCTGGTGCTGCCGCAGTTCCTCTCCGCCGCGGAACTCGCGCCGCTCGAGCGCCTGTACGAGCAGCTGCTGCGCCGCGAGATCCCGGTGGCCGGACGCGACTACTGCGACATGACCGGTGCCTACGACCGGCCGGTCGAGGACTACGCGATCCTCAACGTGATGCTGCCGCGGCGGTATTGCCCGGCCCTGGCCGGCAACGTCTACGAACAGCGCGCCGCGGCGGCCGCCGCGGCGCTGATCGGCCCAGGGCTGGGCCTGGACTACGACCAGCTGGTCGCCAAACCGCCGCACCAGCCGGCGGCGGTGTTCCACTGGCACCAGGACCTCGGCTACTGGCCCGACACGCCCGATCCGCGCACGGCGACCTTCTGGCTGGCCCTCGACGACGTCGACCTGGACAACGGCTGCGTCGAGTTCGTCGACGGCAGCCACCGCGAACCCGAACTGCGCGGCCACGAGCCGCTGCTCGCCGACCGTGGCGAGAACCATACGATGGTCGCCAGGGTCGACCGGCAGGTCGACCGCATCCGCCCGGCCCGGCTGGCCCGCGGCGACGTCAGCGTCCACCACGAACGCACCGTGCACGGCTCGGGCGGCAACCGCAGCAACCGCTGGCGGCGCGGCTACGTGGTCGCGTTCCGCAGCCTGCCGACGATCGCGGCCGAGCGGGCGATGGGGTTCACCCACTCCCACAACGATGACCCCGCCGTGCTGGCGGCGGTGGCCGCGCAGCGGCGGCTGCACCCGCGCTGACGCAGCCGCAGGTGGGCCACCTCGCAGGGGCCACCCGGACCACCTCCGCCGGGGATCTTCGCCCCACGGGTTGCAACGCCGGGAATCTGCGGGGACAGTGGCCACGCCCTCTCGTTCGCCATGACGAAACCTGCTCCCCAGCCATCGTCCCAGCAATGGGGTTCGCGCCTCGGCGTCATCCTCGCAGTCGCCGGTTCCGCGGTCGGACTCGGCAACTTCCTGCGCTTCCCCGGCAACGCGGCGGAGAACGGCGGCGGCGCCTTCATGATCCCGTACTTCCTGGCGCTGCTGCTGCTGGGGATCCCGATCGGCTGGGCGGAATGGGCGATGGGTCGCTACGGCGGCCGCAAGGGCTTCCACAGCGCGCCGGCGATCCTCGGCATCTGGTGCAAGGGAGGTGCGGGCCGCTATCTCGGCGTGCTTGGGGTGCTGATCCCGCTCGGCGTCTACTTCTACTACGTGCTGATCGAGAGCTGGTGCCTGTACTACGTGCTGCAGTACCTCACCGGCGGCATCGGCATCGACGCTGCCGCACCGATTGGCGACCAGGTGACGAAGACGCACAGCTTCTTCAGCGACATCACCGGCGACCAGCAGAACGGATCGCTGTTCGCCTATCAGGGCGCATGGTACTGCTTTGGGCTCCACCCGATCGTGTGGACCTTCCTGCTGACTGCCACGCTGAACATCCTGTTCATCTACCGGGGCCTGTCCAAGGGCATCGAAACGGTCTCCAAGTACGCGATGCCGATCATGGCGGTGCTCGGCGTCGTGATCCTGATCCGCGTGTTGACGCTGAGCGAACCCGAAGGCACCACCGGCCAGAGCGTCGGCGACGGGTTGGGCTTCCTGTGGAATCCGCAGTTCGAGAAGCTGGGCGACTTCAAGACCTGGCTGGCTGCCGCCGGCCAGATCTTCTTCAGCCTCTCGGTCGGCTTCGGCGTGATCATCAACTACGCCAGCTACATGAAGAAGAAGGACGACGTCGTGTTGTCGGGCTTGACGGCCTCGGCGACCAACGAGTTCTTCGAAGTCGTGCTCGGCGGCCTGATCACGATCACCGCTTCGGTGGTGTTCGTCGGCATCGCGGTGACCATGCAAGGCACCGGCGGCACGATGAGCCTCGGCTTCAAGACGCTGCCGATGGTGTTTGCCCAGATGCCCGGCGGAAACCTGTTCGGCGCGGCGTTCTTCCTGATCCTGTTCCTCGCGGCGATCACCAGCTCCTTGTCGATGCTGCAGCCGACCAAGGCATTCCTGGAGGAGAGTCTCGGCGTCGGGCGCGGGGTCAGCACCACGATGGTGACCTTCTGGGGGCTGATCGGCAACGCGTTCGTACTGTGGCACAGCCGCAAGCTGATCGCGTTGGACACCATCGACTTCTGGGTCGGCACGTTCTTCATCCTGGTGGTCGCCGGGGTCCAGATCATCGCGTTCGGCTGGATCTTCGGAGTCGACTATGGCCTCGCCGAAGCCCACCTGGGCGCGAACATGCGCTTCCCGAAGGTGTTCCGGTTCATCTTCATGT
>DAIMFJ010000444.1:0-3415 GCA_036724695.1 Planctomycetota bacterium
ACAGCCCATCGATGCTCTCGACGGCCATCAGCAGTTCGGCGTTGTCCGGCTTGACGCTGCCACCGTACAGGATGCGGATCTGGTTGGCGGCCTGGTCGCCGAGCTTCTGCGCGATCCAGCGGCGGATCGAACGGTGCGCCTGGTCGGCCTGTTCGGTGGTCGCGGTCTCCCCCGTGCCGATCGCCCAGACGGGCTCGTAGGCGACGGTGACGCGGTGCGCGTCCTCGGCGCGGATCTTCTCGAAGCCGCTCTCGAGCTGCTTCTTCAACACCCGTTCGGTGCGGTTGCCCTTGCGTTCGTCGAGGGTCTCGCCGACGCAGTAGATCGGCAGCAGGTCGGCGTCCAGGGCCGCACGGACCTTGCGGCCCATCCACTCGTCCTGCTCGTGGAACACGTGCCGGCGCTCGCTGTGGCCGATCAACACGCGGTCGGCACCGACCTCGCGCAGCATGCGGGGTGCCAACTCGCCAGTGTACGCGCCACTGCTCTCGAACCACAGATTCTGGCCGCCCACACCCAACGGCGAACCTTGCGCAACTGCCGTGACGTCGGCCAGATAGATCGCCGGCACGAAGAACGCAACCTCGCGATCACCGCCGTCGCCGAGCCGCCCCTTGACCGTCTTGATCAGGTCCAGGGACCTGGCCCGGTCGAGGTTCATCTTCCAGTTGCCGGCGATGTACGGCTTGCGGGCGCGGTTGGTCACAGAGAGTCCTGGGCTGACGGGAGAGACGACACGCGGGGCGCGCGACCGTCGGCCGCCACCAGCACTGGGCCAGCCCGCCGCGCATCGACGAACTGTCGCCCACAGAGTGGCGCGAGGCGGCGCAATTCCGCGCACAAAGTCGCAAAATCCGCCGGCCGCATCGCCTGCTTGCCATCGCAGAGCGCGTGCTCGGGGGCTGCGTGCACCTCGATCAAGAGCCCGTCGGCGCCAGCCGCCAGCGCCGCCTTGGCCATCGGCGCCACCAGGTGCGACGCGCCGGTCCCGTGGCTCGGATCGACGATCACCGGCAGGTCGCAGCGCGCCTTCAGGACCGGCACCGCGGCGAGATCGAGCAGGTACCGCGTCGACGGGTCGAAGCTGCGCACGCCGCGCTCGCAGAGCATCACGTCGTCGTTGCCTTCGTTGCGGATGTACTCCGAGGCCAGGACCAGCTCGTCGAGCGTCGCTGCCGCGCCGCGCTTGAGGAGGACCGGCTTGCGCAGCCGCCCCACTTCGCGCAGCAGCGGGAAGTTCTGCATGTTGCGGCTGCCGATCTGCAGGATCGCGGCGTGCTCGGCGACCAGTTCGACGTCGCGCGGGTCCATCACCTCGGTGACGACCGGCAAGCCGGTGCGGGCCGAAGCTTCGCTGAGCAGCATGAGCCCGGCGGCGCCGAGCCCCTGGAACGACTTCGGCGAGGTGCGCGGTTTGAACGCCCCGCCGCGCAGCACCGTCGCACCGGCCGCCAACACCGCGTCGGCGACGGTCAGCAGCTGCTCCCGGGTCTCCACGGCGCATGGGCCGGCCATGACGACAAAACCGTCGCCGCCGATCGAAAGGCCACCCGTCGAGGCACCCCCTGGGGAGGATGCGTGTGGTGGAACCGAGCTGAGGGTAACCGTCTTCCGCACCGGGGGTGGGGTCTTGTTTGGGTCGCGAAAAGTCGGCAGACGATAGGCTGGAAGGGAGTTACGGTCAACTTCGACCGCCGGAGTCCTACCGTGCCGGGTCGGCATGGGTACGCCCGGCCGGAACCGGTAGTTTCGTCGTGCTCCCGCCGCCCTGGCTGGCGGCGTACCCCCCGATGGCAGATCCCACGCGTTTCCTGGTGGTCGGCATGCAGCGCAGTGGCACGACGGTGACGCTGGCGGAGCTGCATCGACATCCGGCCGTGGCGGTGGCGGCCGACGAGATCCACACGGCGTTCTTCGCGCCGGGCGCAACCAGGGAAGCGCAGTTCCTGGACGTGTTCGCCCGGGTGGCAGGCCGGCGCGACGGGGTCGCGGCGGTCGGCATCAAGACAGCGCTGCCCTCGGCGGCCCATGGCGAACGGCTGGCGCGGTGCCTCGCCGACCAGGGGCGCTCGCTGGCCGTTATTCTGGTCGAGCGTAATGATCTGGTCGCGCAGCTGGCTTCGCTGCGCCGTGCCGCCGGGTCGGGAACGTGGCACCGGCCAGCCGGTGCGGTGGCAAGCGATTCCGGCAACCGGGTGGCGATCACGGCCGCCGAACTGACCGACTACGTCGCCGAATGCCGGGCGGCGTTGGCGCCGCTGCGTGCCGCGCTGCGCGGCCGGCGCGCTCTGCACCTCGACTACGAACGCGACATCGCGACCGGCCGCGCCAGCGCCATGGTCACTGCGTTCCTCGGCTTGCCGCCGATCCCGACCGACGAACCGGCACTGGGCAAGGTGTCGCCGCCGGCGGCCGAGTCCGTCGTCGACTACGCGGCCCTGTGCGAACTCGCGGATCGGCTGGCAGCCGCGCCGGCACCGCCACCCGCGATCCCAGCCCCGTCGCCGTCGCGACTCTTCCTGCTGCATCTCTGCGCCTGGCACCGCCAGCAGGGCGAGACGGCCGCCGCCATCGACGCCGCCTTGGCCGCGCTCGACGCGCCGGCCGATTGGGGCGTCGAGACGCACGACTGGGCCTGCCGCGCCCTCGCCGACCTGTTGTTCGCGGCCGGCGACCGCCGCCTCGCCACCCAGGTCGGTACCGGATTGGCGCAGCGCTCCGCCGGCGATGTGCACGTCGACAGGCTGCGCCAGGCGATCGCGAACCAACTCGGCGCCGGCAGCGACTAGCCGCCGCGGCGCGGCGGCAGGCCGGCCTGCAGCGCCAGCGTCGCGAACGCGGTGCTCGACACGATCATGTAGCTGCTGTCGAGGAAGTCGCAGTAGGTGCCGTTGGCGCGCTGCGTCTGCAGCAACTTCTCGCGCAGCTGCTGCCGCCAGGGTTCGCGTTCGTCGACCGGCAACTCCTCGACGACCAGGCCACAGTAATAGTGGCCGAAGTAGAAGAAGTAGCCGGCGTTGGCGTAGTAGGCCTCGTGCGGGATCGGCCGCATGCGGGCGACGTGCAGGAAGCGGTGGTGTTCGAAGAACTGCTGCAGGCCGGTGCGGATGTGCGCATCGGTGACGCTCGCGTCGCCGGCGCGGCGCAGCGCCCAGTTGCCGATCTGGATGCGGCCGAGGCTGCCCTTGACGTTGTTGATGTGCTCGCCCCCGCGCAGGCGCGGCACGGGGGTCAGATCGTACGAATAGGCCCCGTTCGGCAGGCGGCAGCGGCGCACGTACTCGGCGGCGCGGTCGCTGGTGGTGGTGTCCGGCAGCCAACCGAGGTGCGCGGCGAAGTCGAGGGCCGGTACCACCGCCGCGGTCGAGAAGCTGGTCCCCCACTTCGGCCGCTGCGTGTACGGCGGGTCGTCGTA
>DAIMFJ010000445.1:0-3397 GCA_036724695.1 Planctomycetota bacterium
CAGGCGGCGGCCTTCGCGGATGTACAGCAAGGGCGGCCAGTGGCCGTTCTCCACGAACTCGTCCTTGCACAACCCGAAGCGGGCGAACTCGGCCCGCACCTTCGCCGGCACCCGCGGGTGGCTCGCCAGCGTCCACAAGAGACCTTCGGTGTAGCGCCGGTGCTCGGCGACGATCGCCGCCCGCCGCGCGTAGTCGGCGGTCGGGTAGTCGTAGTTGGCGCCGAGGTAGTCGATCGAGAACGCACCGTTGTTGTTGGTGTCGGTCTTCTTGTTCGGCATCCACACCGGGTGCCAGGGGGCCAACGTGCTGCCGGCTTCGAAGTAGCGCAGCAGCACCTCGAACTCGGCGGCGTCGTAACCGGCCGGCGCTGCGAACGGCACCCGGTTGGCTGGATCGTCGGTCGTGCAGAGCCGGAAGCAGTACGCCTGCATGCGGTGGTCACCGGCGCCTTCGACGCCCGGCCCACCGGCCTGCACGTGCGGCAACAGGCCGCTGCCCGGGTCGCCGGGCACCACGTACGGATCGACGCGGACCGTGAACTGGTGCTTGGTCGCATTGCCGACCTGCACGCCGTTGAGCGTCTCGCCGTGCGCCGCATTGGACTCGCGCCCGACCACGAACGAACAGCCGGCCGCGGCGAACAGGTCGCCCTCGTAGGTGCAGTCGAGGAACATGCGCGCCGCGATCCAACCGCCGGCCTCGAGGCGGATCGCCTGCAGGTTGGTGCCGGTCTTGCGCACACCGGCCGGGCTGCGGTCGAGCCGACCGCGCACCGGCACGATGCCGTGCTCGGCCAACATGCCGGCGAACACCGCACTGGCGACCTTGGGCTCGAACGTCCACGCCGCGTCGCCGCTCTCGTGGTGGCCGCGGCCGCGGAACCGTTGCCGCGTCTCGGCGGTCCAGTTCGCCGGGTCGGCGTAATGCTGCTTGATGCGGCGGTAGAACTCGCGCGCCAGCCCGCCGATCGCGTCCTTGTTGCCGACGTCGGTCGCCCCGAGCCCACTGGTGGTCAGGCCGCCGACCCAGCCATCGGCGTCGACCAACACGACGCTGCGCCCTTGCTGCACGCACTGGATCGCCGCGACGATGCCCGCCGACGTGGCACCGTAGATGCACACGTCGACGCGCTGGTCGACGGGCCCGGCAGGCCCGGCACAACCGACCGACCAGATCCAGCACCACACCAACCACGAACACCACGCAGCGGATCGTTTCATCGGGACTCGCGAGGCAGGAACACGTACAGGCTCTCGTCCTTGGGGCCGACCCAGCATGGCAGGTGCAGCACCAGGCGGAATTCGCGTTGCAGCAGTTGCCAGAGCGCGCCGGTGGGCTCGATCTCGGCCAGCTCCGGCCGACTCACCACGACGACCAACTGCTGGCGATGCTGGGCCGCCAGGCGGCGGTTCCAGGCCAGGTGGTTCGCCAAGCCGGGTTCGTGCAGGAACTGGCCCTTGTCCTCGCCATCGAACTCCCAACCGACCAGCGCATGCACGTGCACGCGCTCGTCCTCGATGCCACCCTGGCTCCACAGCGGTTTGGCGAGGTAGTAGACGACCGACGGTTGGTTGGTGGTCAGCACGCGCAGCCGCGGCAGTTCGCCCGGTGCGGCCGCCGCCGCGGCGACGAAGTCGCAGGCCTCGCGCCAGCGGCCGCGCTGTCCCCATTGGTTGCCGTGGTAGGCGACCAGTTCGGCGAACGAACCGGCGAGCAACGTCACCCCGGCCAGGGCTGGGGGCAGCCAACGGCGCACGCCCGCCACCGGCAGGCCAGGGAACCACGGGCCGACCGTGCGTCCCGCGAGCAGCAACCACACCGGCAGGATGCCGAAGGCATAGCGCGCGGTGGTCTTCGCCAAGGTACTGCCGATCGCCAGCAGCGCGAACAACGGCACCACCAACATGCAGACCACCAACAAGCCGCGCAGCAACGGCCACTGCAGGCCACACAAGACCAGCCCCAGGCCACCGGCGAGCAGCAATTCGGGACGGAAGTAGTACGCGGTGGTCTGCAGCAGATGCACCGGGTCCGGGTCGTCCTTGGCGATCAGGAAACCCTGGTACGGCGAGTAGGCGACGACGACCAGCGCCGTGCCGGTCAGCAGCAGCAGCACCAGCAGGGCCATCGGCAGCAGCCGTGGCGATTCGGCGCGCGCCATCGGCCGCAGCACCAGGAACATCACCGCCCCGGCGACCACCAGGGCCCCGGTCGGATGGGCGGCGACGCCAAGCGCCAGCCACAGCATCGCCCACAGCGCGTCGCGCGACCAGCCGCGGTCGGCGTAGGCGACGATGCGGTGGGTCGCCAGCACCGCCGCGACGAACATCAGGATGTAGCCGCGCGCATTCTGGCTCCAGAACAGGTGCCAGGGGTGCACCGCGCACAACCACGCCGCGGCCACCGCGGCGGCCGGGCCGACCATGCGGCGTCCGCACAGCGACAGGATCGGCACGCTGGCGATGCCGACCAGCGCGAACGGCAGCCGCAGCCCGAACTCGCTGCTGTCGATCGCCGAGCCGGCCAACAGGCCACGCAGCAGCAGGAACGGCAGCGGATAGTCGCTGCGCCCGCTGGCCAGGAAGCCCCGTTCGCCGGTCAGCGGCAGCGAGGCGTCGCGCCAGGTGTGGCCTTCGTCGACCCAGATCGACCACTCGCCGAGGTTCAGGAACCGCAGCAGCGCGGCGACCAGCGTCGCCGCGGCGATCCAGCGCCAATGCACCGCCGCGAACGGCGGTTCAGCGCCGGCTGACTCGGGGTCGGTCGGTGGCAGGGACGCGGACAAGGTGGAGTGGAATTAGCCGGCCGGCCGCATGGGCGCCACGACGTTCCGCGGCAAAGATCGGCCAAGCCGGACGCGGAACAGCCCAACGATCAGTTGCCGACCACCAGGTCCATCGCGTTGCTGAGCGCGAAGGTCTGGCCGAGCAGCAACGCCTGCGTCTTGATGCCCAGCCCGGCCAGGGCCGGCGTGCTCGGCAACGCATACGACCACGTGCAGAGGGTCGAGTTCACCACCAGCGGCATCTGCAGCACCTGCGCCGACGCCGTGTCGACCAGCACCGTGAAGCCGGCGAACGGCTGCGTCGCCGCCCCGGTGAACCCCACCACCAGCGCCGCCCCGAAACCCGTGCCGAACGTCAGCACGTTCATCGACGCATTCTGGCCGAGCCGCGGCGGGGACGCGAAGAACGCCGAATTCAGGTTGCCGGGCCCGGTCCGCGACGTCGCCGACGCGATCGGTCCGGCCGGCTGCGCCAGCAGCGGCCGGTAGTGCACCAGCGTGCACCGCATGCGACGGACCTGTTCGGCGGTGAAGCCGGTCATGCAGGTGTCGTCGGTGTAGTCCATGAAGTTGCGCACCGGATCCAGCGACCCACAACTGGTCGCCGAGGT
>DAIMFJ010000446.1:0-3374 GCA_036724695.1 Planctomycetota bacterium
TGGTTGCGGTGTGGATGTGGCGCCGCCCCGAGCCGCGCGCCGACGGCCGCGGCGGCCTGTTCCGTGGCGAGCTGGCTGGCATGGGTCTGCTGCTCCGCGAGTCTGGCGAGTTCGGCGTCGAGTTCCGCCGGCCAGCGGTCGCGCTCGGCGAGGGCCTTGGCGAGTCGCTGACCGGCGGCGGCCAATGCCGCCGGGTCGCGTTGCGCGGCGGCGGTCTCGCTGCCGGTGCGCAGGTCGGCCAGCGCCTGGCGGGCCGCCGTCAGCACCGCGGCCCGTTGTTCGGCGAGGCCGTCGGCCAGCGTCTGCTCGCCGTCGAACTCGGCTGGCACCTTGGCGGCGTAGACGGCCAGGGCCTTGGCGAAGTCGCCGGCGGCCAGCAGCGGCGCGGCGGTGGTGCGCAGGCTGTCGAGGTGCGTGGCCGCCCGCTGGCGTCGTTCGGCGGCGCGTTGCTGCCGTTCGGCGACCGCGGCGCGCAGGCGATCGGCGCGTTGCCTGGCCTCGATCGCGGCCTTGGTGTCGGGGTGGGCCTTGGCGACTTGTTCGAGCGTGCTGGCCAGGGCGATTTCGTCCTGGTCGGCGAGCCGTGCCTCGAGCAACGCGATCGTGGCCCGGTCCTCCTTCTGCTGCAGGCGCAGCGCGACGTTCTCGTCCGCGAAGCGCTGCTTCTCGGGGTCGTCGTAGAACACCTTCTCGGTGATCACGTCCTTGGGTTTGGTGACCGCGTAGTAGACCGCGCCACCGGCGATCGCGACCCCCGCGGCGGCCAGCGCGATCCACAAACCCTTCTTGGCGGGCGGCTGCAGCAGCCGTTGCAGGTCCTCGAGCAGGTCGTTGGCGGTCTGGTAGCGGTCCTTGGGCTCCTTGGCCATCAGCCGCTGCACGATCGAAGCCACTTCGGCGGGGACGGCGTTGTTGACCTTGTGGACGGGCTCGGCCTCGTCCTTGACCTGCGCGCGCAGGATGTCCTTGACGGACTGGCCGCGGTACGGCGTGCGGTTGGTCAGCAACCGGTAGAAGGTGCAGCCGAGCGCGTACAGGTCGGTGCGGTGGTCGATCTCCTTCTTCAGCACCTGCTCGGGCGCCATGAAGTGGGGCGTGCCGATCGCCTGTTCCTCGGCGTCGTCGTCGCTGCGCGCCAACCCGAGGTCGGCGATCTTGACGACGCCGTGCTGGTCGAGCATCAGGTTGTCGGGCTTGATGTCGCGGTGCACGATGCCGAGCGATTCGGCATAGGCGAGCCCGGCGGCGGCGTCGGCGACGACCCGCAGCGCGCGGTCGACGGCGAGTGCGCCCTGCTTCTTGAGCTCGTCCTCGAGCGAGCCCTGCATCAACTCCATCGCGTAGTAGTACGTGTCCTCGGCGTGCTCGACGTCGAACACCGCGACCACGTTCGGATGCTGCAACTTGGCCGCGGCGCGGGCCTCGGCGACGAACTTGGCGACGAACTGCGGGTCCTTGGTCAGTTCGCGGCTGAGCACCTTGAGGGCCACTTCGCGGTGCAGGCTGACCTGTTCGGCCCGGTACACGGTGCCCATGCCGCCGCGGCCGAGCACGCCGGCGATCCGGTAGCCGGCGACGGTCGGCAGACCGCGCTTCTGCACCTGGCCGTAGGCGATGCGGGTGGTGCCGAGCTCGATGACGTCGCCGTCCTCGAGCGGGTGGCCTCGACCGGCTGGCCGTTGACGCGCAAGCCCGGCGCCAGCGCCTTGATGCCGAACCCCTCGCCGCGCAAGGCCTTGACGACGGCATGTTGCGGTGCCACGCCGGCTTCCTGGACACGGACCGCGCAGTCCGGGCCGCTGCCGAGGTGGGCTGGCCGATCGCGATCCAGGGAAACGACAGTGCCGGCCAGGGGGCCGGTTTCGACGGTGAGGCGCAAGGGCGGAGCGAGTGGTGGGGCTGGGCGAGGGGGCTGGTCAGTATGGCCGTTCCGGCAGGCGACCGCGAGTCCGGGCTGGCGAACGCCGCAACTTCCTGCCCGCCGCAAGTTCGGGTGGTCTCGTCCCGGGACGGGGGGCTTTACCGCCGCCGCCGCGCTGGCAAACTGGTGGCCCCGCCCGGCAGGTACATCCCTGCGACGTGGCTGCGGCCTACCTGCACCCTCCGATTCTCCTCCACGGATACCTCATGGCTCGTACTTCCCTCGTCTGCTTCGGCGCCCTCGCCGCCCTCAGCTGCGCCAACGCGTTGCTCGCCCAGTCCACGATGGCCCCGTTGCCGACCTTCGGCAGCAATGGCTGGCTCGCGCCCGGCAGCTCGGCGTTCGTGACCACCGGCAACACCGAACGTGGCCTCGCCTACAATCCGGTGACCGGCAACCTGGTGCTGGTCAGCCGCGCCGGTGGCAACAACGTGCGCATCCTCGACGGCATCACCGGCGCCGACCTCGGCGGTCTGGACGCCACGGGCATCACCGGCGGCACGTTCGCGATCAACATGGCCGGCGTCGCCGACGACGGTTCGATCTACGTCTGCAACCTGTCGACGTCGGCGACCGCCGCGTTCAAGGTGTACAAGTGGGACAGCGAAGCGCTCGGCCTGGTGACGCCGCCGAGCGTCGCCTACAACGCGGTGTCGGGCATCGCCCGCACCGGCGACTCGTTCGCCATCACCGGCGGCAGCGGCAGCAACCCGGTGCAGTTCGCGGGTTCGGGTTCGGTGGCTGCGGCCGCCGGGCAGAACAGCTGCTTCGTGGTCGGCACGGTCGACGGCACCAACCTCAGCACCGCCTACGTCAACGTCGCCGGCACCACGACGACGTCGAACGACTACCGCCTCGCCTTGACCTTCGTCGACCAGGACACGCTGATCGGCACGCAGGGCGCGAATGCGCGGCTGACCTCGTTCGCGGGCAGCACGGCGACCGTCGACGCCAGCATCGGTCTGGCAGCGGCGCAGCGCGCGATGGACTACGCGGTGGTCGGCGGCCTGCCGGTCCTCGCCGTGATCGACTCGAACAGCTCGCTGGTGTCGGTCTACGACGTCAGTGTGCCGAGCTCGCCGCTGCTGCTCGCCGCGCATACGGCGGTCATCGGGACGCCGACGGCCAACGCCAACGGCACCGGCGGCGTCGCCTGGGGTGCGATCAGCGGCAACACCGCCGTGCTGTACGCGATGAACAGCAACCAGGGCATCCAGGCGTTCGCGGTGTCGATCCAGGCGCCGGCGCGCGCCACCACGTTCGGGGCCGGCTGCGGCTCGCCCGCTCTGGCGCTGGCTGCTTCGGCCGCCCCCGTGCTCGGCAACGTGTTCAGCCTCGACGCGACCAACGTGCCGACCACGGCCGTGCTGGTCGGCTACGGCATCGGCTTCCTGGCCATCCCTGGCGGCGTCGCGCTGCCGATCGCCCCGGGCTGCTCGCAGTACGTGGTGCC
>DAIMFJ010000447.1:0-3372 GCA_036724695.1 Planctomycetota bacterium
AGAGTACGCCCTCGTCTGGGCTGGAACCGTCGCGGCCGCTGCGCAGCAGCCGGAACACCGCCGACAGCGGCAGTTCCGGCAGCAACCGGCGCAACAGGCGGTCGAGGCGCTGGTCGGCGGTGCCGGCGTCGATCGTGACCTGGACCGGCGCCGCCCCGCTCACTTGCGGATCGGGGCCGGCAGTTCCTGGCCGACCGGCACGAAGCGCAGCGACAGCGAATTCACGCAGTGCCGGACGTTCTTCTGCGTGAAGCGTTCGCCTTCGAAGACGTGCCCGAGGTGGCCGCCACAGTTGTTGCAGACGATTTCGATGCGGATGCCGTCGGCGTCGACGTGCCGGTCGACCGCACCCGGGATCTCGTCGTCGAAGCTCGGCCAGCCACAGTGGCTCTCGAACTTGTCGGTCGAACGGTACAACGCCGCGTTGCAGCGCCGGCACACGTAGGTGCCGGCCGCCTTGTGGCTGGTGTACTCGCCGGTGAACGCCCGTTCGGTGCCTTTGTGGACCAGCACGTACTCCTCGGCGCGCGTCAGCGGGTTGTACTGCGGGGTCGGGGTCGGGGGCTGCGGGGTGTCTGGAGTGCTCATCGGCCCATCCTGCTTGCTGGCCACCTGGCTGGCCGCGTTGCCGGGACCCGCGGGGGTCGTCGGTGGCGTCGGGGAGGTCGCGGGGTTCGAGGCACGCGGAGGGCTCGGCTGGAGAGCCGTCGCCGGAGCGCCGGCCGACGAGCGAGCCGACTCGTCGGTGCCAGCGCCGCAGCCGACACAGGCGACGGTCACCATCACCAACAGGGTCTGGACCAGCCAGTGCCACGGGACCAGCCGGGGCGCGCCCGCGCGCCACCCACCCGCCGAACCTGCTGCCGCCACGTTCCGGTGCATGGAAACCCCTGGTCTAGGCCTTCTCGAGCCGCGCACCAGAGGCGGCGTCGACGATCTTCCAGCCAGCGGCCGCGAGCTCGGCCCGCAGCCGGTCCGCGGTGGCCCAGTCTTTCTGTCGTTTGGCGGCGTTGCGCTGCACCAGCAGCTGCTGCAGCTCGGCCGGCACCTCGTCGGCGCCCGCCGGTTCCGCACCGAAGCAACCGAGCACGTCCTCGACGCGGGCGAACCCCGCCAGCGCCGCCTGCGCCGCGGCCGCCGACGGCTGCGCCTTGTTGCAGACGCCGACGAACTCGAACACCGCCGCCAGCGCTTCGCTGACGTTCAGGTCCTCCTGCAGGGCGGCGGTGAAGGCCTGTTGGGCGGCGGCCACCGCGGCGCCGAGGTCGTCGGCACCGGCCACCTCCTGCCCATCGCGGATCCGCACCAGGCGGCGGCGGCACTGCTGCACCCGGCCGATCGCCGCCCGGGCCTCGTCGAGCCCCTGCAGCGTGAAGTTCAGCGACTGCCGGTACTGCACGCGGATCAACGCATAGCGCAGTTCGAGCCCGCTGTAGCCCTTGCCGAGCACGTCGGCGACGGTGAAGAAGTTGCCGAGGCTCTTGCTCATCTTCTTGCCGTCGACGAGCAGGTGGCGGGCGTGCAGCCAGATCGACACGAAGCGTTTGCCGGTGTGCGCTTCGGTCTGCGCGATCTCGCACTCGTGGTGCGGGAACATGTTGTCCTCGCCGCCGGTGTGGATGTCGATCTGCTCGCCGAGGTAGTGCATCGACATCGCCGAGCATTCGATGTGCCAGCCCGGGAAGCCGCGCTGGCCGCCGCGGAACGGCGCGTCCCACTGCATCTGGTGCTTGGCGTCGGTCTTCCAGAGCGCGAAGTCGCGCGGATCGCGCTTCTCGTCGTTGACGGCGACGCGCGCGCCTTCCTCGAGCTCGTCGAGCACCTTGCCGGACAGCTTGCCGTAGCCCGGGAATCGGTCGATCGCGAAGTAGACGTTGCCGGCGACCTGGTAGGCGACCTCCTTCTGCAGCAGGTCGTCGATGATCGCCCCCATCTGCGGGATGAACTGCGTCGCGCGCGGCATGTGGTGCGGCGTGCGCACGTGCAGCAGCCGCTGGCAGTCGTGGAACTCGGCCTCGTACTTCTTCGCGATGTCCCAGGCGGTGAGTCCGGTCTTGCGCGACGCCGCCTCCATCTTGTCCTCGCCGCCTTCGACGTCGTCGAGGGTCAGGTGGCCGACGTCGGTGATGTTCATCACCTGCTGCACCGAGTAGCCCTGGTCCTCGACGAACCGCCGCAGCACGTCGGCGAACAGGAAGCTGCGGAAGTTGCCGATGTGCGGCGAGCTGTAGACCGTCGGCCCGCAGTGGTACATCGTCACGCGGCCGGGGACCAGCGGCTGCAGCTCCTCGAGCTGCCGGGTCAGCGAGTTGTACAGTCGGATCGCCATGTGCCAGCAGCGTCGCGCGGCCGGCGGCCGGAATCCAGCCTGCGGCGGCAACACCTGGAACCGGCGCGGCACGGCGCTACAAACGGACCGTGCCCGACGCCGCGCGACCGACCCCGCCGACTCCACCGACCGCCGCCCCGCTGGCGGCCGGCCTGGGGGCCCGCTTCGAGCTGCTCGAGGCGATCGGCAGCGGCTCGTCGAGCACGGTCTACCGGGCCCGGCTGACCGCGGAGTACCGCGGCCTGCCGCGCGGCCAGGAGGTCGCCGTGAAGTTCCTGCGCGACGACCTGCTCGCCGACGCGACGGCGCGCGAACGGCTGCTCGCGGAAGGCGAACTCGGACGCAGTCTCCGCCATGCCAACGTCGCGGCGATCCACGGCGTCGAGACGATCGAGTTGCTCGGCCTGTCGATCACCTACCTGGTGATGGAACTGGTGCGCGGCACGATCCTGCGCGACCTGGTGGCCCGCGGCGGCCCGCCGGTCGAGGACCTCGTGCGGCGCATCGGTGCCGACGCCGCCGCCGGGCTGTCGGCGCTGCACAAGCGCGGTCTCGTGCACCGCGACGTCAAGCCCGAGAACCTGATCCTGACCGACGAAGGCACGCTGAAGATCGTCGACCTCGGCCTGGTGCGGCCGTTCGGCCAGGCCGGCGGCGGCAGCGGTTCGCGCAGCTCGGGGGCCGGCTTGTTCGGCACGGTCGCCTACGCGGCCCCCGAACTGCTGCGCGGCCAGCCGTCGTCGCCGCGCAGCGACCTCTACGCGCTCGGCGTGGTGCTCTACGAAGTCGCGACCGGCCGCCATCCGTTCGCCGACGCCGGCTCCGCCGACGAGATGCTGCACCAGCACCTGCACACCCCACCGCCGCGGCCCACCCACCTGCGCTCCCGCATCTCGCCGCTGCTCGAGACGGTGCTGTTGGCGCTGCTGCAGAAGGAGCCCGACCAGCGGCCGAAGGACGCCGCCGAGCTGCAACGCATCCTCGAACAGGGCGAGCACGGCGAGTTCTGGCGGCGGCACGAGGCCCGGGCACCGGTGCTGGCC
>DAIMFJ010000448.1:0-3371 GCA_036724695.1 Planctomycetota bacterium
CGAGTTGGCGTCGACCGCCCGCGCGCGAAGCGTTCCAGGGTGGCCTTCTCGGCGTTGGGCAAGGTGATCGCTACGGCTACGCGCATCGCTGGTCCTCGAAGGTCTACCGGACGCATGGCACTGCGGCCAATCGAATCCAATCCGAGTGCCGTACGGCACCGGTTGCGAGGCCTGCATGGCAACCCTGATCCAGACGGCGCCAGCGACTATCTGAAGGCGCTCAACCTGGCCTGCACGGCCAGACCCTGGAGGTGCTCGAAGCGGGTCCATAGCGCCTCGCACTGCACTTCCTCGAGGTGACCTTGCGCTGCGAACCGCCCGACCAGGAACTGCATCGCTTCCGCAGCCAGGTTCTCCCGGTGGCCGCGCATCATCATGTCGACATGGTCTTTGCAATCGGCGTAGGTTGCAATGTGAGTCTTGCCCGTCTCGCCGACGTCGACGCGGATAAGGTGCTTCGTATTGCGTGCCAGCTCGTTGTACAACTCGTTGTCCCTGAACGTTCGATATCCCGTATCACTCTCCCAGTCATGTCGATCGTCGACGCGATGCATCGACTTCCAAGCCTTCCTGCACCGGCTCTCCACGCGATCGTGGATTTCCGGGTGGAAATCTCGCCCCATCACGGGAATGAGCCCATGCCGAGCCAAGTCAGCCAGTTCCTCACTGAGTGCAGCCTGAAGACGCGCCTGGATCTGCCTGTCTCGAACAGCATACGCCTCCAGCTTCGCCAAGACCTCCAGGGCGAAACTCGCATCGACGGGGCGACACGCTGGGTTCAACTGCAGACTGTGGACGACACGGCTGCCATCGATCCGGCCGACGCCTTCCACGACTCGTTGCACGACGTCGTATTCGACGCAGTCCCAGATCGCCCTGCCGGGGTCCACATCACCTGACGCACCCACCGCTTCTGCCGGGGATTCCGACGGCCCATCGGTCGCCAGATCGTTCGCGACCAGAAGTGCATGGTCGGTCTCGACCGTCGGCGCATGGACTGCCGCCACTTCCATTCCAGCCTGGGGATTCTTCGGCTCCGATGGTTGCGGGGCGCCAGGCACGAACGCCCAGAGGAGCACGCCAATGGCGAGCAGGCAAGGCACCGGCTTGGCGAACCCTCTACTCATGACTCGTCCTGCAGGAAGCGAGGTCTCAATGGCAGCAGGATCAGCAGCCGTGGTCCCAGACCACCCGATCCTGCACGCTGCAGCTTAATGCCCCCCCTTGGCGCCGCAAGCCCTGACGAGTGGTCGAACATTGCCCCTTCCGACCGGGCCGAGCCTCGGCGAAACACCGCACGCCCACCGCGGCCTGGAAACTGCTGCAGCGTCGCGGCTTGCCGGCACTCCAGCCGATCGATCTTCCCGCCGGACCTCTCGGATCCCAACGAGACAGCGTCCGCCACCTCGCCCGGCCAGGTGCCGAAACGGACACCCCCCACGCCCGAAGCACCCGCGGATCGCCGCGAGGCCCTGGATTGTCGCCAGCACATGCCGCGGCCGCGACCTCAGTGCGTAGGGATGCTCCGTCAGCACCTCCTGCGCCCCCACCACCACCGACGCAGCAACCTGCCAACGCCCCTCCAGTGCCTACCCGAACCTGCCATTGCCGAGTTCCACCGACCGCGACTGGGCTGCCGCCGCGCTCGGCTGGCTCGAGCTCGCACCGCGAACGCCCCCGCACGGACCCCGCGCGCCATTGGCCCGCTGCCCGCCGAACCGGCATGATCCCGCCATGCTGCGCGGCGAAGAGCCTCGTTCGCGACGCCTGCTCGGTGTCGCCCTCCTTGCCCTGACCGGCGCTGCCGCGGCAGTGCTCGTGCTCGCCGGCAACCCCGGCAACATGGGTCTGTGCGGCGCGTGCTTCCTGCGCGACCTCGGCGGCGCGCTGCGCCTGCACCAGGGACCGGCGATCTTCCGCCCGGAGACGCTCGGGCTGGTGCTCGGCGCCCTGCTGTGGTCGTTCGCGTCGGGCCGCCACATCGGCCGCTCGGGCAGCCACGCGGTCAGCCGCTTCCTGCTGTGCGTGGCGATGGCACTCGGCGCGCTGGTGTTCCTGGGCTGCCCGTTCCGCCTGCTGCAGCGGCTGGGCGGCAGCGACCTGCACGCGTGGGCGGCCGCACCCGGCCTCCTGTTCGGCGTCGCCGTCGCGCGCTGGTTCGAGGGCGCGGGCTACTCGCTTGGCAAGACGCATGAGACGCCGCGCGCGGTCGGACTGCTCGGACCGCTCGTGTTCGTCGTGCTCGGCGTGCTGTTCGTCGCGACCGACGCACTCGCCGGTCCGGGGCCCGGCAGCGACGGCAAGCCGGCGCACGCGCCGTGGCTGCTCGCACTGAGCCTCGCCCTCGCGGCTGGTGCGGTATTGTCGGCGACCGGCTTTTGCGCGATCGCGGCGGCGCGGCAGGTCGTCGCCGGACCGTCCTGGATGCTCGCCGCCGCCGCCGCGCTGGTCGTCGGCTACGGCATCGTGCTCGCGGCCGGCGGCGGGGCGAACGGCACGTCGACCGCGCCACCGGTCGCGCACGGTGACTGGCTGTGGAACACCCTCGCGCTGGCGCTGGTCGGCCTGTGTGGCGCGTTCGCCGGCGGTTGCCCCGTGCGGCAGCTGGTGATGGCGGGCGAAGGCAACGGCGATGCGTTCGTCGGCGTCGCCGGTCTCGTCGTCGGCGGCGCCCTCGCGCACGGCATGGGCCTTGCCGCCGCGCCAGCGACGGCCGATGTCGCTGGCGGCCCGACCGCGGCGGGTCAGGGGGCGGTGGCGATCGCCATCGTGCTCGTGCTGGCCTACGCGACGGCGATGCGAGGCACGAAGCCGGCGGGCGGCTGAGCATCTGCACTGCGGCATTCGCCGCGTCGGGGAGCGTGGCCTGCTGTCACGGCGAGTTCGCAGACCACGGCCAGTACCCGCATGGGCCTCGGCGTACCCCCAGTCGCCCCCCTCGGGCAGCACCGACCACCGCCCGCCACGTCACAACCGCCCAACCACCCCCACCCCACCGGCAGCCGCCCCGACCAGGCCGCGCGGGTCGGCGCCGAAGCAGCCGGGGTCCACTTCGGCCGCCGTCAGATCGCCGTGCCAGAACACGTGGCCTCGCTCGCCGTCTTGCAGGTAGCCGCGCTGCAGTTCGTCAGCTCCAAACCGGGCGTCCGCCTTCTTGCGGCAACATCCGTCGCAACCCGCTCGCCATGTGTGCGGCGCGCGGCTGTGCTACCAGCGCAGCTCCAGGTAGGAGCCAGCACCCATCGTGCGCACTGCAGCGCTGATCTCGTCGAGGTGTCGCCGGATGCGCGGCCAGCTCGTCGTCGGCAACACCAAGATGGCGAGCCGCCGGCCGACCAGGTTCTGCTGGTAGCGGATGTTCTGGTCGGTGC
>DAIMFJ010000449.1:0-3317 GCA_036724695.1 Planctomycetota bacterium
TGGCGGCGCAACCGCTGTGCGGCCGGGGTGCTGGGCACCGCCTCGCTGCTGCCGTCGGCGCCCGCCATCGCCCCCGCTGCGGCGAGGTCGCGGTGTACGGCGACCTGCAGCCGGATGCCGCGCAAGAACGCCCTGCAGCCGACGCAGACGTCGGAATGCACGAGCACCCGCCGCACCGACGCGGGATCGAGTTCGCCATCGAGCATCGCCGACAGATCGATCTGGATCTGCTGGCAGGGGTCGTTGGCCTCGCTGCCGCTGGGGTCACCGCTGCCGGATTCCAGTTCTGGGTTGGGCATCGCCGCGTCCTAGTGGCAGGAGGCGTCGAGGTCACCGCGTTCGGCCGAACTCTTCGCTCGATCGACAAGCTTGGGACACTTGGCGGCGGCGCTGCGGCCACCGGTCGGCGTGGTCTCGCCGGCCAGCCCGGCCTCGTCGAACACCGCCAACGACTTCGCCATGCCGCGCAGGATCTTGCGCCGCCCGCGGAAGATCACCATCTTCAGGTTCTCCAGCCGGATGCCGAGCGAATCGGCAGCATCGCGGTACGACACGCCTTCGACCTCGACGAGGGTCAGAGCCAGTCGTTCGCGCGCCGCCAACTGGGCGAAGTGCACCAGGTAGAGCTGCAGGTAGAGCAGGTAGGCCTGGTTGACGACGACCGCACTCTCGGCGTCGATCGCCGCCCGGTCCGGCCGCCGGTAACGCACATCCTCCGGCAACACCTCTTCGTCGTCCATCTCGCAGAACTGCGCGAGCCGGCTCTGCCCCTTCAGGAACTTCAGCAGCGTGTTGCGGGCGATCCGGTGCCCCCAGCCGCGGAACGCATCGGCGCGATCCGGGTGGAAGCGGTGCGGGTAGCGGTAGATGTTCAAGAACACCTCCTGCAGCACGTCCTGGGCGTCGACGCGGCCACCGACCCGCCGCAACCGCGATTGGATCGCCTGCAGGAACCACTCCTTGTTCAGTTCGAACAAGAGGGCGAAAACCGCCGCTTCGCCGCCCTGGCGGTAGGTGTCCATCAACGCCGTACTGACCCAGTCGAGGTACTCGCGGTCGTCGGCGAGCGCGGTCTCCTGGTACGGGTGTCGCCCGCGCGCCAGCCGCAGCAGCACCGGATCGCCGGTCTGCTCCCAGAGCTGGCCCAGCCGCGCTTGCAGCGCGTGCATGTCCAGGGCTTGGCTGACGAGGAGGTCCATGGCGAGCCTGGGCCGAACGGCCACCTACAGCATGCCATAGAACTGGGACAACCGGAAGTAACTCCCGAACCGCCGGTGCCGCCGACGTGCCAGATCGGCAGGTTCTGGGCCGGTCAGGGGGTCGGGTGGCTCAGGTGCAGCACCAGTCCAGCCGCCATCGGCCCGAGCGGCCCCGGCGTGATCCGGGCGCCGACTTGCCGGGCCAGCGTCCGGAAGCGGTCGGCGGCACCTGGATCGAGTTCGTCGACCGGATCGGCCGAACCCAGTACGGCCACCGTCGGGCCGCCCTTCGCTTCGTCGACCTCGAGCACCACGCGCCCCTTGCCGCCCTGGCGCTCGGCGACCAACGCCACCGCCGCACGCAGCAGTTCGTCGAGCAGACGCCCATCGCCCCACCACGAGGTCGGCCGCGCCGGTGCACACAGCACGTCGGGCAATTCCTGGGCCAGGGCGTTGCACAAGGTGCCGACGTCGAGCGGCAGCCAGCCGAGGCTCGCGTAGTTCGCCTCGCGCACCTGGTCCTGCTGCACTTCGTCGCACCAGTCGAGCACGCCCAACGCCTCCCGGACGGCGCCATGCAGTTGTGCCCGTGACGCATCGGGCAGCATCGCCTCGAGGTCGCCGAGCCGCTGGCGGAGCTCGGCCAGGTGCAGTTGCTGCACTTCGCCGAACAAGACCATGCGGCGGCCGAGGATCGCCGCGGCTTCGGCGTGACGGTGCGGGGTCAGGTTGCGCCGACTGGCCAGCGTGTCGAGCGGCGTGGCGCCGCGCGGCGGGGCCGGCAACACATAGTCCGTGGTCGACGCGATGCGGGATTCGCTGTGCACTTCGGTCATCTGCCTCTGCTCCTGCCGGGAACCGCGACAGCTGTCGCAATCCCGGACTGCCGATGCCATCGGCTGTTGGCTCCGGCAACTTGAGGCCGGCGGCAGGGTTCCAACCGCCGCCGCGCTATGCTGGCTGGATGCCGAGCCTGCCGGTGCGCCCCGACACCATCCGCACGATCGCCGCCGAACTCGGCTTCGACCTGGTGCGTTTTGGGCCTGCCGACCCCGGCGAGCATGGCGCCCACCTGCTGCGCTGGCTCGAACTCGGCCGCCACGGCGAGATGCAGTACCTCGCCGACAACGTGCCGAGGATCCTCGCCCCCGACCGCTGGCGAGCGGGCGTGCGCTCGGCGATCGCGCTGGCGGTCGACTACGGCGGCCCGCCCGGAACGCTGCCCGACGGCGGCCGAGTGGCCCGCTACGCCGTCGGCCGCGACTACCACAAGTGGTTGCGTGAAAAGGTCTTCGATCTTCGGTTGCAACTCGAGAGGGCGGGCGTACCCGAACGTTCGATGAACGGCGGCACCGACGCCGTGCCGGTGCTCGAACGGGCCCTGGCGGCTCGCGCCGGCATCGGCTTTCTGGCCAAGAGTGCGATGGTGATCTCGCCGACGCATGGCCCGTACCTGCAACTCGCCGAGCTGCTGACCGGCATGGAGCTGCCGCCCGACCTGCCGGCCCCGGGCAGTTGTGGCACCTGCACGGCGTGTCTCGACGCCTGCCCGACGCAGGCGATCGTGGCCCCCTTCGAAGTCGACGCCCGCCGTTGCCTGAGCTACACGACGATCGAATTGCGCGGCCCGATCCCACGCGCACTGCGCCGGCCGCAGGGCGAATGGCTGTTCGGTTGCGACGTCTGTCTCGAAGTCTGCCCGTTCACGAAGCACAGCCGGCGCCGCACCGCCGGCGGCGACGAGCGCCCGAAGGAACTGCGGCCGCACCCCTTGGTGCAGACCTGGACGCTGGTCGATTTCCTGGCCCTCGACGAGGCGGGCTACGCCCAGGCGGTGGTCGGCACGGCGATGCGCCGCGCGACCCGCACCGGGCTGCGCCGCAATGCCGCGATCGCGCTCGGCAACCGGGGCGACGGCACTGCCCTGCCGGCCCTGGCTAGCGCCCTCGGCGACGCCGACCCGGTGGTGCGCGGCGCTGCCGCCTGGGCGATCGGCCGCATCGACCCCCGGCACCAGGCGCTGCGCAAGGCCCTCGCGCACGAAGCCGCGCCGACCGTGCGCGCCGAACTGGCGGCGGCCTGCGACGGCGAGCGCTGACGTGCGGCTGCCGGCGCAGC
>DAIMFJ010000450.1:0-3222 GCA_036724695.1 Planctomycetota bacterium
CGTCGTCGAGGACCAGCACGCCGTCGTCGAGCGCTTCTTCGAGAGGCTCGTCGAGCGGCTCGTCGCCAGCCGGCAGTGCCGCCGCCGCTGGCGCGGCTGCGGGCACGGCGATCGGCGCATCGTCCGGCGCTGCCGCGGCGATCCATCCGCCCACCGGAGCACGCGGGGCCGGCAACGGGTCGTCGAACAAGCCGCGCTGTTGCAGGCCAGGGACCGGCGCCGCCGCAGCGCCTGCCGCGTCGGCGGCCGGCAGGACCGAGTCGGCCGCCGGCGCGTCGGCCGCGTCGCCCCCGTCCGCCAGGATCTCGGCCTCGGGGTTGTCGATGTCCTGGTTCTCGGGCGCCGCCGGCGACCACTCGTCGTCGCCGGACGCGGCCTCGATTGCCTGTGCGTGACGTCGCTCGAAGTAGGAGCGTCGGCTGCGCGTCGGCAACACCGGCTCTTCCGGCTCCTCGGGCTGCACGTCGACTTCCGTATCGTCGAAGGCGAACGACGACCCCGCGGCACTCGCGCTGCGTTCGGTCGCGCCGAGCACTGGCGGCGGTTCCGCGGCCGCGGCGACGGCACCTGCTGCAGCCGGACCGGCCGCCGGGGACGGTGTCCGCGCCAGGGGCGCCTCGACGGCCGGTCCCGCGCCCAGGCCCTTGAGCACTTCGGCGACCTCGTCCTCGACACCGGCTTCGCCCGGTGCCCCGCGGTTGGCGCGCAGCCGCTCCCATTCCTCGCGGAAGCCGAAGTCGGTGGCGAGCAGCAACGACGCGACCGTCATCGCCCAGACCAACACGATGCCGGGGTAGACCCCGAGCACGTCGGCGATGGTGCCCGCCAGGTACGCACCCAGCGTGCCCTTGTGGAACGACGGGCTGGGGCCGTTCTCGCCCAGGTTGAAGAACACGCCGAGCAGCACGACCATCGCGGCGATCCGCGCCAACCGCGAGCCGACCCGTTCGCAACGGCCGTTGACGAACCAGATCGAGCCCCAGGTGAGCAACAGGACACAACCGAGGATGCCCGGGGCGAGGCCGAACGTCTGGTAGCTCCACGCCACCAGGACCTGCAGCGGCGACCGCACTTCCAGGCTGTCGTGGCGCAGCCGGAAGTAGACCAGCGCCGACAGCATGAACATGGCCCCGCCGATCGGCAACAAGGGCAGGTACCGCTCGGCGCGGTGGCGCGAGGACAGATCCTTGCTGTCGTCGCCAGGCGAATTCACGTGCATGGCCCCTCCACGGGCGCTGGTCCCAAGAGTCCGATCACACCGGACACACCAGCCAGTGTAGCGGGCCGCGCTGCGCCCCACAAGCCACAGCTTGGCAGGTTCCTGGCGGCCCCCAGTCAGGCCGCCCCCGGTGGTACCGCCAGCCGTCAGCCACCGGTGCGAGCCGACGGCGCAGTCTCGGCGGGTTCGTCGTCGTCGTCGTCGGTCGCCTCGTCCTCGCCAGCCGGATCCGGCCCGTCTTCGTCGGCTGGCTCGGCGACCGCCGACTCGGCGTCGGCAGCATCGTCGACCGCGAACGGTGGCTCCTCGTCGTCCGCCTCGCTCGCCTCGGCCCCTTCGCCCTCGGCAGCCAACGCCTCGAGCTCCTCGGCCATCGCCAGTTCGCGGGCCTGATACTCCTCGAGCGTCATCAGCACCTCGCGCGCCTTGGCGCCGACGAACGGCCCGACCAGGCCATCCTCCTCCATCAGTTCGAGCAGGCGCGTGGCGCGCGTGTAGCCGACCCCGAGGGCGCGCTGGATCAGCGTCGCCGAACCGCGCTGCTGGCCGAGGATCACCTCGACGGCCTTGGGGTACAGCTCGTCGCGGCTGGCCACGTCGCTGCGCGAACTCGACTGCGTCTGCACCAGGGCAGGGTTGAAGTTCGGCCGTTGGCCGTGTTCCTCGAGGAACTTGACGACGCCGCCGAGCTCCTCGTCGGCGACGAACGTGCCCTGCGCGCGCAGCAACGCCGCGCCGCCCGGCGGCATGTACAGCATGTCGCCGTGACCGAGCAGCTTCTCGGCGCCGTTGGCGTCCAGGATGACCCGTGAGTCGATGCGCCGGTTGACCTTGAACGCGATCTGGCACGGCAGGTTGGCCTTGATGATGCCGGTGATCACCTCGCTGCTCGGCCGCTGCGTGGCCAGGATCACGTGCATGCCGACCGCGCGCGACTTCTGCGCCAGGCGCTGGATCGACTCCTCGACCTCGTTCTGCGCGACGTTCATCAGGTCGGCGAACTCGTCGATGACGATCACGATGTACGGCAGCTCGATGCGGTCCGGCGCCGGGTCCTTCTGCAACCGCTTCTTGAGCTCCTGCTCGCCGAGCCGGTTGTAGTTCTTGATGTGGTTGACGCCCGCCGCCGACAACAGCGCGTAGCGGTTCTCCATCTCGTCGACGGCCCACTGCAGCACGGCCGGCGCCTTCTTCATGTTGGTGACGACGTCGCAGCACAGGTGCGGCACGTTCTTGTACATCTGCAGTTCGACCATCTTCGGGTCGACCAGGATCATCTGCACCTGCCGCGGCGCGCGCGTCATCAGGATCGACAGCAGGATCGTGTTGATGCACACCGACTTGCCCGACCCGGTCGTGCCGGCGATCAACAGGTGCGGCATGCGCGCCAGATCCTCGACGATCGGGTTGCCGGCGACGTCCTTGCCCAGGTAGAGCGGGATCGCCTTGTCCTCGCTGCGCCCGAACTGATCGAGCAGGTCGCGCATGAACACCTTCTGGCGCGAGCCGTTCGGCACTTCGACGCCGACCGTGTCCTTGCCTGGGATCGGGGCGACGACGCGGACCGACACGGCCTTGAGCGCGGCGGCGAGGGCGGCCTCGAAGCCGGTGATCTTGTTGACGCGGATGCCGTCGTCGAGGCGCAGCTCGTACTGGGTCACCGCCGGGCCGATCGACGCGGCGACCACCTCGCACTTCATGTTGAAGCTGGCCAGCTTGGCGACGATCGCCTCGCCGCCCTTGACCAGCACCTCGTTGCTCTCGCCGAGGTCGTCGTGCTGGGCTTCCGCGAACAGCTCGACCGGCGGGAACGGGTACTCCTCGTCGAACGGCAGCGTCGACTGCGTGCGGTTGGGGGCCTTCGGCCGAGCCGGCTTCGGCCGGGCGCGGAGCACCACGATCGGCCTCTTGGGCGCGGCCGGTTCGACCGCGTCGGCGGCGGGCTCGGCCGCGGCCGCGGCCGCCTCGTCGGCGTCGGACTCCGGCGCCGGCTCGGCGTCCTC
>DAIMFJ010000451.1:0-3222 GCA_036724695.1 Planctomycetota bacterium
CAGCATGACCGGCCGCTCGCTCCAGTTGATGGAGATCGTGCACCAGATCGGCGAGGCGCTGCCGCGCCTGTCGATCGGCGCCGACGAGGCCGAGATCGCCAAGGTCGCGGTCGACGCGTGCCTGCGCGCCGCCGACGCCAAACGCATCGTCTACCTGTCCTACGTGGCCAACAAGGGCCTGTGCGAGGTGCAGTACGCCGCCACCCACGCGGCGGTCCCCGACGACGAACGCGACGACCCGGCCCTCGCGCTCGACCGCCAGCTGCCCGCCGACGCCGGCCTGCTCGGCGAACTGTTCGCCCAGGGCTGCAGCGTACAGCACCGCGTCGACGGCGCCGGGCGGCGCGGCGACCCCGGCACTCCCGAACACCTGGCCCGTTCGTGCATGCTGGCGGTGCCGGTCACCTACGGCAGCGACGACAAGGCGGTCGTGATCGGGGCCCTGGTGCTGTGCGACAAGGTCGACGGGGCCCTCGGCGGCAACGAGTTCGGCAGCCAGGAGGTGCAGGTCGCCGAGACGTTTGCGCTGATGCTCGGCGCGGTGGTCGGTGCCAAGAAGACCGCCGAACTGGGCAAGGAACTCAACATGGCGCAGGCGATCCAGCGGCAGATCCTGCCCAGCCGGCCCGCCAAGGTCGCCGGCTTCGACATCGCCGCCGACTACCAGGCCTGCGGCGCGGTCGGCGGCGACTACTTCGACTACGTGCGCATGGCCGACGGCCGCACGATGGTGGTGGTCGCCGCCGTGTCCGGCCACAACCTCGCGTCGGGGATGATTATGGTCAGCGCGCGCGCGACCCTGCGCACGCTGGCGGCGGTGCGCAGCTGCCCCGTGCAGGTGTTCGACGAGGTCGCCGCGACGATGTTCGACGACCTGACGCAGACCGAGCGCTTCCTGACCGCCGCGGCGGTCGTGCTCGCACCCGACGACCAGGTCGTCGAGTACGTCTGCGCCGGCCACAACGACCTGATGGTCTACCGGGCCGCCAACGACCGTGTCGAGCGGGTCGCCGCCGAGAGCACGATCCTCGGCTTCCTGCCCAAGCCCGGCTACGAAGCGCGGCGGATCGCGCTGCAGCCCGGCGACTGCCTGTTGTTGTTCACCGACGGCATCACCGAGGCGATGGACACGACCGGCGAGATGTTCGGCGAAGAGCGCCTCGCCGCGCTGCTGGCGCAGATCGCACCGCGCGCCTCGGCGCGCCGCATCGTCGACGGCGTGACCGCCGCCCTGACCGAATTCCGTGGCGCCGAGATGGGCACCGACGACGTGACCGCCGTGGTGATCCGCTGCGAACCGAGGAGGACGCGCTGATGGCCGCCCGCAAGATCCTGGTCGTCGACGACGAACCGTTCATCTGCCGCTCGTTGACGTTCGTGCTCAAGAAGGAGAACTACGAGGTCTTCGAGGCGCGCAACGGCGAAGAGGGGCTGGCGGCGATCCGCCTGCACAAGCCGGACCTGGTGTTCCTCGACGTGATGATGCCCAAGATCAACGGCTTCGAGGTCACCGAACGGGTTCGCCAGGACCCCGAGCTGGCCGGCACGCGGATCGTGCTGCTGACCGCGAAGGGGCAGGAGAGCGACCGCGAAGTCGGCAAGAACGCCGGGGCCGACGACTACATGACCAAACCGTTCAGCCCGACCAAGATCCTCGAACGGGTCCGGCAGATGCTCGCCGAGTGAGGATGGTCGCGGTCGCCCCTTGCGTCGGCGGCCCGCGGCGGTAACCAGGAAGGCCATGCCGCAGTCCCGGCGGATCTCCTGGTGGCTCTGCCTGCCGGCCCTGCTGGCGATCGCCGTGTTCTGGCCGACGCTGGCGCACGGCTGGCGCAGCGACGACTTCCTGATCGTCTACTACCTCGACCGCGACGCGGAGGTGGTGCGCTGGGGGCGGGTCGTCGAGGAATGGGTGCGACCGTGGTTTGGCGTGCGCGATCTGTATCGCCCGCTGGTCAGTCTGAGTTATGGACTGAACTGGGCGTTCGGCACCTCGCCGGTCGGGTTCCATCTGCTCAACGTACTGCTGCTGGCCGGCACCGCGACGTGCGTCGCCGCGACGGCCGCGCGGTTGGCCAGGGTGCGGCCGGCGCTCGTCGGACTTGTCGCCGGAGCGGTCGTGGTCTTGCACCCAGCGGCCGTCGAACCGACCGCCTGGATCGCCGCGCGCACCACGGGGTTGCAGGTGTTCTGGTCGGCATTGGCTATGTGGACCTTCCTGCGCTGGCGCGACGGGGTTGGGTGCGCCCTCTGGCCGCTGGTGGCGACCGCGCTGGCCTGCGCAAGCAAAGAAGGCGCAGTGCTTCTGCCGGTGACCTTCCTGGCGCTGGCGCTGTTGCGCGGCGAGCCGCTGCAATTGCGTACCTGGGCGCGCACGCACGCGCCGTTCTGGCTGCTCATCGGCGGCTACCTCGTCTTCCGCAAGCTGTTGCTCGGCTGGTTCACGACCGCCGAGACCGGGCACACGCTGGGCGAACGCGCCATGGGAGCCTTGGCGCTGTTCGGCCAATTGCTCGCGCCGCCTCTGGGTGGCGGCATCTCGTTGGGAGGCTGGCTGTTTGCAGTGCTGTTCGTCTTGCTGTGGCAAGCGATGGCCGCCGCCGGCACGCGCCGTGCGTTGTGGTGCGCGCCATGGGCGCTGCTGCTGCTGTTGCCGGGTACGACGCACGTCGAGTGGAAGGACGGACTGCTGCTCGGGCGATTCGTTTTCGACGCGGTGCCCGCCCTGGCGTTGTTCGTCGCGCTTGCGGTCGACGTGGTACCGACGAGCGGGTTGGCGCGCGGCCGGCTCGCGGTCGGTCTGGTGGCGATCGCCGTGGGGTTGGCGATCGGTAACCACGTGTGGCTCGATCGGTACGCGACCGAGGACCGGCTGGTGCGCAAGGTGCAGCACGAACTGCTCGCCGTGGCCAAGGACGCCGGGCCCGGCAGGCCGTTCGGTGTCGCCGCCCTGCCGGGCCATCCGATGTTGCAGCCGGGTCTGTGGGGGTTCCTGGCGCAGCGCCCGTTCGCGCCAGTCGACTTGCTGGTCAGTGGGCTTGCGGCGATGCTGCAGAAGGATCCGGGCGCCCCCTACCTGTTCGGCGATGGCACTCCGATCCACGCGCTCGTGCAGCAAGGTGCCGGGTTCGCCTCGTGGGACAGCACGGGCGCTCGCTTCGTGCCGCTGGCGAAGGCTGCGTCCGGGGTCGTCGACCTCGTGCGGGATCCGGCCGATGCGCG
>DAIMFJ010000452.1:0-3178 GCA_036724695.1 Planctomycetota bacterium
GTCGTTCATCAACTGCAGCTTGGCGACGTGGAAGTCGACGATCGCGGCGGTCAGGTTCAGGCGCGAACGCAGCAGCGAGTCCTGGGCGTCGAGCTTGTCGAACGCCTGCAGGCGGCCGGCCGCGTAGAGTTCGGTGGTCGCGTCGACGCGTTGCTCGGCCAGTTCGACGGCGACCGATTCGATCTGGTAGCTGTCGATCGCGCTCTGCATGTTGCGCAGCGAGCTGCGCACGTCGGCGGTGATCTGGTCCTCGCTGAGCTCGCGGGCCCGCACCGCCGCGTCGAACGAGATCAGCGACGAGCGGTAGGCGTTGCGTTCGACCAGCTTGTCGAGGGCGAGGTCCAGTTCGAACCCGGCCGCCCAGTTGACGCGCGACCAGTCGAGGTTCAGGCCGTTGCCGGACTCGGCCGGCACGTTCAGCGCGGCGGTGAAGTTCAGCGACGACTGCAGCGCGTCCTCGCTGACCAGGATGCGTCGGCCGGCGTCCTCGACCTCGTCGACGACGGTGCGGTGGTCGTAGCGGCGCTGCAGGGCCAGCTGCAGGGCGGTCTGTTCGTCGATCGCGACCGGCTCGACGCCGAACTGCTCGAGCTTGGTCAGCTCGGTCGCATCGAGGTCGACCTGCGCGGTGACCGGCAGGCCGAGCGTCAGCTTGAAGCGGTCGAGCGAGGTCGCCAGCCGGTTCTTCGCGGCGACGCGCTGGGTGTCCGCCGAGTACTCCTCCTGCTTGGCGCGGCCGAGATCGGTGACGGTCCGGCGACCGGCCTGGTACAGGGCTTCGATCTCCTCGCGCGACTGCACGAGGCTGCGGTAGTTCGCCTCGACGTTGGCGAGGTCGGCCATCTGCTGCAGCACCGCCCAGTAGTCGCCGACGACGCGGATCGAGAAGTCGGCGCGGAACCGTTCGAACGCACGGACCGCGTAGACGACGTCGCGCTCGGCCTGGGTCAGCGGCTCGCGGACGATGCGCTCGCCGGCGGCGCGCAGCAGCGGCTGCGTCAGCGTCAGGTTCAGCACCGAACTGCCGTCCCAGGCGCCGTTGCCGACCAGGTTCTTCAGGAACGAGTTGAAGAAGCTGGCGACGATCCGCGTGCCGGCGACGGTGTTGACCGAAGCCGACAGGTCGTCGCCGAGCCGGGCCTGCGACGAGTCGTCGCCGACGCCGTTGACCTCGGCACTGCCGCCGCCGCCGAACCGCACCGCGAAGTCGTGCTGTTCGCGGGTCAGGCTGAGCCCGGCCAGGTACAGCGACTCCTTCTGGCGCTGGAAGTCCCGGCTGTTCTCGGCGGCGACGTCGAGCGCATCCTGCAGCGTCAACTGCACGGCTTCGGTCGAGGTCAGCAGCCGCTGGCGCAGCGTGTCGACCGGCCGTTCGAGCTGGTGGGTGGTGGGCTGGCCGGTCACCTTCTCGGTGACCTTGCCGAGCAGGTCGTAGACCTGTTCGTCGGCGGATTCGCGGCTGCCCTCGGCCGTCCAGCAGGCTGGCAGCACGAGGAGGCACGAGAGAAGGGGCAGGTAGGTACGAGGAGGCACGCGGGGGGCAGACGGAGGTACGGACCAGGTCCAGGCAGGGACTTCGCTGGAACGGATGGTGTAGACGCATCCCCATGTTTTTTCTCCCCCGCAGACGAACTGTTACTACCATAGGACGCGCGGCGGTTGTCGGATACGAAGCCGAGACATCGGTGGCGGTCCGGCGTTCTTCAGTCCTAGGCGCACCAAGCCGGTCATGGTCGCGATCCTGATCACCGCGGGGCCGACCCGCGAGCACCTCGACGACGTGCGGTTCCTGAGCAATGGCAGCTCGGGCCGCATGGGGTGCGCCCTGGCCGGGGCCGCGATCGCCGCGGGGCACCCGGTCGAGCTGGTGCTCGGTCCGTGCGAGGCCCGGCCGCCGGCTGCCGCGACCGTGCATCCGGTGGTATCGGGCCTCGAGATGCTCGCCGCGGCGCAGGCGGGGTTCGCGCGCGCCGACGTCGTGATCGCCGCCGCCGCCGTCTCCGACTGGCGGCCGGCGAGCCGGGCGGTCGGCAAACCACCGCGGGCGCCGGGTGGGTTCTGTCTCGAACTCGTACCGAACCCCGACATCGTCGCCACGCTGGCCGCCGCGCGCCGCGCCCCGGGGGCCCGCCACCGCACGATCGTCGGCTTCGCGCTCGAATAGACGGCGGCGGGCCAGCCGGCGGCGCACGCCCGCCGCCGGCAGAAGCAGGTCGCCAAGGATCTGGACCTCGTGGTCGTCAACCTGCACGACGCACTCGGCAGCGACGACAGCGAGGTGGTACTGGGTTACGCCGACGGGCGCGACGAAGCGCTGCCGCGGCAGGACAAGGCCAGGACTGCGGCTCGCATCGTCGCCGCTGCCGTGGCACTCTGGGGCGCAGGACGTACCTCGTGAGCAAGACCACCTCCTCCGCAGCCACTCCGGAACCCGGGCGCCGAGCCGCCGCCGGGCGCGGTCCGGACAGCAGTCCGGGCGCGCCGCGCCGCGTCGCCCGTCGCACCGGCGCCGACGGCGACGACCAGGACCCCGACGCGGAACCCGGGCTGGTCGGCGCCTGGTTCGCCAACCTGTCACCGCGCGGCCGCGAAGTCGTCGCCCTCGGGTTGTGCGTCGTCGCCCTCTATGCCCTGCTGTGCCTGGCGACGTTCCGGCGCGCCGGCGTCGACCTGCCGATCCCGTCCGGCGACCTGCAGAACCTCGGCGGCGCGTTCGGGTACTACCTGGCGGCCGGGTTCGTGCGCACGCTCGGATTGGCCGGCTGGGTGCCGTTCCTGCTGCTGTTCGCCGGGGCGCTGGCGCTGTTCCTCGGCCGGCGGATCGAACGGCTGGTGCTCAAGGTGCTGGGTGGGGTCGTGTTCGCGGCGATGCTGGCGATCCTGCTGGCCGGCAGCGACGGCCGGGCCGGCTACCACGACATGACGCCGTGGGGCGGCGGCGGGGTGTTCGGCGCGGTGGTGTCGCCGCGGCTCGAGGATGGCTTCGGTGGGCCGGGCCGGCTGTTGATCGTCGGCTTCTGCTCGCTGCTGTCGCTGTTGATGGCCACCCAGTGGCTGTTCTCGGATCTGCTGTTGCGCGGCGTGGCCGCGGTGGAGCGCCTCTGGCTGCGCGTGCGCGGCCAGCCGCAGCCGGCGACCGCGACTGCGGGCGCAGCCGTTCCCGCTGCCGACGCCGACG
>DAIMFJ010000453.1:0-3109 GCA_036724695.1 Planctomycetota bacterium
ATACAGCGTGCTTGCGTAGACCCGGCGGGCTTGTGGCACCGGCACACCGGTACCACTGACGTTCGCCAGGGTCGCGAAACCGCCGGTGCCCGGCATCGCCACGTCGGTGTCGATCACCAGGTCGCCCAGGCTCGGATCGTAGAGGAACGGCGTCGTCGGGAACGGGATGTCGACGTGGAACGGACCTGGAGTGCCCGCACCGTTGCCGGTCCCTCCCTGCACGGTCACCGGACCGGTGTAGACGGTGGCGAGGTCGAGGCCATGGTTGGTGGCCCAGTTGGTCGTCGCCGCGGCATGGTCGATCGGCGCGGTCGACAGCTGGACCACGGCGTTGGTGTACGACCCGCCAGCCCACGTCGTCGCAGTGTGCGCAGCGCGGAAGCGCAACCCCGTGATCAGCACCGGGAACGTGATCTGCTGGTTCGTGAAGTTGCTGCTGTCGTAGACCTGTTGGATGCGCAACCCGGTGTACGTGGTGCCGGTGGTGCCGAACGGGAACGCGTTGCCCGTGGTGTTCTCACCGATGTTGGCGTAACCGTCGGGGATGACGACCGCGAACTGCGCGGTGGCGGCGGCAGCCAGGGCAGCCGCTGCCAGAGTGGTACGGAGTGATTGCATGGCGGATCGGAGGAGGCCGGGGAGACGTGAAGCGCCGACGAGCCGCAGCTCGGGCGAACACCGCCAACCTACCCGACCACGCCCCCAGCGCAACTCACCCCCACCGCCGGCCTGGGTGCTCCCGATCAGGGTAGCCACCTACGCCATGTGCCCGAGCCGGCTCAACCGCCGTAGGCCGGGATCGCCAGATCCCGAAACCGCCGCATCGTCGCACGGACGCGCAGCAGCACCTCGCCGGCGGTCCAGCCGGTGAACAGAGCCACGGCTTCTGCCACGGTACCGACCGCATGGATCGCGAAGCGGCGCTGCCGTACGGCCTCGACGACTTCGTGGTCGAGCATCAGGTCGCCGAGGTTGGCGCGCGGCATCACCACGCCCTGGTCGCCGCGCAAAGCCCGCGAACGACACAGCCGGAAGAAGCCCTCGATCTTCTCGTTGATGCCGCCGACCGCCTGCACGACACCCTTCTGGTTGACCGAGCCGGTGATCGCCAGGCCTTGCCGAAGCGGCACGTCGGCCAGCGAACTCAGCAGCGCCAGCAGCTGCGCCAGCGACGCCGAATCGCCGTCGACGCCGTTGTAGAGCTGTTCGAAGCAGATCGTCGCCTGCACGCACAGCGGCCCTTCGCCGCCGAACTCCTGCAGGAGGAAACCCTCGAGGATCATCACGCCCTTGTCGTGGATCGGCCCCGACAGGTTGGCCAGCCCCTCGATGTTGACGAGGCCGGAGCGCTGCGGCACGGCGACGCCACTGTTGCAGGTGATCCGACAAGGTCGCCCGAACTCGAGCGAGCCGGTGTCGAGCACGGTCAGCGCGTTGACCTGGCCGACCGCGGTGCCGCCGGTGCTCAGGTTCATGTAGCCGGCCGCATACTCGCGTTCGGTCTGTTCCTGGGCGAGGTCGTGCCGGTAGCGTTTGCGCTGCACGGCGGCCTCGACGTGCTGCCGACGCACGCGCTTCTGGCCGCGTTCGCCGGCCAACTGCGACGCCTCGCGAGCCAGGTCCCCCAGCTCGCTGTAGCGGGTGATCAGGCGATCGCGCCGACCGGTCGCGCGGGCCCCGTACTCGGCGATCGCGGCCATCGCATCGGGGCCGATCGCCAGCAGTCGTTCGCTCTCGGCGAGCCACTGCAGGTAGTCGGCATAGCGCACGAGGTTCTCGGGGGTGACCGGGATCGACGTGTCGAACTCGGCGTGGACCTTGAAGATCTGCGGGAACTGCGGGTCTTCGGCGGCCAACTGTTCGTAGATGCCGGGCTCGCCGATCAGCACCACCTTGATGTCGAGCGGGATCGCCTCGGGCTGGAGCGCGCCGGCCTGCACGCCAGCGCCCTGGTCGAAGTCGCGGATCTCGAGGCGGCCACTCTGCAGCGTGCGCTTCAGGTACGACCAGACGCCTGGCTCGCGCAACACGTCGAGGCAGCGCAGCACCAGGTACCCACCTTCGGCGCGCAGCAGCGCGCCAGGATGCACGAACGCCGGTCCAGGCAGTGCACCGTCGTGCGGGGCACCGATCGCGCCGAACAGGTTGCCGAACGTCGGATTGGTCTCGACCACCACGGGGCAGGCTTCGTCGACGGAGGTCTTGACGACCTTGGCCTGGAACTCGGCGAACCGGCCGGCGGCAGCCGGGGCGGGCGCCGCTTCGCCGTCGCCCTCGTCGAGGCTGTCGCTGGCGACGAACTGCGACAGGTGGGACTCGACGAACTCACCGGCGGCGTCGATCCAGTCGGCCACCTCGGGTTGCGGCCAGCGCTGCACGAACGTGCGCGTGTGGGCCTGCAGGACCTTCCAGGCCAGCTTGCGATCCATCGTGCGCAGTTCGAGCGCAACCTGGGTCTGTTCCTCGCGGATGCGTTCGTTGACCTCGCCGAGCCGCTCCAGCAGTTGCTCGCGCACGCGCAGCAGCCGATCGCGCTGCGCGGCTTCGACCTTGCCCTCGATCGCGAGCGCGGTGAGCGCATCGAGCGTGATCGGTTCGCCGTCCACCACCGGGTAGATGTCGGCGGTCGCCGCCCCGCTCTGGCTCTGGAAGCTGACCAGCGCGCAACCCTGCTTGTGGGCCTGCCGCTGCAAGGCGTCGAGGATGCGGCGCGCCCGGCCTTCGCTGGCGCGCAGCACGACGCGGCGCGACATGCGGTGCGGCCGGCTGCGCAGCGCGCCGGCGAGCGCCCCGTGCAGGCTCTCGCCGAGTTCGACCAGTTCGTTCTTGAACGCCACCGCCTTGCCGGGCGGCAGCGACACCAGCTTCGGCCGGGTCGGCTCGCGGAAGTTGTGGACGAACACCCGATCCGGCACGCGGCGGCAGTACGGCTGGATGTCGCGCAACAACCACTCGACCACGGCGGTGCGACCACTGCCCATCAGCCCGGACACGAACAGGTTGTAGCCCGGGGCGTGGATGCCGAGCCCGGTGCGCAGGGCCGCCATCGGCCGCTCCTGGCCGAGCAGGAACGCCGCGGTCGGCGGCTTGCCCGAGGGGCGGATCGGTG
>DAIMFJ010000454.1:0-339 GCA_036724695.1 Planctomycetota bacterium
GTGCACCAGAAACCAGCCAGTGCGTGGCCAGGACTGCACCAGGAACCAGCCACTCAGGGGGCCAACTGCACCAGAAACCGGCAGGTCGACTGCACCAGAAACCAGCCGCCCCATGTAGTCCCCAGAGGGACCATTCCCATGCATGGCGCGCGCGGGATGATGGCTTCGAGACCGATCGAACCGATGGCTTGATGGCTGGCGGTGGCCAGGCGCTAGCGACGATCGACCCGCGGGCCGACGTGGCGCGTCTCGGGGCTGCGAAGTCTGCTCGCGGACGCCGGCAGGCAGGCGCCGCGGAGCCGCTGGCCGAGCTTCGCCGGCTGGCCGCCGATCCGGCCG
>DAIMFJ010000454.1:409-3044 GCA_036724695.1 Planctomycetota bacterium
CACTCGGGGAAGCGCCCGAGCAATCGAGCTGCTGCTGCAGCGCCTGGTCGTGTGGGACCAATCCCCCACCAAGCGGCGCCAGTTGGCTGGCGAGGTGGCGCTGGTGCTCAAGCCTGAGGACGCTCTGGCCGCTGCGGCAGATTGCGTCCTTGCGGGTGCTCGTGACCTGCCGGCGATGCTGCGCCGGCGGCTCGAAGCGGCCTGCCAGCGACCGGACGCGGCGCGTTCGAAGGCACGCTGGGATTGGCCCCTCGGCCGGCTGCTCGAGGCCGTGGCAACCAACATCGCCACAGACGGCGGCAAGGCATGCCAGGCGCCTGGCAGCGCTGCCCCTGCTGCCAGGCGGTCGTCTCCACCGGCGCCGGATGCTGAGCACAACCCAATGCCCATGGGCGACGACCTGGCGCCCGTCGCTGCCGCCAGTCCTGAACCGGACCTGTCTGCGGCGGGTATCGACAGCGATCTGCGGCGCCGGGTCGCGGCGCTGATCCTTGCCGACCGCCACCCGGTCGCTCGCGTGGCGGCCGAGCTGGGCATCGAGGAACGTCTCGTCGAGCAGATCCAGCGCGAGGAGCAGGTGGAGCGCGAGGGCCGGGGAGGCAGGCCAGGGCCGGCCCAGCTCCTGGCGCCTCATCGTCGCCAGCCGTCCTTCCTACAGCGAGGTGCCTCGTGATTCGATCCAAGGCCGGCCGAACGACGCAAGCCTGTGGGCGCACGTGGAGCAGCAAGGTCGTGGTTGCTGGCTGGCTCAGGTTGCTTGCCTTGCTGCACCAGACGCTGAACGTGGCCGCCAGCCGCCATGCTCGGCAGGTTGCTCCGACCACGTTGGCCGCGGATGGTCTGCCGTGCGCCCAGGAGCCATTGCGCGGGCCGCTGCGCACCAACCAGGCGCCAGCTGCCGAACGCGCTCAGCGGCAAACCTCAGCGACCACGCGAGCCGCTGGCGGGCAGGCGGCGGCGGCGCGCGCGGCAACCCACCACTCGGGCACCCACCCCCCCTTAGGGGTCCTTCCGGGGGTCCAACTCGCGGCTCGTGGGTGCGGGCGCGATCGGTCTCGGAAAATTCCACACCAGCGAATCAGCATGAAGACGAAAACCAAGAGTCGCGCGCGCGCCGGCCGGCCCGCGGCCAAGACGCCAGCGGTCGTGCTGGCAGGGCTGACGCGCCGACAGATGATCGACCTGGTGGGCTGCGGCGACTCGACGTTCGACCGATGGCGGAAAGCAGGCTTGCCGCAGCGCAAGGATGGGCTCTTCGACCTCGGCGAGGCCGTGCGCTGGATCTGGGCGCGGTGGAGCGACGCCCTGAAGTCCCCCGGCACCGATGAGTCGGTGTTGGAGCTGACCCGCTGGCGCAAGCTGCGGTCCGCCAACGAGGCCTTGAAGCTGCAGAAGGTCCGCGGCGAGCTCCTGCCCCGCTCCGAGATTGTCGACGAGTGGGCCAGCCGCGCGTTCGCAGTCTCGCGTCGATTCCTCGCGTTGCCGCGGCAGATCGCCGGGGCAATCACGGCGTCGCCCGAAGTCCGATCGCAGGTCGAGAGCGAGGCTGACCGCGTGGTGCGCGAAGCACTTCTTGACTACGTGCGCGAAGGCAGCAAGACCCCTACGCCGCCCGAGCTGCAGGACCTCGACGCCATCGGTCGCCTCGGCGGCAATGAAGATCCAACAACCAGCGTGGGAAGCTGAGAGGCTGGGCACTTCGCCTCGCCTGACGCACCACAAACCACAGAGAGAGAAGCAGATGAAACTGGCCGGTGTATTCCAGAACTTTGTCAAGGAGCAGGCCGACAGCCAGGCCGCTGTGTACTGGGCTGCCCTCGCCGCGGTCGCGCGCACGGCACCAGAGTCGGAGGATCTGAGCGAGGCCCTGCGCAAGCTCAGGGCGTCGGCCGAGGTGATGAGCAAGCGCGTCGAGGACGTCGAGGGGGACCTCGAACTGATGTCCTCGTTGCTCCAGTTCGACCCTGTTGCCGCGGAACGGGAGTTGAAGGAGTCGTGGGATGCCCGCCGCGCTGCGGAGGCAGCGATTGCCGAGAGCGCCGCCGCGATTGCGCGCGTGCACGAGGCCAAGGCTGCACGCGACAATGCACTGCAAGTGGCAATGTCGCGTTCGGTGAGGGCTCACGAACAGATCGAGACGTTCAAGCAAAGGCGCCAGATGCTCCGGAATCGTGGCTGCCCCAAACAGGTCCTGCCTGCGCCAATGCAGGAAGATCCCGGCACCAGTTGATCGGGATCGGGCGCAACTTGCGCCGAGGCTGCTCGGTGCTGCACGCCAAGTTGACGGTGGGCCAACTTGGCAGTACCATCAAGCCGGGTAGGCTCTCACTTCATGGAGACCTCGGTAGGCCGTCGGCAGGTTTGTGTTGCCTTGCCGACGGCTCATTTCTCTGTGGTCAGGAGCGCCGCTTGCTGCGCTTGTTGACCACCTGGCCGAGCACGGCTTCCTTGACCATCGCCGCGCGGGCGCTGTCGGCGGACACCCAAGCGCCGGCCTTCCACAACTCGAAGTCGACCCGGCGCACGAGGCAGTGCTTCTTGGTCAGGCGGAGGATGTCGCAGAACTTCTGCTGCCGCGCCAGGCGCATCAGGGTCGCCGGCGTCGTCTGCAGGTTCGCAGCAACATCCTCGAGGG
>DAIMFJ010000455.1:0-3021 GCA_036724695.1 Planctomycetota bacterium
CGCAACGAGTATTCGGTGCTCGAACTGGCGACCGGCAAGGTCGAAGCCCTCGGCAAGATCAAGGGCTTCTCGACACCCGACGACGTCGCCGTGCTGCTGATCCACCACGACAAGCCCGAGCCCAGGAAGCCCACCGACGCCAAGGATGGCGCCGCGGCCGGCAAGGCCGAGGGTGGCAAGGCCGAAGCTGGCAAGGCCGAGAACCCGCCGGGAGCCGCGGCGCCGACGCCGGTGCCCGCGGCGGAACCGGCCAAGGAACCCGCGCCGGAGCCAGCCCCGGCGCCCGTCGCAGTTGTTCCCGCAGCAGCTGAAACCAAGCCGGAGCCGGCCGCAGCCGCTGCCGAGCCTGGCAAGGCGGCGCCGGCCAGGCCGGCCGCCGACCCGCTCGAGAGGAAGCGCCCCGAAGGCACCGAACTGGTGCTGCGCGACCTCGCGACGGGCCAGGAACGTCGTTTCGCCGACGTCGTCGCCTACGGCGTCTCCGGCCGCGGCAAGTACCTGTGGCTGCACACGTCGGCCAAGAAGCCGGCCGAAGGCGGCAAGTACGGCCTGTTCCTGGTCGCCCTGCCGGGCGGCGAGCCGCAGCAGGTGTTCGACGGCACCGCCGCGGTCGGCAACGTGACGTTCGCGCGCGACGAGGCGGCGTTGGCGTTCACCAGCAACCTGGCGACGCTGGCCGCCGAGAAGCCCGAGAACGACCTGTACCTGTGGAACGGCGATGGCATGGCCAGGCGCATCGCCCACGTCGGCGCGCCGGGCATGCCGGCGAAGTACCGGGTCACCGGTGGCGCGTCGTTCAGCCGCGATGGCTCGCGGTTGTCGTTCAGCGTGCAGGGGCCCGAGCCCGAGGAGCTGCTGCCGATCCTGCCCGAGGACAAGGTCAACCTGGACCTCTGGCACTGGCAGGACGGGCTGCTGCAGACGATGCAGCAGAAGCGCGGCAACGGCGAACGCAACCCGAGCTACACCGCGGTCTACCACCGCGACCTCGCGCGCATCGCGACGGTCGGCGACGAGACGACGCGGTCGCTGCGCTTCGTCGGCCCCAACGGCCGCTGGATGCTCGGCACCGACAGCCGTGCCTACGAGCGCGAAGTGCAATGGGACGGTCGCTACAGCGACGTCTGGTTGCTCGACGCCGTCGACAGCACCAAGGTCAAGGTGCTCGAGAAGTACCGCGGCAACGTCACCAACTCGCCCGGCGGGCGCTACCTGGTCTGGTTCGGCGCCGACTACCGCTGGTACAGCCGCGACCTGCGCACCGGCCAGCAGCGCGACCTGACCGGCAGCCTGCCGGTGCCGTTCCACGAGCACGACGACGACCACCCCGAGCCGGACGGTGCCTACGGGCTCGCCGGTTGGACCGACGCGGACGCGGCGGTGTTGCTCTACGACGAGTTCGACGTCTGGCGCGTCGATCCGGCCAGCGGCGACGCGGTCTGCGTCACCGACGGCTACGGGCGCCAGAACCGGCTGCGTCTGCGCCTGCAGCGCCTGCCCAGCAAGGAGGATCGTGAGTACGTCGACGAACAGCTGTACCTGGCGGCGACCAACGTCGACACGATGGGCGAGGGGGTGTTCACCGATTCGTTGTCCGGCAACGCCGCACCGCAGCGGGTGTTCTACGCCGACAAGAACCTCGGCGAACTGACGCGGCCGGTCGGCAGCAGCCGGTTCTTCTTCACGCTCGGCACGTTCGCGCAGTTCCCCGACCTGCACGTCGCCAACGCCGACTTCACGTCGATCCAACGCCTGACCGACGCCAACCCGCAGCAGGCGCAGTTCCGCTGGGGCAAGAGCGAACTGGTGCGCTGGATCGACGGCGACGGCAACCCGCGCAGCGGCATCCTGATCAAGCCCGACGGCTTCGATCCCAAGCAGAAGTACCCGATGATGGTCTACTTCTACGAACGCATGACGCAGGGCCTGCACAACTACGTGGCTCCTGCGCCGGGCACGTCGCCGAACGCGTCGTACTACGTCAGCAACGGCTACCTGTGGTTCATGCCCGACGTCGTCTACGAGATCGGCTATCCCGGCAACTCGTGCGTCAAGTGCGTGGTGTCGGGGGTGCAGCACCTGATCGCGCAGGGCTTCGTCGACGAGAAGGCGATCGGTGCCGCGGGCCACAGTTGGGGCGGCTACCAGACCGCGTTCCTGGTCACCCGCACCAACATCTTCAAGGCGGTCGAATCCGGGGCGCCGGTCAGCAACATGCTGTCGGCCTACGGCGGCATCCGCTACTCGACCGGCATGTCGCGGCAGTTCCAGTACGAGCAGACGCAGTCGCGCATCGGTGGCACGCCGTGGCAGTACCCGCTGCGGTACTGGGAGAACTCGCCGATCCACTTCGCCGACAAGGTCAACACGCCGGTGCTGATGCTGCACAACGACCAGGACGGTGCGGTGCCGTGGACGCAGGGCATCGAGTACTTCGTCGCGCTGCGGCGCCTGGGCAAGGAGGTCTACCTGTTCAACTACAACGGCGAGGACCACGGCCTGCGCAACCGCGCCAACATGAAGGACTGGACGCGCCGCATGGCCGAGTACTTCGGGCACCACCTGAAGGGCGAGCCGGCGCCGAAGTGGATGAGCGATGGGGTGGCGTTCCACGAACGCGACGCCGAGAAGCTGCCGTTCGCGCCGAGCTTCGTCGATGCCTACGTGAAGCCGGCACCGGCGGCGCCGGCCGTGGAACCGGCGACGACCCCGGCAGCCAGCGAAGCGGCGACCGGCGTCGTCGACACCGTTCGTCCCGAGGCCGCCCGCGCCGAAGGGCGGCGCGCTGGTGCGGCCCGCGGCGAAGGCCGTCGCGGCGAGCGTGCGCGCAGCGACACGGCGCCGATCCCGGCGAAGGTGGTGGTCGGCGAGCCTGCCCCGCCGTTCGCCGCGGCCGACGAACAAGGCACGCAACACGCCCTGGCCGGCTACCAGGGCCGCCGCCTGCTGCTCTGGTTCTACCCGAAGGCCAACACGCCCGGCTGCACGGCGCAGGGCTGTGGCCTGCGCGACGAGTTCGCG
>DAIMFJ010000456.1:0-3021 GCA_036724695.1 Planctomycetota bacterium
CCGCCGAGTCCGGGCGAGCCGGTGGCGGCCGTGCCGGCGGCCAGCGGCCAGGGACAGGCCGGCAGCGATGCGGCGGGTGACAGCGCGCAGACCGGGGCGCCGAAGGCCGCGCCGACCGGCAATCCGGGCTCGGGGCAATCCGGGGGCGGTCAGGGTTCGGCGGCCAGCGGGGCGCCCGAACCGACGCCGAGCGAGGCCGAGGCCAAACCGCCCGCCAAGCCCAAGCCCAGGCAGCCGCAGCGCGAGCAACCGCAGCAGGACCAGAAGCCGAGCGAGAGTGCCGGCGCGCCGAGCGGTCCGTCGCGCGGCAGCGGCCGCATGAGTGCGGTCGGCAACAAACGCAACGACCTCAACCGCGGCCAGGAACGCGACGACGATCCGGAGGTCGAGGACGAGCCGGTCGAGGACGAGAGTGACGAACAGGAACAGCGCGGCGGCGTGATGCCGATGCGCCGCGGCGACAACCGGCCAGCCGCGCGCGAGCTGTCGATCTCCGGCGACGGTCCGCCCGACCAGGGTCGCGGCGGCCCGCCGCCGCCGAAGAAGTCGCGCGGCACCGCCTCGCTGGTGCTCGGCCTGCGGCTCGCCGACGCGGTGCGCGGCCAACCGAACCCGGGCACCGCGAAGACCTCGCTCGAACAGATCCCGCCGCGGCCGAGTTCGGCCGCTCCGGGGCTGGCCCGCAGCGTGCCGGCCGGTCGGCCGACGACCCCACAGAGCCAGCGGCGGCCGACGCCGTTCGGACCGCTGCTGCGCAGTTACCACGAGTGGTTGCGGGCGCGCGAGACCGCGCCGGCCGCGCCAACCGCCAGTACGAACACCGAATCGCCGAAGGACCCCCGATGACCGCACCCGCCGAAGCCAAGGCCATGGTCGACCGTTTCCAGTCGACCTTCACCGCGTTGCAGAACGCCGTCCACGAACTGATCGTCGGCCAGCACGAGGTCGTCGACGCGGTGCTGACCGCCGTCTTCGCCGGTGGCCACGTGCTGCTGGAGGGCGTGCCCGGGATCGGCAAGACGATGCTGGTCAAGACGCTCGGCGACGCGATGCACCTGCAGAAGGGCCGCATCCAGTTCACGCCCGACCTGATGCCGGCCGACGTGCTCGGCACGATGGTGCTCGAGGAAGGTCAGGGCGGCGGCGGGGCCCGCGGGCTGCGGTTCCAGCCAGGGCCGATCCACACCAACCTGCTGCTCGCCGACGAGATCAACCGCGCGACGCCGAAGACGCAGTCGGCGCTGCTCGAGGCGATGCAGGAACAGCAGGCCACCGTCGGCGGGCAGACGCGCGCGCTGCCGCAACCGTTCATGGTGCTGGCGACGCAGAACCCGGTCGAACAGGAAGGCACCTACCCGCTGCCCGAAGCCCAGCTCGACCGCTTCCTGTTCAAGCTGATCGTCGGGTATCCGCGCGAAGAGGAGTACGCGGCGATCCTGCAGCGCACCACCGGCGGGCTGGCGCCGAAGGTGCCGCAGGTGGCCAGTGGCGACGACGTGCTGGCGATGCGCAAGCTGGTGCGCGACGTGCCGGTGCCGGCGGCCGCGCAGCAGCTGGCCGTGCGGCTGGTGATGGCGACGCAGCCGAAGAGCCCGTACGCGAGCGAACGGGTGAACCGGTTCGTCGCACTCGGCAGCTCGCCGCGCGGCGCGCAGGCGCTGGTGCTGGCCGGCAAGGTGCACGCGCTGCGCGGCGGGCGCTTTGCGGTGTCGGCCGACGACGTGTTGAAGGCGGCGTTGCCGGCCCTGCGGCACCGCATGCTGTTGAACTTCGAAGGGCTCGGCGAGGGTTTCTGCGCCGACGACCTGATCCGCGAGATCGTCGAACGGCGCGCCACCCTGGAGGCGGCGCGGTGACGGCAGTCGGCGCAGCCGAACTGTTCGAACCGGCGTTCCTGCGCGCGCTCGACGGCCTGCGCGTGATCGCGCGGTCGGTGCCGGCCGGCGGGCGGCATGCCGAGCAGCGCTCGCGGGCGCGTGGCCAGGGCCAGGAGTTCACCGACGTGCGGCCGTACGTGGCGGGGGACGACTTCCGCACCGTCGACTGGCACGTCTTCCTGCGCCTCGACAAGGTGTTCGTGCGCCTGTTCCTGCAGGACGAGGACCTGCCGGTGTACTTCCTGCTCGACCAGAGTGCGTCGATGGCGCGTGGGCCGGCGGTCGGCGCCGGTCCCGACAAGAGCGTCGTCGCGCGGCGCGCCGTCGCGGCGTTGGCGTACGTGGCCCTCGGCCACATGGATCGCATCGCCGTGCATCCGTTCGCGGGCGCGCCGCTGCGGCCGCTGCCGGGTACCTCGGGCAAGAACGGGTTCCAGCGCCTGCTGGCCTATCTGGCCGCGCTGCCGGCGAACGGCGGCACGCCGCTGGTCGAGTCGGTGCAGCAGTTCGCGGCGCGGCGGTTGCGCAAGGGCCTGTGCGTGCTGGTCAGCGACTGCTTCGATCCGCGCGGGGCCGAGCCAGTGGTGCAGGCGCTGCGCAAGCTGCCGCACCGGCTGCTGGTCGTGCGCCCGGTGCACGCCGGCGAGGAACGGCCGGTGCACCTGCGCGGCGAACTGCGGGCGATCGACTGCGAGGACGGCGAGCACGTCGAGGTCGCCGTCGACGACGCGATGCTCGATCGCTACGCGGCGGCGTACCGCGAGTTCGCGGCCGCGATCGACGCCTGTGCGGCGGCGCGCGGCGGCGGTGCCCTGGCCGTGCGCACCGACCAGCCGGTCGTACCGCAGATCGCGACGCTGTTCCGCGACGGAGTGATCGCCGTATGAACCTGTTCGGGTTGTCGCCGCTGTGGTTCGCGGTCGGGGCCCTGGCCCTGGCCGGGGCCCTGTTCGCGCTGCACCTGCTGCGCGTGCGATTGCGGCGGGTCGAGGTCGACACGCGGCTGTTCTTCCGGCTCGCCGGGGCGCTGCAGAAGCCGCGCGTGTTGCCGGGGCGGCCGGCGCGCTGGTGGGCGTTCCTGCTGGCCCTGCTGGCGTTGCTGGCCGGTTGGTCGGCGATCGCCGAGCCGCGCGTCGGCCTGGCG
>DAIMFJ010000457.1:0-471 GCA_036724695.1 Planctomycetota bacterium
CGAGCCAAGAGGCCGACGAACTGGCGCGCAGCGCCGAGAGTGCCGCCGGGCGCGGTTCGGCGGCGATGCAGCGCATGGTCGAGGCGATGGCCGCCATCCAGACCTCCAGCGACGAGATCTCGCGGATCATCAAGGTGATCGACGACATCGCGTTCCAGACCAACCTGCTGGCCCTGAACGCCGCCGTCGAAGCGGCGCGCGCCGGCGAAGCCGGCAAGGGCTTCGCGGTGGTCGCCGAAGAGGTCCGCCGCCTCGCCCAACGCAGCGCCGAGGCGGCGCGCGACACGGCGACGCGGATCGGCGAGGCCAGCCAGCGCGCCCAGCGCGGCGGGCAGATCTCGCAGGAAGTCGACCAGGTGCTGCAGGAGATCGTCGGCACCACCGGCAAGGTCGCGGCCCTGATGGAGCAGTTGGCGACCAGCACCCGGGAGCAGTCGCAGGGCATCCAGCAGATCACCAGCGGCCTCGACG
>DAIMFJ010000457.1:481-2576 GCA_036724695.1 Planctomycetota bacterium
ACCCAGCAGGTCACCGAACTCGCCGATCTGGTCCGCAACTGAGCTTGGCGACCAGCCCCCTGTTGCAAGCGGGCGCGCTGTCGTAGACGCTCGCCACATGGATCCGGCCCCCGCGACGACCCCCACCGACCGCCTCGAGCGGCGCGTGATCGGTTACTGGGTGATCGCCGACGGCCTTGGCTCGCTGTTCCTGAGCGGGCTGGCGTGGTTCGTCGGCCGCCCACTGCTCGCCGAACACTGGGAATCCTGGAGCCAGGGCTACGAGTACCTGCTGCTCGGCATCTGCCTGGGACTGTTGGCACTGGCATTGTTCCTGCCGCCGCTGTCGTGGGCGCGATGGCGCTACGGGTTTTCCGGCGACCTGTTGGTGATGCGCTACGGGATCCTGTTCGTCGAGGAACGCGCGGTGCCGGTGCGTCGCATGCAGCACGTCGACCTGATGCGCGGGCCGATCGAACGCCTGTTCGGGCTGGCGACGCTGGTCGTGTTCACGGCCGGCAACGAAGGGTCGGCGTTCCGCGTCCCTGGCCTGTCGGTGGCCCGTGCCCAGGAGCTGCGCGATCGCATCGTGCAGATGCGCGGTGACGGACGACTCTGAACTGCCGCCGCCGGCGCCCGCCGCCGAGGCCCGGCCGGACGCGGCACCGACGACCACGCCGACGCCGCGCGAGCCCGTCGTGCTGGCGCGTGGCCACCTGCATCCTCGCATCCTGCTGCTGCGGTTGCTCGATGCGATCCAACAGGTGGTGGTGCTGTTCGTGCTCGGCCTCGTGTTCGAGCCCTGGTTCCTGATCGCGGCGATCGTGTTGTTCGTGCTGCGGCTGGGTGGTTCGCTGGCACTGTACCTGACCCTCGAGTACACGCTGACCGACGAGGAACTGCGGATCCGCGAGGGCATCCTCGAACGCCAGGAGCGCCGCATCCCGCTCGACCGCATCCAGGACCTGGGCTTCGAGTCGACCCTGCTGCGGCGGTTCCTCGGCCTGTCGGTGGTGCTGGTCGAGACGGCGTCGGGCCGCGGCGTCGAGGCCCGCCTCGACGCGCTGTCGCGGGCCGACGCGGACCACCTGCGCGACGTGTTGCTGGCGGCGCGCCGCGCGCGCGCGGTCGCGGCGCTGCCAGCCGCCGCGAGCGTCGCCGCAGGCGAGGCCAGTGCGGTTGGCGACCCAGTCGCCGAGCCGAGCGTCGCCGACGAACCCGAGTGGCTGGTGCACCAGGCGACCTCGTCCGACCTGGTGGTCCGCGGCCTGACCGACCTGCGGTTGTCGGCCTTCGTGGTGACCGGCTTCGCAGCGCTGCAGTTCGCCGAGCAGTTCGGTCTGGGCGACCGCGTCGCCGGCCTGGCCGGGGCGTTGCAGCGCTGGCTCGAACAGTTCTCGCCGGCGATGCTCGCGCTGCTGCTGGCCAGCCTGTTGCTGGCGGTGATGGCGTTCGGCGTCGTCACCGCGACGATCGGCAACCTGGTGCAGTTCCACGGCTTCGCCCTGACCCTGCGGGGGGACGTGCTGCAGCGCCGGTTCGGCTTGCTGACGACGCGCAGCAAGACGTTGCCGCGGTCGCGGGTGCAGCGCGTGACGCTCGAGCAACCGTGGCTGCGCCGTCTGGTCGGCGTCTGCGTGGTCAAGGCAGACTCGGCCGGCGGCAGCCGCGCCCAAGGCGAGGACAACACCAGCGGCTGGGACGTCGTGGCCCCGCTGGTCCGCGGCGACGCGGCCGAGGCGATGCTGCCGGCCCTCCTGCCGGGGCTCGAGCGGGCCACGTTCGCCTGGCGGCGCGGTTCGCCGCGGTTGGTCCTGCGCACGGCGATCCAGGGCGTGATCCTCGCGGCGATCCTCGCGGCCGGCATGCTGGCGGCAGCCTCGCCGTGGTGGTGGACCAGCCTGCTGCTGGTGCCGATCTGGTTCCTGCTCGGCGTGCTGACCTACCGCAACCTGGCGTTCGCGAACGACACCGACTTCCTGGCCTTGCAGCACGGCATCGTCGGCCGGTACCTGGCCTACGTGCCACTCGCCAAGGTGCAGGCGGCAGTGCTGCGGCAGGGGCCGATCGCGCAATTGCTCGGGCTCGCCGAACTGACCGTGTTCGTCGCGGGGGG
>DAIMFJ010000457.1:2790-3016 GCA_036724695.1 Planctomycetota bacterium
CCTCGTGCTCGGTGTCGACGCCGTGCCGGTCGCCGTCGAAGCGACGATCCGGCACGCCTCGGACGGCACACCGCGCCTGCTCGGCCTGGTCGACGCGTGCGTGCGCGAGGCCTACCACCGCGTGCTGCAGGCGTTCTTCGCGCTCGACCTGCCACAACCGCGTGGGGTCACGACGGTCAACTTCGCGCCGGCCGCACTGAAGAAGCAGGGCAGCGGCTTCGACCTG
>DAIMFJ010000458.1:0-2963 GCA_036724695.1 Planctomycetota bacterium
CTGCAGCCCGGCTTCGTCGCGCTGCGCCAGCAGGGCGAAGGCAGCCTGCTGGTGCTGCTCGACGACGTCTCGCAGCTCGCCCAGCAGGCCCAGCAGCTCAAGCTCGCCGCCCTAGGCCGCCTGGCCGCCGGCATCGCCCACGAGATCCGCAATCCGCTGGGGGCGATCAGCCACGCCGCGCAGCTGCTGCAGGAAGCCGAGCAGCTCGCCCCCGCCGACCGGCGCCTGACGCAGATCGTCCTAGACCATGCGCGGCGCATGAACCTGATCGTCAGGCGCCGGTCGGGCCCGACGATCAGCCCGTGCAGGTCGTGGCCGATCAGCGACGTGTGCACGCCGTAGCCGTCGTGCAGGACGTGGTGCTCGTCGGCGCGCCCGTCGCCGTCGGTGTCGCGCAGCCGCCAGAGTTTGGGGATGTTGGTGAAGTAGACGTCGTCGCCGACCGGCAGCACGCCGGAGGCGATGCCGTCGGCGAGCTCGGCGAAGCGGTCGGCGAACACCGTGGAGCGGTCGAGCGTGCCATTGCGGTCGGTGTCGACCAGCATGCGGATGCGTTCCGGGTACGACGCGTACTTCGGGATCTCGGCGGCGATGTGCTTCCGGTACTTGGCGAGCCGGTCGGCGACCGAGAGGCAGGCCAGGTCGTCGTCCTTCCACTGCATGTAGCTGCGCGTGTCGAACACGCCGTCGTTGATCCGGAACGTCTCGGCGACGTAGACGCGGCCCTTGCCGTCGATCGCGAACGCGACGATGTTGCAGAGGTCGGGTTCGGCGGCGAGCAGGTCGCAGGCCAGCCCCGGGGCGAGCTGGAACGACGCGATCTGTTCCTGGGCCTCCTGGCTGGCCGGCGCGATGCGCAGCGCGTCGGCCGGCTTGGGAGTGGCCGTGTCGTGCTGGGCGACGGCGAGGCTGGCGAGCGCGGCGAGTGTGGCCGCGCGGGCGAGGAGGCGGTGCATGGTCGGTCCATGTTCTTGTGCGCGGCCGCGTGCTGCAATCGCCCGGGCGGGTATCCTGGCACGCGATGGTGCACTTGACGCGTCGCTCGTTCCTGGCCGCCGGCGCCGCCGGTGTCGCCGCGGTTGCCACCCGCGATCTGCCCGCTGCCAGCCGGGCGGAGCTGGTCTGGACCGACGTCGAGGGCTGGCCGATCGACGGCCGCGCCTTCGCCGACCGCAAGGCCCCCTTCGATCGCCTGCCGGCGCGCGCCGAAGCGGTCGTGCGCGAAGCGGTCTGGAAGCTGTCGCGCGACAGTGCCGGCATGGTGGTGCGCTTCGCGACCACCGCACCGGAGCTGCACGTGCGCTACCGGCTGAGCAGCGACCGCCTCGACATGCGCCACATGCCGGCCAGCGGCGTCAGCGGCGTCGACCTCTACGGCCACGACGGCAAGGCGTGGCGTTGGATCGAGGGAACGCGGCCGGACCGGCGCGACGTCGCGGCGAAGCTGTTCGCCGGCCAGCCGGATCGCGAGACGCCGCGCCACTTCCTGCTCTACCTGCCGCTCTACAACGGCATCGAGAAGCTCGAACTCGGCACGCTGGCAGCGCATGCGCCGACGCCGCTGCCGCCGCGGGCGCAGCGGCCGATCCTGTGTTACGGCACGTCGATCCTGCACGGCGCCTGCGCGTCGCGACCGGGCCTGGCGTGGTCGGCGATCGTCGGCCGCGCGCTCGACCGCGAGGTGCTCAACTTCGGCTTCTCGGGCAATGGCCGCATGGAGGCCGAGGTCGCGCAGTTCCTGGTCGAACCCGACCCGGCGGTGTACGTGATCGACTGCCTGCCGAACATGACCCCCGAACTGGTCGCCGAACGCACCGGGCCCCTGGTGCGGCAGCTGCGCGCGGCCCGCCCGTCGACGCCGATCCTGCTGGTCGAGGACCGCACGTTCGGCAATACGTGGTTCGTCGCCAAGACCGCCGAACTGCACCGGCAACGCCGCCGCGCGCTGCGCGACCAGTACCAGCGCCTGCTCGCCGACGGCGTCGCCGATCTGCACTACCTGACCGGCGCCGAGCTGCTCGGCGGCGACGACGAAGGCACCACCGACGGCTCGCACCCCAACGACCTCGGCATGATGCGCCAGGCCGAGCAGGTGCTCGCCGCATTGCGGCCGCTGCTCGCCGATTGAACCACCCCTCGCCACCGCCATGCACCGCCCGCTTCCCGGCGAATGTGCCCCGTTCTACCACGGTTACCTCGCCAAGGTGCCAGACGGGGATCTGCCGACCATCCTGCGCCAGACCGGTGAGGATTTCGTCGCCGCGCTCGCGCGCGTAGACGCCGCCCGTGGCGATTTCGCGTATGCGCCGGGCAAGTGGTCGATCAAACGGGTCGTCCAGCACGTCACCGACGGCGAACGGCTGTTCGCCTACCGGGCGCTGTGCATCGCCCGCGGCGACACCCAGCCGCTGCCGGGCTTCGACGAGGACGCCTATGCGCTGCTCGACGGCAGCGAGCAGCGGCCGTTGGCGGCCATCGTGGCCGAGTTCGCGGCGGTGCGCGCGGCGACGCTGGCGCTGTTCGCGGGCCTGCCGGAACCCGCCTGGACGCGGCGCGGCATCGCCAACGGCAACCCGGTCTCGGTCCGCGCGCTGGCCTGGATGACCGCCGGGCATGCCCTGCACCACGCCGGCGTGTTGCGCGAACGCTACGGCGTCGGCTGAGCTTCGACCGCGGCGCCGTGGGTCACCAGTGCAGCGACCGGCAGGCCGCCGATCCGCGTCGAGAACGCCACCTGCAGCGGCAATCCGGTCTTGCGGGCCAACCGCGGGTCGTGGGCGAGGATCGCCGCGCGCCAGCCCGCGCCGAGCCCGCGCACGCAGGTGCCGAGCGACTGGTACAGCGGCGTCAGATCGCTCTTCTGGCCGACCCGCACGCCGAACGGTGGGTTGGTGACCAACGCCCCGCGGCTCGGCGCCTGGCCGTCGCCGGCCAGCCACGGTTGCGCGCGCAGCGCCACACAC
>DAIMFJ010000459.1:0-2956 GCA_036724695.1 Planctomycetota bacterium
CGGTGGGTCGCAGCGCGGCGAGCAGTTCGTCGGCGCGAGCGGCGAGCTCGGCCGTGCGGGCGGCGTCGCCGGCGCGATGGCTCTGCCAGGCGGCGGCAGCGAGGCACTGCAGGCGAGGGGCTGGCAGCAGCGGGCCGGCCAGCAGTTCGTCGAACTCGGCGCGGGCGAGGGTGGCATCGCCGCTCGCGAACTCGGCCCGGGCGGCGCGGTCGAGGCGGTAGGCGACCACCGGGTCGTCGTCGAGCGACGAACGTTCGGGCTGCAGCCAGCCGAGTTCGGCGTCGGGGACGCTGCCGGCGGGGCCGGTGGTCAGCAGATCGCCGCCGGGCAGGCTGGCGAACGCGGCTGCGGAGTGTGGGGCTTCGAGCAGGATCGCCTCGGCGACTGCGATGGCCTGCGCCAGTTCCGCGGCGCGGGCGCTGCGTTCGAGGCCGACGCCGCGCCAGAGCTGGATGGCCAGTGCGGCGACCAACACGCCGCCGAGGGCCGGCAGCGCGAGCGAGCGCAGCGGGCTGGGCGGGCGGTTGGCGGCGGGGCGGGCCATTGGCGCAGGGTAGTCGGCGCTGGTCGTGAGGTGTCAAGAAGTCGTCAAGCCGGTTCCTGCTTGCGAATACACAGCCGCGGGTTCGTATGGGCGGTCGTGAGCCGCTCCCTCGTCTTCTGGGTCGTCCTGGCTGTGTCGATGGCGCTGCTGCTCGGGGTGCTGGCGATCGGGCCCCAGCCGGCGGTGCTGTTGGCCTTGTTGCAGGCGCCAGCGTTGCTGGCTGGTCTGTTGCTGGTGCGCGCGGCCTGGCAGACGGTGCGCGGCGGCTCCGCCGCGCTGACGTGGCGCGGGCGACCGGTGTTGGCTGGGGCGGCGTCCTGGCTGGCGCCGCTGGGGTTCCTGGTGCTGTGGACGGCGGTGCGGGAGGCGGGCTGGTTCGATGCGAACCTGAGTTGGTCGCGGACCGAGCACCGCACCGGCTGGAATTCGTCGGCGTGGCGGGAGCTGCCCGCCGACGCGGCACCGAGCGAAGGGCGGTTGGTCGTCGAGGCGGCCGGTGGGGCGTTCGGCGCGGCGTTCCGCGAAGGCCTGGCGGAGCATTGGTTCGTCGGTTCGACCCGGGTCACGGGGCGGGTGACGACCACGTACCTGCCGCCGGTGTGGTGTTGGCCGCTGTACAAGCACGAGGCCGTGGATGCGGTCGTGCAGTGCGAGCTGCGGCTCGAGCCGAACGACGGGCCGGTGCGCACGGCGACGATCGAATGGGAGTTCGCGGGGGTGACGACGATGTACGGGTTGGCGTCGCGGCGGGCGTTCCACACGCACCTGGGGCGGTTGCTCGGTGGAGCGGTCGGCAAGGCGGTGCGCGACCACGTCGCGAAGGGCAGCAAGGACTGACGTCGCAGCGGCGGTGGCGGGCGGGCCCGGGTATGGTTCGGGCATGGTGTCACTCGCGCGTGTCGTGTCGCTGGTCCTGCTGTCGGTCGGTGTGCCCTGGCTGGCTGTGGCCCCTTCGCCGCTGGAGTTGCCCAAGGCGTTCGTCGACGGCCAGGGGCAGGGTTGGCGGGCGTTGGCGTTGGCGGACTTCGTCAACGTCAATGGCGAGCCGGGGACCTGGGTCGAACAGGACGGCGTGATCCGCGGCACCGGATTGCCGATCGGCGGGGCGCGCAGCAAGCAGGTGTTCACGAACTTCGAGCTGGTGGTCGAATGGCGGCACCTGACCCACGCCGGCAACAGCGGACTGTTCGTGTGGTGTCCCGAGTCGGCGTTCACGGACCTGAAGCCGGGGCAGCTGCCGAGGAGTGGCATCGAGGTGCAGGTGCTGGATCTCGGCTACGAGGAGAACTGGCAGAAGCAGAAAGGCAAACCGTCGGATTGGTTCACGAGCCACGGCGACGTGTTCCCGGTCGGCAGCTCGAAGATGGTCGCATTCGTGCCGGAGATCGAATATGCGGCGGCGGACGGTTCGGCCTACAAGGTCGGCAATGCGAAGAGCACGCGCAGTTTTCCGACGCAGCGCAAGGTGCGGCCGCACGGGCAATGGAATCACTATTACGTGCGCGGCATCAATGGCGAGATCCGGCTGTGGGTGAACGGTGAGGAGGTGTGCGGCGGGCGGCAATGCGAGCCGGCGACCGGGTATCTGGCGCTGGAGGCCGAGGGCGCGCCGATCGAGTTCCGCAATCTGCGGATCCGGGAGTTGCCGTGACCGGCAAGCGCGGTCCGGCTGGCAAGAAGGTGACCAAGAAGGTGACCAAGAAGGTGACCAAGGGGGCCGTTCCGAAGTCCGCGGCGGCCGACGTCGAGACGGTGCTCGCCGCGGCGGCGCATCCGCTGCGTGCCGACATCGACCTGGTGCGCGAGTGGACGCGAAGCGCAGCCCCGGGCATCGAGGAAGGCGTGAAGTGGAATTCGCCGAGCTTCCGGACGACGGAGTGGTTCGCGACGATCCACCTGCGCACGACGGCGCAGGTGCAGGTGGTCTTGCATCTGGGGGCGAAGGCCGCGGGAGCGGTAGCCGAGGCGACGATTCCCGATCCCGAGGGGTTGCTGAAGTGGCTCGGCAAGGACCGGGCGATTGCGTCGCTGGGCCATGGTGCCGAGCTGCGCGGGCGGCGGCTGGCGTGGCAGCGCATCGTCGCGGCGTGGGCGGCGTACGTCGGTCGGTGACCGGGCCGAGCTGCACTACGCTCGCGGGATGGGGTTGCCAAGTGCCGTCCTGATAGTTGGTTGTGTCGGCGGTTGCGCATTTGGGACCGGGTGAGGTATGCGCAGGCGGTGACCTTCTGGGGTGGCGGGGATAGTGGAGGTGCCTCGGCTCGCGCAACTCCCTGCAAGGTGAGGTGCCCGGTGCGCGGATTGCTTTCGATGGTTGGCCTGGCTGGGTCGTTGGTGGCTCAGGTCCAGGAGGTCGACTTGCGGGTGGCCGTATTGGCGGACCGGTGCGAGGCGCGGGTGGTGGCGCATGCG
>DAIMFJ010000460.1:0-2952 GCA_036724695.1 Planctomycetota bacterium
GGCGAGTGTCGAGACTACCGACACCCGACCGCCGCCACCACGGTGCGGGCTTGAGAGCGGTCTCGCGGCGAGACCGGCCCGCTGCCAAGGCAGCGCCACCGACAACCAGCCGCGGACCGTCCCGGCCAGGGGCGACCACCTTCCGAAACCCTGGTCGGGACCGCCATGAGAACCTTCCTGCGTTGCGTCGCCGCGCTGGTCGCCCTGCTGACCGCCTGCGTCAACACCCACGTCGGCCGCGAGTTCCACTCCGCGCGCGAACTGCACGGCGCGTTCGCCGGCTTCGCCCCGATCGGCACGTTCGACGTCGGCTATCCAGCGCGCATCGTCGAGGTCGTCGAGGGGACCGGCACGCTGCAGTTCGTGCACGGCCACACGCCGCACCGGTACGAATTCCCGACCCCGGTGGCGCTGCGGGCGGTGGTCGTCGAGCACGGCGGCGGCCGCGGCGTGCTGGTGCTGCGCGGCGAACTCGGCGAGTGAGCCGGTCGCCCGGCCTCAGGCGAGCTCACCCGGGCCGTCGCCGATGCGCAGCACGTGGAAGTTGGGCGCGAGACCGAAACGCGCTTCGTAGACGCCGGCGACGTGGCGCGCCACCGCATCGCAGTGGCCCGGGCGGACCAGCGCGATCGCACAACCGCCGAACCCGGCCCCGGTCAACCGCGCACCGAACACCGGCTCGCTGGCGCGCGCCGCATCGGTGATCACGTCGAGTTCGTCGCAGCTGACCTCGTAGTCGACGGCCGTCGAACGGTGGCTGGCGTCGAGCTGGCGGCCGAGCGCGGCGTAGTCGTGTCGCCGCAGCGCCGCGACGCCTTCGCGGACGCGCACCATCTCGCCGATCACGTGGTTGGCGCGGCGGAACAGCACGTCGTCGAGCAAGCCCTTGGCGGCGTCGAGGTCGCGCGGCTCGTACTGGGCCAGATGCGGCAGGTCGCGCACGTGCGTGCGCAGCAGTTCGTGCGCCACGGCACACTGACCGACCCGTTCGTTGAAGCCCGACTTGACGAGGCGGCGCGGCTTGCGCGTGTCCATGACCAGCACCTCGCACGCGTTCGGGTCGAACGGCACGTGCTCCCAACGCGGCCCCGCACAGTGCAGCAGCAGCACCTGGCCGGCGCGGCCCAGCGCCGACGCGAACTGGTCCATGATGCCGCAGCGCACGCCGACGAACCCGGCTTCGGCCCGGTGCGCCAACAGGGCCAGCTGGTTGCGTTCGATCGCCGTGCCGTGCAAGGTGTCGAGCGCGATCGCGGTGACGACCTCGAGGGCGGCCGACGACGACAGGCCCGCCGCCATCGGCAGGTTGCCGCCGACCACCAGGTCGATGCCGTCGGCGCGGCCGGTGCGTTCGCGGAAGCCGCGCCAGACGCCGATCGGGTAGCCCGCCCAGCCCCATTCCGGCCGGGTGCGGGCCGGCACGGTCGCGGCGTCGGCGTCGACCCGCAACTCCTGGTCGAGGCTGACCAGCCGGATCCGGCCTTCCCGGTTCAACCGCGCCGCGGCGTAGATGCCGCGGTCGACCGCCATCGGCAGCACGTCGCCGCCGTTGTAGAACACGTTGGACCCCATAACATTAAAAAAACCAAGCGCGAAGAAGCGCCGCGGCGGCGTTCCGCCGAACTCGGTCGAGAACCGCGCGGCGACCGCGGCGGGCAGGGCTGGATCCGTGGTGGGATTCATGGAGCGTTCGGCGGCCGGACACGTCCTGGCCGAACGGAGATCGAACGCCCGGGCACCGGCCGGCGCAAGGCGCTGAATCCGCTGGTTTCGGGTAACCGCCGGGCCCCCGGCGGCTATCTCTACGCCATCGCCATGCCGAACCCCTGCCTTCTGCTGTTGCTCTGCGCTGGCGCCGCCGGCAGCGCGCTCGCACAGGATCCACCGGTCCAGCCCGCCCCCCCGAAGGCGGCGCCGCAGGGCGTCGAGCCACCGCACTTCGTGGTCCGCAACTACCCGGCCGACCGCAACGAGCCGGTCGCGATCGTCGGCGACCGCGCGCTGACGCTCGGCGACCTGGTCGACCACATCGAGGACCGCCACCACCCCGGCTTCCGCGAAGCGCTCGAGAAGGTGCCGACCGTGCACGCGATGCTGCGCTCGGACCTGGTGGCGCCATGGGTGCGCCACCTTGCCGACATCGAGGCCCTGCGGCAGTTCACCGCCGACCGCGAGATCGACCAGGCCGGGCTGATGGCCGCGCAGAGCGCGCAGTTGAAGAAGTCGTTCGAGGGCTGGCTCGAGACCTACCTCGCCAACCGCCGCGCCCAGGGCCGCCCGACCGAACTGAGCCAGCAGCGCATCAACCTGCTGCTCGCCGATTTCCAGCTGCGCAACGGCCTGGCCTGCGAACTGCAAGGCTGGCTCGACTTCCTCGAGAAGGACGACTTCACGCGCGGGCAGATGCAGCAGTTCTTCCAGGCCAACGCGCGCGCGTTCGGCGGCCAGGTCAAGATCCAGCACATCCTGGTCCAACACCGCGACGCCGGCACCGGCATCCTGCTCGACGCCGCCGCGCACGGCCGCGCCGCCGCCCGCCTCGCCGACATCCGCGCGCGGCTGCGCCCCGACGGCTCGAACTTCGAGGAAGTGGCCCGCCTCTACTCCGAGGACACCCGCACCGCCGCGGACGGCGGCCTGCTCGAAGGCGTGCGCCGCTACGACGACCGCCTGCCCGCCGCACTCTGCCGCGCCGCCTGGTCGCTGCGCGACGGCGAAGTCAGCGACGTCGTCGAGAGCCAGTACGGCTGGCACCTGATCAAGCGCCTGGAGTACTCGCAGAACGTCTTCATCTACTTCCACGACGACGCGATCCCGGCGATCCGCATCGTCATGCAACGCGCGCGCCAGGAGCAATTGCTGTTCGATGCGCGCGCCAAGGCGAAGGTGCAGCTGAAGCTCTGAGCATGGGTGCTCGCCGTTGGCGAGCTTCGTGAGCAAAGAACAGGTGCA
>DAIMFJ010000461.1:0-2952 GCA_036724695.1 Planctomycetota bacterium
GGACGACCCGGCACGGCGGCCATGGCTCGGCACCCGGCTGCTCGCCGCGGTGCAGAACGCGTTCCAGGGCCTGCTCGGCGTCGTGATCGCCCGCCTGTACCAGCCGTTCCTCGAGCTGTGCCTGCGCTGGCGCTACACCACGCTCGCCGCCGCGTTCGCGGCGCTGGTCGTACTGTTCGCGTCGGTCGCCGCCGGCTATCCGCGCATCGTGTTCTTCCCGACCGTCGACGGCGACAACGTGGTGATCTCGCTGACGATGCCGCAGGGCACGCCGGTCGCCACGACCCGCGACGCGCTGGCGCGCATCGAGGTCGCGGCGCGGACCGCCTGTGCCGAGTTCGACGCCGAACGCAAGGGCGAGGAATCGGTGTTCCAGCACATGCTGGCGACCGTCGGCACACAGCCGTACTCGACCGAACAAGCCCGCAACGGCGGCAACCGCGACGCCCAGTTCCAGTCCGGATCGCACCTCGCCGAACTCAACGTGCAGCTGCTGCCCTCGGAGCGGCGGATGATCGCCTCGGACCGGATCATGGGCCGCATGCGCGAGCTGGTCGGCCAGATCCCCGACGCCGTCGAGTTGCAGTTCACCACCTCGTTCTTCAGCACCGGCAAGGACATCGACGTCGAGCTCTACCATGCCGACCACGACCAGCTGCGGGCCGCCGTCGACGAACTGGCGGCGAGACTCCGGCAGATGCCGGAGATCAAGGACGTCGCGACCTCGTTCCGCGCCGGCAAGCCCGAGGTCGAACTGGCGATCCGGCCCAGCGCCGAACCGCTCGGACTAGCCCAGCGCGACCTGGCGCGGCAGGTTCGCCAGGCCTTCTACGGCGAAGAAGCGCAACGCGTCCAGCGCGACCGCGACGACGTCCGCGTGATGGTGCGCTATCCGGAGGACCAGCGCCGCTCGCTGGCCGACCTCGAGGCGATGCGGATCCGCACGCCGGCCGGCGACGAGGTGCCGCTCGGCGACGTGGCGACGCTGACCCACGGTCGCTCCTATTCGACGATCAGCCGCGTCGGTCGCAAGCGCGCGCTGCGGGTCAGCGGCGACATCGACGAGAACGACCCGGACGCCAGTCCCGACGCGATCAACGCGCGGATCCGCGAGTCGATCATGCCGGAGCTGACGCGTCAGTACCCGGGACTCGGCTGGGCGTTCGAAGGCGATCAGAAGAAGAAGTCCGACCTGCTGCGTTCGCTCGCCGGCGGCTTCATGATCGCGCTGTTCGTGATCTACGCGCTGATGGCGATCCCGCTGAAGTCGTACCTGCAGCCGGTGCTGATCATGACGGCGATCCCGTTCGGCGTCGCCGGCGCAATCGGCGGCCACATGCTGACCGGTTACGACCTCAGCATCCTGTCGCTGTTCGGCACGATCGCGCTGGCCGGCGTGGTCGTCAACGACAACATCGTGCTGGTCGACTGGGTCAACCAGCGCCGCCGCGAACACGACTCGCTGCTCGAGGCCGTGAAATCGGCCGGCGCAGCGCGCTTCCGACCGATCCTGTTGACGACGTTGACCACCTTCTTCGGCTTGATGCCGCTCCTGCTCGAGCAGAGCGTGCAGGCGCGCTTCCTGGTGCCGATGGCGGTGTCGCTGGCGTTCGGCGTGATGTTCGCGACCTTGGTCAGCCTGTTGTTGGTGCCGACCTTGTACCTCGTGCTCGAGGACGTCCGCCGCACGGTGGCGGGGGCCTGGCAGTGGCTGTACGGGCGCCGCACCGCGGCCCCTCCCGCAGCGCCCCCCAGCGCGGCGACGAACCGGCCGGAACCCGACGGGGCCTGAGGGAGCCAGCGCCAGGCCACCCGCGGGCAATCCCATTGCGGGATCCTCGCGGTCAAGGCCCCGGCCTGCCACGCCGATCAGCCCGCCATGATCGAAGGTTGCGCGATCCCCACGGTCGCGTGGGCGATTCCGTGGCTGCTCGCCGTGCTGGTGGGTTGCCGCCACCGTGAACCGGGGCGCGACCGCCGGCCGGGCGGCGGCGTCGACGACCGCCTCGCCGACCTCGAACGCGCCGTCGCCGCCGCCGAGGCCGCGACGCGCGCCAAGTCGGCCTATGTCGCGACCGTCAGCCACGAGATCCGCACGCCACTCGGTGCGATCCTCGGCATGACGGAACTCGCCCAGGAGACCGCCGACCCGCAGCAGGTGCGAGAGTTCCTGGCGGTGATCCGCCGGGCCGGGCAGAACCTGCTCGGCGTGCTCGACGACGTGCTCGACCTGGCCAAGATCGAAGCCGGCAAGCTCGAGCTCGAGCCACGGCCGACCGACCTCGAAGGCCTCCTCGCCGACACGCTCAAGCCGCTGGCGGGTCGGCTCGCCAGCCCGGCGGTGACGCTGGTGCTCGACGTCGCTCCCGAGCTGGCCAGTCACTACGTCGTCGACGCCGTGCGGTTGCGCCAGATCGTCACCAACCTGGTCGGCAACGCCGCGAAGTTCACCAGCCGCGGCCACATCCTCGTCCAGGTGCGCAAGGCGACCGACTTCGGCGCCGTGCACGAACTCGAGCTGGTCGTCGCCGACACCGGCATCGGCATCCCGGCCGATCGCCTCGGTGCGGTGTTCGCGCCGTTCACGCAGGCCGACGCCAGCGTGCAACGCCGCTTCGCCGGCACCGGGCTCGGCCTGTCGATCACCGACCACCTGCTGCGGGCGATGGGCGGCCGGATCGTCGTCGAGAGCGAACTGCAGCGCGGCACGCGCTTCCGGGCCTTGCTGCCCCTGGGGGTCGCCGCGGCAGCCGCGCCGGCCCACCCGACCCCGTCCGGGGTGCGGGTGCTCTGGCTCGGCGAGGATCCGCACCGGCGCAGCGCCTTGGCCAACGCCGCGGCGGCGCTCGGCGTGCCGTTCGTGGCGGCGGCGGACGGACTGCTGACCACCGCGCCGCCGCGCTCCGGCGATGTCGTGCTGCTCGAGCCGGGCAGCGAGGCGCGCACCGAGGC
>DAIMFJ010000462.1:0-2920 GCA_036724695.1 Planctomycetota bacterium
GCAAGCAGCTCATCGCCTACTTCGCGCCACCAAGCGACGACGAGCATCGTCAGCCCGACGTAGGCGGGAGCAACCCAGTTCGGTTTGATTTGTATCCATAGCGACTGGCAGAGCATGTAGACCGGCAGCGGCAACGAGAACGCAACCAACCACAGCATTTGGCGATCGCCTCGCCATGCGCGTCGCAATCCCCATGCAATCGCTACCAACGAGGCCAAGGCGACCACCGGATGCAGGAGGCCGACTTGCCCCCCCGTGAAATTGAGGAACCAATGCATGCCGAGGTCGGCTTTGGCGATGCGGTGTTCGGTCTGGAAGCGGAACGACGCAAAATCGTTTGCGACATTCCAGTGCACAGCGGGAGCAAATACCAGCGCCGCGATCAACACGGCGAGGTAGGGCTTAGGCGATGTCAACTGGCGCCGCATATGAGGATCGAGCAGCAAGACAGCGACCCCACCTACGGCCAGGAAGGCAGCGGTGTACTTCCCCAACAAGGCAAACCCGGCGGCGGCGCCTGCTAGCAACCACCAGCGCGCGCCGCCTTCGCGCGCTCGCCACAGGGCAAACAGTGTGACTGTCCAGCCGGCCACCAGCGGTGAATCTGGGTTGGCAAGGAAGTGTGGCCCATCAGAGTCCAAAGCGACCGAGAGCGCTCACTCCAACCCATGACGCGAAGCCAGCGAGCACCGACGTAGGTCGTCGTCATGCCGCAAAGCCACGTACCGAAACGCACCCCGATGGCGCCATCTCCCCAGAGCGAGGTGCCCAGCCAAATCAACCAGGCGACCATCGGCGGGTGGTCGTAGTACGACAGGTCAAGGCGCTGCGCGTACGACCAGTAGTAGGTCTCCTGGGAAAACAAGGGGAGGGTCGCGCATAGGTAGGCGGAGACGGCACCGACCAGTAGCAACGCGACGCGCTCAGACGGAAGACGGATCGACATGGTAGGAACTATGGGTCTTCAGGGTTTCGTGTGGGTAACCCGCGAGTTCGGGCACCCCTTGCCAGTCTACGTTGGCCGGCGCCAGCTGAGAAGGGGGTGGCGGCCAGCCACTCCGGTTCCGCGCCGCCGGCGTCCGGCTGGCAAGGCTCGCGCCGCGAGGTCTCCCATCGATCTGGTCTTCCCGTCGGCGCGGCACGCGCCTTGCTGGCCGTCCGCTCGTCGTCGCTCGCTGGCCGCAGGTTGGCGGTCCCGCGCGCCCGCACCCTACTCCGATACAGGGTGCGGGCGCTACCTCATGCCGAAGTCTCGCCATGGTCAAGTTCTCGTTCCTGCCGATAGTCGCTTCGGCTGCGGCGGTCCGTAGATTGGCTGCGTGCAAGACCGCGACCTCTACAACCAGATCCTCGGCCTCAGCAAACCCTGGTCCGTCCTCGAGGTCAACCTGGACGCCAAAGCAGGCCAGGTGACCCTGACCATCGGCCTGGCCAACGGCGCCGAGCTCGCCTGCCCCGAGTGCAAGAAGGCGTGCCCACGCTACGACGTCCGGCTACGCCGTTGGCGCCATCTGGACACCTGCCAGTTCCAGACCATCCTCGAAGCCGATGTGCCCCGGGTCGAGTGCCCCGAGCACGGCGTGAAGCAAGTGCGCGTACCGTGGGCCGAGCCAGGGTCGCGCTTCACGGCGCTGATGGAGGCAGTGGTGATCGACTGGCTGCGCGCCATGGGCGCCATCTCGGCCGTCGCAGAGCAGATGCGGCTGTCGTGGGACGAAGTCGACAGCATCATGGCGCGGGCCGTGAAACGGGGTTTGGCCCGCCGGCAACGTGTGCGAGTCGAGCGCCTGGGCGTCGACGAGACGTCGTTCCAGCGCCGCCACGAGTACGTCACGATCGTGACCGACTTCGCCACCGGCACGGTCCTGCACGTCGCCGACGACCGCAAGCGCGAGAGTCTGGCGGCGTACTTTCGCAGTCTGAGCGGGGACCAGCTCGAGGCCATCGAATCGGTCGCGATGGACATGTGGGGAGCGTTCATCGCCGTGACTCGCGAGTTCGTGCCCGACGCAGATCGCAAGATCGCGTTCGACAAGTTCCATGTCGCCCAGCATCTGGGCCAGGCTCTCGATCAGGTGCGTCGCGAGGAGCACCGCAAGCTGCTCAAGTATGGCAACGATGTGCTAAAGGGCTCCAAGTTCCTCTGGCTCCGAAACTCCGGCAGCCTCGATTCTGCGCAGACCATCGCCATGGAGGAGTTCCAGAAGATGAACTTGCGCACGGGCAGAGCCTGGGCGCTGAAGGAGAGCGCGATGTGCATCTGGCAGTACGTGAGCCGCAGTCGTGCGCAGGTCGAGTGGAAGGCCTGGTTGTCCAAGGCCATGCGTAGCCGGATCGAGCCGATCAAGAAGGCTGCGCGGATGATCCGCAGTCACCTGTGGGGGATCGTCAACGCGATGAAGCTACGGACCACCAACGCCGGCAGCGAGTCGGTCAACGCCAAGGTGCAGCGCATCAAGAACACTGCGTGCGGTTTCCGGAACCGGGAACGGTTCCGAAACGCCATCTACTTCCACTTGGGAGGCCTGGAACTGCATCCGGCCGTCGGCTGAGGACCCACACGGTTTCCTGAAGCGCCGGAACTATCTCCCGCAAATCGCGTGCCAGATCCCAACTGGGGAGGACTGCACGGATTCATGATCGAGGGTGAAGCCAACCTGCCGTGCAGTCGGCAAGTTTTGCATAGCCTACAGGTAACTTCTACCGGGCCTTTCGGAGGGTGTCACGGCAGTTCTTGCCTGAGGTTGAGGGATGCGACTCACGCGTCGCAGCCTCGGGCGACGGTGAAGAGGCTGCAGCCCCAGGAATGGCTGGGGTCGGCCCGCCACGCCCAGGCGCAACCCCAGCCACAGCCGAGGCGCTGCCGCCCATGATGGCCACCACAACCAGCCCCCGCAGCCCCCCGCCGCAGGCGCCCAGG
>DAIMFJ010000463.1:0-2894 GCA_036724695.1 Planctomycetota bacterium
ACGCAATTCCGGAGGGCAATGCCGGTAATGGCGTAGTGCGCACAGTCCCTCCCGGGCCATTCGTGGTTCCCCACTGCAACCAACGGCCATAGGAGGTCTTTGCAACTACGTGACTGGCAATCTGCAGGTCGACAAAACTCTCTCCGGGATACAATTCTGGTACCCTACTCGCGCCGTAGTTGTCCCATCCGTTGATATAGGCGCGGCCATCCACGCCGATCACACCATGCACCGCGTAGCTCTTATGCATACGGATCGCGATCGCCGAAACTTCGTAAGCGCGCGAATCGATGGATGTGCCGCCGAAGCCTCTTACGTAAGACTGGGTCGCCAGGCCACCCCCTACGCAGAACGGTGACAAGGCCAGCAACACTGCGGGCTTGAGCCCGCATATCATTGCAAGAGACATCTTCATGGGACACCTCGTCAATTCCGGACCCAGATCGCAGGGCTCGCCACCATCGTCCCGTTGGCCGCACATCCCGATGGCGGAGTAAAACTGGGCAAACGGGCAACGAAAAGCTGGAAGGCGAAGTCGATCCCGACTGGGATCCCTGGCGCAATCTCCTTACGATAGGAATCTGAGGAGGAGAGAATCGCACTGAACGCTATGACAGCACTGGAATGGCTGGCCCAGATCTCGACCCCCTCAGGCATCAGCACGAACGGCGCAGAACTCCCGGGTATGGCGAGTTGCCCGACAATGCCGAGAAAATCCCCAGCCCCCGCGGCCGCCGGCCGACTCACAAGGATTGCCGACCCAGCCAGAACATTCGCGCCTGTGGGGGCTTGCCCCTGGTAGTCTGCGAGCATTCGCGTAACCTCAGGCACTACAAGCTGATCTTGGTTGCTCACGAGGCTCTGGATCACGATCCCGAACTGCGATAGGGCGCAGGCGGGCGAGGTGCCCCCCGTCATCCCGGCAGGCATCGTGATCGGAAGCGGATCGCCACCTCCATCGGTACGCCCCACGCCAAGTGGCAGTAGATCGAACTTCGCACGCAGCGCGTCGGGAACAGCAGCGTTCCCTCCGCCCGAAACATCCGGCCCCCGATCCAGCGGCGACTGCGTCCAGAGGAAAGACGTAGTCGATCCAACAACACTCACGCGTCCGGTTGGCGCAACGGCCACGCCTCCCGCTGCAGGCATGCCGATGAGTTGGCTCGTTCCTGCCCCGAGGGTCACACCAAAGGTGGACCACGATGGGGTCACGGAACCCGAGAAGTTCTGCACCAAGCAGTTGAAGTGCCCCTGAACCGCCGGCATCTCATCCCCATTCCCTGCAGCAGCTTGCATACGCACCGGGTGCAACTGCAACCCGTAGCCGGTGGGCGACGGCGAATTGTCGAAGAAGTACGTGGCCGCCAACAAGTCCAGGTTTGCAGCTTGGCTCGTTGGGTCGCCCCCTAGTTGCTCGCTCAGACCCTCGGCGTAGCCACAGACAGCGACGTGGTGAGCAAACTCGTTCCAAAGTCCGACGCCCGTATAGCCGTCCTGGCTTGGCAGCCCCGAGTAGCACATCGTGTGCAGGTACAAGTCGTCTGCGACGAATCCATCGCTGCTGCCGCCGCCGTATGGCGGACCCGCTGTTGGCAACGGCATCGTCGACGACAGCGACTCGTCATTGGTCAACCCACAGAAATACACCGCATCATCGGCGGCCGGCGTCAAGTTGTCACCGAGCTTGGTCGCTCGCCACCCGACGGCGACGTCACGCACCTCGGTGCGGCGACCCTCGACCTGACCCGATCCCACCTTCCTCCCAGCTACCAGGACAAGCCTGTTCTGGGCGCGGGTGGGGGTCGCGTCGAACAGAATCACCGCGCCTACCGTCTCCACACCCGTGAGAGGCCCCTGAGAGAACGGGAAGTGCAAGGCGGCTTGGCAGGGGACTTGGCAGGGGAAGAGCTGGGCTTGACCTCCAACCACGAAGCGGTCCCTGTCCAGTTCGACAATCCCGAACAACCCATCCTGGCCAGGGCCACCCACGATGGAGTGGAAGTCGACCGTCGTTGCAGAGTCTCGCCGCAACCTGCCTACGAACCCGTCCCACTGCCGCGTGGGGGCTACGTTGTGATGGACATCACCCGGACTCGCCCCATTTGGGAGGTTCGCCACATCGAACGGAAGCACAGGCTCGAGAGGCGTCCCCGCCGATGCAAGCGGGTTTCCGTGCGTCGATATCCCGCAGTAAGTTACGACGTCCTGCCAGCCACTCTGCCCACCGGCCCATTCACGACGGATGCTCAGGTCCGTGATCGCGGCATTGGCTTCCTCGTCACCGCCGTAGAAATGATGCGTCCAGAGGAGGGTCAGGTTTCCGTCAAACACCGCGATGAATCCGGTCGACACATCCCCGTTGGCCGCTGGCCAGCCGCCTGGGGCCTGGCTGGCGAGCACATACCTGTCGTAGTGCTCTCCACAGATGGCAATGCGCATATCCGCCGCCGACGCGGCGGGCCAAACCGAGATGGCTCTGGCGTTGGTCGCGTTGACCCCATCTTCATCCGAGTGCGCATAGAAGAACCGCTGCTGACCGAGCGCCTCTGTCGAATCATCGGTGAGCTGGATCACAGCGACTTGCCTGCGGTTCACAGGGCCCTGAATCGCAATCGTAGGCAACGCAGGGCTTGCCTTGCTGATGTTGGGCAGCGCCGAGAGGTCCGCAGAAAACCTGGCGTTGCTGGAAGTATCTCGCACCTCGATCGTTCCGACCTTGTACGTGTTACCATCCCCAGGGATCTTGATGTCCGCCCAGGCCTCGCGCAACGGGTCCGTCGCGCCAGCTGGCGTCCAATCGTAGGTGACATAGACCGGTGGCCGCGGCTGCTGGGCGCGTCCTTCAGCGCTGCAGGTCACCAGCGCCAACCCCATCAACGAGCAACGAGCAACGA
>DAIMFJ010000464.1:0-2889 GCA_036724695.1 Planctomycetota bacterium
CGCGGTGGCGTTCGGGCCGCTGGCGCTGGTGCGCGAGACCGCCCGCGAACTGCTGCGGGCTGGCCTCGACGCGCTGCTCGCCGGCCTCGTCCGGTTGGGCGTGCGGCGCCGCCCGACGGCTGCACCGCCGAGCACCCCGGGCAGCGGCCCGACCGTCGTCGTGGTGCCGGTGCTGCCGGATCTGAGCCACACGTTCGTCTACCGCGAAGTGCTGGCGATGCTGCGGCAACGCCCGGACTGGCGCGTCATGGCGCTCGAACGCCGCGACGACGTGCCGCTGCACGACGAGGCCAAGACGCTGCTCGCCCACGCCGCGTTCCTGCCGCGCGACGGCGTGCTGGCGCGCACCTGGCGCGTGGTGCGCTGGCTGGCGACACGCCGCGGCCGGGCCCTGTTCGCGCTGTACCGTAGCGCTCCGGGCGGCAGTTGCCGCGATCTGCTCGGCAAGCATGTGCTGCGCGACCCGCGGCATCCCGGCAATGCGCTGGCCCTCGCCGACTGGTTGCGGCGCGACCCGGCCGGTCTGCCCAGGCACCTGCACGTCTACAGCTCGACCTACGCGACCAACGTGACGATGGGCGCGGCGCTGCTGCTCGGCGTGCCGTTCTCGGTGTCGTCGTACGTCGACTTCGAGTTCCCGTACGCGCATCGTCTGCTCGCCGAGAAGGTCGCGCGCGCGACGTTCTTCCGGGTCGTGACGGCGTATTGTGCCGACCGGCTGCGGCAGCTGCTCGGCCCGGATTCCCCACCACCGGACCGGTTGCCGGTGCTGCTGCTCGGCCTCGACCTCGGTGCCTGGCAGGCGCGCGCCGTGCCACCCCGCCGCGGCATCCTGGTCAGCGCGGCGCGGCTGGTGCCGAAGAAGGGACTCGCCTTGCTGCCGCCGGCCCTCGCCGAACTGGCGCGCCGCGGCCTGCCGTTTCGCTGGCTGGTGGTCGGCGACGGCCCGGAGCTGGCGGCGATCCAGGCGGCATGCGTGGCCCACGACATCGCCGACCGGGTCGAGTTCCGGGGCCCGCAGGGCAACCACGTGGTCCGGCAACTGCTGCTGGCGGCCGATGCCGCCGTGCTGCCGTGCGTGGTCGCCGCCGACGGCGAACGCGACGGCATCCCGATCTTCCTCTGCGAGGCGATGGCGCTGGGCGTGCCAGTGGTCACGACCAGGGTCTCGGGCATCCCCGAACTGGTCCGCGACGGCGACACCGGCGTGCTGTGTGCGCCAGGCGACACGAACGCACTCGCCGACGCCTTGGCGCGCGTGCTGGGCGACCCCGAGTTCGCCAGCGCGATCGGCGCGCGCGGCCGCGCGGCCGTGCACCGCGAACTCGACGTCGATCGCCTCGTCGGCCGACTGATCGCGAGGATCGAGGCGTGAACGTGCTGTGGCTGCTGTTGCTGCCGTTCGCGTGGCTCGGTGCCGTCGCACTGGCCCTGCTGGTGCTGCTGCTCGACCTCGTGTGCTCGCCGATCGTCGGGTGGCGGCGGCGCACTCCGGTCGACGCCCCGCCGCCGACCCGCAATGCGTCGATCGTGGTGCTGAACTGGAACGGCAAGCACTTCCTGACCGAACTGATGCCGTCGCTGCAGACCGCCGTGGCGAACTGCCCCGGCGACCACGAGGTGATCGTCGTCGACAACGGCAGCGACGACGGCTCGGCCGCGTGGCTCGCCGCCCACCACCCGTGGGCGCGACTCGTGCAGCTGCCCGAGAACCGCTTCTTCATCCGCGGCAACGCCGCTGGCGCGGCGGTGGCGACGCGCGACGTGTTGGTGTTCTTGAACAACGACATGCGCGTCGAACCGGACTGGCTGGTCGCGCTGCTCGCCCCGTTCGGACCGCCCGACCTGTTCGCGGTCACCTCGCGCATCGAGATGCAGGGCGAACGCAGCGAAACCGGCTTCGCGCGCGGTTTCGTCAAGCACGGCGAGCTGCGCTTCGTGCAACAGCCGGGCCGTGCGGGCCCGCCCGCACCGGTGCTGTGGGCCGGTGGCGGCTGCAGCGCCTACGATCGTCGCAAACACGATGCGATCGGCGGTTTCGAGGCCTTGTACGAGCCTTGCTACGTCGAGGACGTCAGCCTGTCGTACCAGGCGTGGCGGCGCGGCTGGCGCTGCCTGTACGCCCACGACAGCGTCGTGCACCACGCGCACCGCGGCACCTCGAGCCGGGTGTTCGGCCGCAACCGCGTCGAACGGCTCGATTGGCGCAACCGGGAGCTGTTCTTCGTGCGCAGTGTCACCGACCCGCTCTGGGTGCTGACCCACGCGGTACTGCTGCCGTGGCACCTGCACAAGCGCGCCCGGCACCGCGGCCTGCCGCTCGCCGACGGGGTGCGGGCCCTGTTCGCCGCGGTGCCGCGCCTGCCGGCGGCGCTGTTTGCGCGGCAACGCTCGCGTCGCCACTACCGCCGCTCGGACCGGGCCGTACTGACGATCAACGCCCTGCGCGCGGACTGACACCCGCCGCGGCGAAGCCACTGGCGACCACCTGCCGCAGTCTGGCGATCGCCGCCCGGTGCGAGAACTCGGCGACGACGCGCGCGCGCGCCGCTGTGCGCATCGTTGCGCCGCCCCCGGCCAACACCGCCCGCAGCGCGGCGATGCCCTCGGCCGGGGTCTCGAAGCGTCGCACCAGTTCGCCGTCCGCGCCGGGCAGCCCCTCGCAGCCGATGGCGGTCGCCAACACCGGCACGCCCAGCGCCCAGGCTTCGAGGATCTTGATCCGCGTGCCGCCGCCGCTGCGGATCGGCAGGTAGACGGCATGCACGTCGCGGTAGTTCGGCACGACGTCGTCGACGGCGCCGACGTGTTCGACACCGGGCACGCCCGCGAACGCCCGCCCGGCCGCCTGCGGGTCCTTGCCCACCACGCGCACGACCAGCCCCGGGA
>DAIMFJ010000465.1:0-2884 GCA_036724695.1 Planctomycetota bacterium
GGTGGCGGCGAGCCACGACCCGGCGGCGATTGCGCGGGTGCGGGGGTCGCAGGGGTTGTCTGGATCGCAACCGGGGTAGGCTGAGTGCCGGGCGCCGCCGGGTCGCGCAGGCGGTGGACTGGGCGGCGAGTCCGGCTGGCCGGAGTGACGGCGAGGTGTGGCGCCAGCGTGGGGGCTGCGGCGAGGGAGGAGTGTATCCGCTGGGCCGAAAAGCGGTCCGAGGGGGCGGACTTCAGCCCTTCGCGAGGGCTTGCCGGAGACGTCCCGTGCTTCACGATGGGGCGCGTGGCCTGTCGCACGAGATGCCTGCGCGTTGGGAGATGGTGCAAAGTGCTCGCTGAGAGGGCCAGTCCACGGACCGAACATGTTGTCCTGGAGCAACTTCCATGGATTCTGCGGAAGTGGGTTGAAGCGACGCCTTTTTCCGCCGAAAAAGGAGTTGTGTTCCCCCGATCCTTGCAGGCGCCCGACTCGAGCTTCTTCCTGTTCGGCCCCCGTGGCACCGGCAAGTCGAGTTGGATCAAGGCGGAGCTGCCGTCCGCCGTGGTCATCGACCTGCTGAAGGCGGACGTGCACAACCGCTTGCAAGCGGATCCGACCCGGCTCGAGGGAATGGTGCCGGCCGGACATCGCGACTTCGTCGTCATCGACGAAGTGCAGAAGCTGCCGGCGTTGCTGGACGAGGTGCACCGACTGATCGAGAGCCGGCGGTGGCGGTTCGCGCTCACCGGCTCCAGCGCACGCAAGATCGTGCGGGCGGGCGGCAACCTGCTGGCCGGTCGGGCGCGCACGTTGGAGATGTTCCCGCTGAGTTCGACGGAACTGGGGGCGGCCTTCGATCTGCGGCATGCACTCCGGTATGGCGGCCTGCCGACCGTCTGGGTTGACAAGGACCCGGACGATTATCTGGCGAGCTATGTGCGCACCTACCTGCAGGAGGAGGTGCAGCAGGAAGGCATCACACGCAACCTCGGGGCCTTCGCGCGCTTCCTGGAAGCCGCTTCCTTCAGTCAGGCCAGCGTGTTGAGCATGGCCGCGATCGCCCGCGATTGTGGTGTGGAACGCAAGCAGGCAGAGCAGTGGTTCAAGGCCCTCGAGGACTTGCTGCTGGCGGTCCGTCTGCCGGTGTTCAAGCGCCGCGCGAACCGTGAGGTCGCAGCGCATCCCAAGTTCTTCCTGTTCGACGTGGGTGTCTATCGAACGTTGCGGCCGCGGGGGCCGCTCGACCTCGATGCGGAGATCGAGGGTGCCGCACTCGAGACGTTCGTGCTGCACGAACTGCGCGCCGCCAACGGCAGCCGCCGACTCGGGTATGGGCTGCACACGTGGCGGACGGCGCAGCAACAGGAGGTGGACTTCGTGCTGTACGGGGAGCGCGGCCTGCACGCGATCGAGGTGAAGCGGAACTCCGTCGTGCGAGACAGCGACCTGAAGGGTCTCAAGCTGTTCGGCACGGACTACCCGGAAGCGCGGCGCTGGCTCGTGTACGGAGGCGACAAGCGGGAACTGCGCGATGGCGTGGAGTTGCTGCCGATCACGTCGGCGTTCGACGAGCTGATGAAGGCACTCTGCCGGCCACACGCGGACGGTCGACGTCGCGATGGACAGCCCAGCCTAACGACGTGCCTTACGTCGACGGGTGTGCGCGGCGTCCGGCACCTTTCGCTGCTCGCAGGTGCGTGGGTGGCGGCGGGTGGACCGGTTCCAGACCGGCAGGAACACGCTCCCCGGGCTCGAGCTTGATCCCGAGCCCGTGGCGCCGGAGCCGTGCTGCTAACGCGCTGCTAGTGCAAGGCCATCGGCGGCGCTTCGGGGTGCGACGCCTTGGTGCGGACGTACTTCGTGCCGTCCCAGGTGTACGTACCGGTCTGGTTGCCGCCGCCGTCCTCGCTCAAGTTGATGTACTCGATCGTGCCGCTCGCCGGGTCCCAGTAGTAGATGCCCCAGCCGTAGGTCCGATTGCCCACGAAGTTGTGCCAGGTGCCCCAGGTGCCGTCTCCCAAGCGATCCGGTTCGAAGATGTAGAGCTCGTTGGGGTCGAGAACGCCGTTCACCTCGACGCGCCAGATGCGCGAACAGGGATCTTCGGGTTGCCGTTGCGCGATGGCGCTGGTGCTGAGGACGAGGAAGGCGATCAGGGCCGGGAGCCCCGGCATCCATCTGGAGAGCATGGGAATCACCTGGAGTCTGCAGTTGGGGGTTGGGTGTTGCGTGCCGCACGCGCGGCGACTTGCTTTGGTGTCGCGTACTGGCCTGGTGGTTCGAGGATTCTGGGGTTCTCGTGACGGGTCAGGCCGCCTTTGCGGCGCCGGTTGGCCGAACGGCAGCGTCGGCGCTGATCTACGTTCCGCTGCTGGCCCACTACAGGTCATTCCCCATCGAGACGCCGTTCCCGACCTCTACCGCGCCGGGGATCCGGTTCGGCACCTGACGGTCAGCCCCCCGCCACACACCGCTACCAGCCCAACCGCAATTCCAGCCCCGCCGATAACCCGACGTTGCCGAGCGGACTGCGCGGCGGGTCGTAGACCGCGCCTTGCACCACGAGGCGCTGGCCGAGCAACTGCGGGTCCGCCGGCAGGGGGATCGCCAGCGTGGCGTTGCCGCCGGCATGGGTGGTGGCGAACACGGCGGCGAGCGTGGGCCCGGTCCAGAGCGTGCACGGGCCGAACGCGGCCGCCCCGCCGAGGCCGCACCAGAACAGGCACGGCGCCCCGGCCGCCGCGGTGCCGAGGTCGAGTGCGAAGTCGCGGCTGCCGAGCGCTGGCCGCTGCAGCGGGACCAGTTCGGGGGCCCGCTGGGTGGCGCAGGCGGTGCCGACGGGCGCGGTGGCGGCGAGCTGCTCGCCGACGGCTTTGGGATCCGCGCCGGGCAGGGCGAGCTT
>DAIMFJ010000466.1:0-1354 GCA_036724695.1 Planctomycetota bacterium
GCCGCCAATCGGCAATCTGAGAGGCCGTATAATGATTTCTTCTCGGCCTCTCAGCGTTGGCCGCGCGAGCGCAGGTAGCGGACCAGATCGTGCAATTCGGTGGCGCTGAGCCCGTCGACCAACCCCGCCGGCATCGGCGACAGCGGCGACGGCGCCGTGCTGGCGACGTCGGCGACCGGCACCAGCACTGGCTCGGCGGCGGCACTCGCCGGCACCACCTCCCAGACCTCCTGGCCGTCGACGCGCTTCTTGCTGGCGCGCCCGAACACCGCACTGCCGTCGCGCCGCGTCACGACGGTACCGGCGTACAGATCGCTGACCACCTTGCTCGGTTCGAGGATCGCCTCGAGCACGTCACGGACCGCGAACTTGTTGGCCAGGCTCGACAGGTCCGGACCGTGCACGCCGCCCTCGCCGGCGAAGTAGTGGCACGCCGCGCAGCCGGTGGCGTGGAACAGGTTGCGGCCGGCGGCCAGGTCGCCGCCCTCGCCGTCGCCGACCGCGGCGAGGGCGTCGTCGAGCGTCCAGCGCCGACCCGGGCCGCGCGGCGGCGTGCTGGCGAACTTCGGCAGCTCGGCCATCGCCTGCTGTGCCAGTTCGGTCAGTCCAACCTGCTCGGCGGGCGGTGTCGCCGCCCAGAAATCGCGCCCCATCGCCTTCAGGTAGCCGTCGTAGCTCATGCCGCCCTTCTGCGCGCGCGCCGCGACGAAGAACTCGAGCAGCGCACGCCGCCGCGGCACGTCCCAACCACTGCGCGTCGCGCGCAGCGCATTGGCGATCGCGATCTGCCCCGTCGGCGGCATCGCCGCCAGCATGCGCGCGATCGCACCCCCGTAGTTCTGGTTGCGGGTGATCACCTCGGCCCAGTCCGGGGCCGGGGCCGGCCGCAGCGGGCTCAGCAGCGGGATCGCCTTGGCGACGAACCCCGGCGCGTCCAGGAACGCCAGCAGTTCGGCCAGTTCGGCGTCGACCCGCTCGTCGCCGCTCGGGAAGCGGGCCAGCAGCAGGTCGCCGAGTTCGCGGCGCGCCGCCTCGTCGAGCGGCTTGCCGCGCAGCAGCGCCAACGCCTGCACGCGCAACCAGCCGACCCGCGCGTGCCGCGGCAACGTCGCCCAGTCGACGGCGGCCAAGGCCGCCGACACCAGGCCGGCGTCGCTGCCACCGCTGCGCACCGCCTCGTACAACCGCTGGATCTCGGCAGGCAACACCGGATCGGCGACGACCGGCGGCGCGGCGGCCGGCGGCGGCGTCGCCCGCAGCGCATACAGCTGCGACGGCAGGCCACGCCCGCCGGTCAACACGTACAGCGTGCCGTCGAGCGACACCGCGTCGGCGACCGGGAACGGCGCGCCGG
>DAIMFJ010000466.1:1364-2884 GCA_036724695.1 Planctomycetota bacterium
GCCGGTCACGAACACGTCGGCGTGCCGGCCGCCCGGCGGCAGCGCGTAGATGGTGCCGAACGTCCAGTCGAGCGCCAGCAGGTGGCCTCCATGGGTGACCACGCCGGTCGGCGACGCCGGCCCGATGTCGCAGAGCGCCGGCGGTGCGTCCGGGTAGTCGGTCGGCCACTTGTGCGTGCCGCTGCGCCAGCCGTAGTCGGCGCCGTCGACGATCGCCAACAGCCGCGTCGGCCGGTACCACGGCAGCCCCATGTCCCACTCCATGTCGGAGTCGAACGTGATCAGCCGGCCGTCGGGAGCCAGGGCGAGGTCGTACGCATTGCGGAAACCGCAGCAGAGCAGCTCCCAGCGCGCCCCGTCCGGACTGACCAGGCAGACGTACCCGCCGGGCGCCTTGATGCCGACGGCGTGGCCGTTGGGGTCCTCGATCTTGGGCAGCAGGCGGTCCTCGTCCCAGCCGGTGCGGACCCGACTGGCCGCGAGTTCCGGCACCTTGGTGTGGTTGCCACACAGCACCAGCAGGTTCTCGCCATCGGGGGCCGGGAGCACTGCGTGCGGGCCGTGCTCGCCGCTGCCGTCGAGCGAACGCAGCAATTCGACGTGGTCGAGCTGGGCGTCGCCGTTGCGGTCGCTGACCCGGTACAGGCCGGGCCGGCGCACGTTGACGACCGCGTACAGGGCCCCGCGGAACCAGCACAGGCCCTGGCAGCCGTCGAGGTCGACGTCGACCGCTTCGATCGTGCTGGTGCCGCCGAGTTCGCGCGCGGGCGTGATGCGGAACAGGCCGCGGCCCTGGTCGCTGGCGTACAGACGCCCGCGGTCGTCGGCGCAGAGCACCACCCACGAACCCAGGCTGCGTGGCACGTCGAGCACCAGCAGCGCGTCGGCGGCGCCGGGCCCGGCGAGTTCGGTCGCCGGCACGGCCACCTGGGCGGCGAACGGATCGCCACCGCTGCCGAGCGCACCTTCGCCGACCGCACCGGTCCACGGCAAGCCGGCCTGGCCGACCGCACCGAGCACCGTCACCGGCTGGAAACCCGCCCCGGTGAAGCCCGGCGCGTCCCAACCGTCGGGATCGTCGTCACTGCATTGCCAACCGGCGTCGCTGACCAGTTCGTGGCGGGTGTCGCCGATCTGCCACTCGAGGCGCAGGGCCATCGCGGCGGGCCCACCGTCGTTGCTGGCGTACACGCCGACCACGTTCTCGCCGGCGCGCAGCAGGTGCTGCACGTTGCCGCCGCGCGGCCGCGCCCAGTCGTCGCCGGCGTGCACCCGCTGGCCGTTGATCGTCACCTGCCAGCGGTTGTCGGCGGTGGCGCGCAGTTGGGCTTGCGACGGCAGTTCGGCGAGCTGGAACGAACGGCGGAAGAACAGCTCTTCGGCTGCTTCGGCACGTTCGTCCCACAGCCACTGCGGCACGGCCCCGGCGGAACCCTGGCGGCGCAGCCGGTCGCGCGCCAGCAACGCTTCGACCGCCGGCGGGACCACGGCGAGCTCTTCGCCCGGCAACGTACGCAAGG
>DAIMFJ010000467.1:0-2843 GCA_036724695.1 Planctomycetota bacterium
TTCTGGTGAGGCCCTTGCCGGGCCATGATCCCGCACGAGCGGTCGCTCGTGGAGAAGTTGAAGAACGAACCCTTCGCCTTGATCGGTGTGAACAGCGACAAGGACAAGAAGTACTACGCCGAGCAGCAGCAGGAGATGGGCGTCACGTGGCGCTCGTTCTGGTGCGGTGACAAGGGCACCAGCGGGCCGATTCCCACCAAGTGGGGCGTCACCGGCTGGCCGACGATCTACATCCTCGACCACAAGGGTGTGATCCGCTTCAAGAACCTGCGCGACCAGAAGATGGAAGACGCGGTGTTGGAGTTGCTCGCGGAGATGAAGGCCGAGAAGTGAACGTCGGGTGACGTTCGCGTCCGGCGCGGGCCCGCGCGGTGGCTCGGCCGCCGCGCGAGCCCGCTGCGTTTCCGGGGCGATTGCGGTTGGTTTGGTTGGCAGCGGCGCGCGGTCCGGGTAGCTGTGGAGCGATGCCCTCGCGTACTCCTCGTTGGTGGCCAGTCGCCGTGCCGTTCGCCCTCTCGGCAGCCTGCAGCTCGCTCTCGTACGACCTGGCCGGCGTACCGGTGCCGGTGTCGGCGAGTCCTGCGCCGGCCGGTGCGGCGAGCGAGCCGTTCGCCGTGCAGCAGAAGAGCGTCCTGTGGGTGCACGGCCTGTTCGGTGCGGACAGCCCCGACGTGGCGGCGATCGTGCGCGAAGCCGCCGCGGGTGCCGAGTCGGTCGCGGACTTCCGCGTCGAGGTCGCCGCGTCGGGGCACGATTGGTTCCTGACGCACCTGACCTTGGGATTCGTGCGCATGAAGTCGGTCACCGTGCGCGGGGTGCGGGTCGGCGCGGCCAGGTGACGCCGCGGCGGCCTGCTGGTTGCGCTACTTCTTGCGCTGGTGTGGCAGCGGCTCGAAGAACGCGACCAGCAGCAACGTCGCGAGTGGGCCGAGCAGGAGCGACGCCAATCCCCAGTTCAGGCCGCTGCGGCCCTTGCCTTGTGCCAGCCCGGCGTTGACGAGGGCGAGCGTGAACCAACCTACGTAGTAGTCGTTGCTGACCGCGAGCATCGCCGGAGCGTACGCGGCGGCGGCTTCCGGCGCGCCGCTGGTTTCACGGTTGCACGACCAGCGTCAGGCCGTGGCTGGACGACCAGCCGAGCGGCAGGGATGGACAGCCGCCCGGCCAGACCCAGGCACTCTGCGCATGCAGCGTGAAACCGATCAGGCCGGGCCAGTTCGGCAGTGGCAAGCGGTGCACCGAGTCGCCGGCAGCGTCGCCGACCACCGTCGTCGGCACGAACAGCGGCGAGCCGAGCGCGACGTGCAGTCGCGCGCCGAGTCCGAAGGGGTCCGAACCGGCGATGTCGGCCGTGCTGCCGAGCAGCAGGAACCCCAGCGAGTTCGCCGGCGCATGGTCACTGCGCAGTTCGAACTGCAGGTTGCCGACCACCGGCGAGGTCGGCGCGACGAGCCCGTGCGCGCCGTTGCAGCCGGCGGTGCCGGTGCCGAACGGGGCGACGCCGACCACCACCGGGCTCGCCGGCGCGATGCGGTACACCTGGCCGGCATGGTCGCAGAACAGCAGTTCGCCGCGCCCGTCCTCGCCGAACGAGCTGACGCCGGTCAGCGTGTACGGCGACGGCGGCGCCAGTTCGGTCGTGCGATCCTGCAGGTTGGCGACGGCCGCGCCGTTGCGGCGGAACGACCGGATCACGCCGAGCGAGTAGTCGGCGTAGAAGTAGGTGCCGCGCAGGTCGGGGATCGCCGCGCCGCGGTACACATAGCCGCCGCCGATCGCGCGGTTGGTCGCCGCCGTGTACTCGTGCAGAGGCATCGTCAGGTTCGGATCGCTGCACACACAGGCGCCGGTGTTGACGCAGAACGTGCCGGCCAGACACGACCAGCCGTAGTTCTGGCCACCAGCGCTGCCGGCGGGCCGGAAGTCGACCTCCTCGCGCTGCCCGCCGACGTCGGCCAGCCACAGGTCGCCGGTCAGGCGGTCGAACGAGAAACGCCACGGATTGCGCAACCCCAGCGCCCAGATCTCGTCGCGCGGATCGCCGGGGCCGGCGAACGGATTGCCGGCGGGAATGCCGTACGGCAGCGGTGGCGCTGGGTTGTCGACGTCCAGCCGCAGCAGCTTGCCGAGCAGGCTGTCGCCACGCTGGGCGTGGTTGAACGGGTCGCTCGGCCAGTTCGGCGCGTTGCTGCCGCCGTCGCCGATCGCGACGTACAGCTGGCGATCCGGGCCGAAGGCCAGCATGCCGCCGTTGTGGTTGCCGAAGATCAGCGGCACGGTCAGCAAAGTCGTCGCGGAGGTCGGATCGGCGAGGTTCGGATCGCTCGCCGACACCGTGTAGCTGCGCACCGTCGCCTGCAGGAACGGGTTGACGGTCGCGAACACGTAGAAGCGCCCGTTGTTCGCGTAGTCGGGATGGAAGGCCAACCCGAGCAGGCCGCGTTCGCCACCCGCCGAGATCTGCCCGGTCAGGTTCAGGAACGGGGTCGGCAGCAGCACGCCGTCTTCGACGATGCGGATCCGACCTGGCTGTTCGACGACGAACACCCGGCGCAGGTCGCCGGATGGAGCGGAGGCGAACACCGGCTGCTGCAGCCCCGTCGCGACCAGTTCGGCGACCAGCGGGGTCTGGGCACACAGGGCCGTCGTCGACAGCAGGATTCCGGTGGCGAGGCGGTGAGGCATGGCTCGTCGAGGTGGGCCGGCGGAATGGCCGGTGGTCCGGCAACCATCGTAGCCGTGGCATGGCGCCGCCGGGGCCGATCGTGGTGAGACTGCTGCAGGCGACTCAGCGCTGCCTGCGGCCGCAACCAGAGGTTGTGTCGTCGCTGCCGCGACGACCA
>DAIMFJ010000468.1:0-2840 GCA_036724695.1 Planctomycetota bacterium
CTTCGAGACCCCGTTCAACGACACCAGCCTGCGCTTCCTGTACCTCAAGCACGACTTTCCGAGCGGCTTGAACGGTGACCTGACCGTCTACGCGTTGCAGGCCCGCCTCGCGATCAGCGAGCGCCTGGCCTTCATCGCCACCAAGGACGGCTACTCCGACCTCGAGATCGGCGCGCTGGGCATCGACGAGACCGGCTGGAACGACATCGCCTTCGGCTTCAAGTACGTCGCGATCGCCGACCGCGCCAACGACTTCGTACTGACCCCGGGCGTGCGCTACATGCTCGAGAACGGCGACGAGGAGGTGCTGCAGAGCACGACCCAGGAACTCAGCCCGTTCGTCAGCTTCGCGAAGGGCTGGGGCGACCTGCACCTGATCGGCAACGCGACGCTCCGCCTGCCGTTCGACGGTGACGACGGCAACACCGTCGGCCACTGGGACCTGCACCTCGACTACGACCTCAACCCGGGCCAGAAGGCCGTGTTCGCGCCGGTGGCCGAGATCCACGGCGTGCACTACCTCGACGACGGCGCCACGGCGCTGGGCGTCGGCGGCCTCGACTACGCCAACCTCGGCAGCCAGCCCGCCGAGAGCTTCGTCGCCTGGATGGGCATCGGCGCGCGCGTCGAGATCGACACCCGCTACGAGATCGGCCTGGTGTACGAGTTCGCGCTGACCGACGAGGACGACGACATCATGGACAAGCGCATCACGTTCGACTTCTCGGTGCGGTTCTGATCGCCCGTTCGGCGGGGCCGCGGGCGAGCTGAGTCGCCCGCTCCCGCCACGACCTGGCTCGCGCCGCCGCAGCGGCCCATCCCGGAGGCATGTTGGGGCCTCCCGGGCCGCGGCGGCGTCGCCTTGCGGCAAGTCGGCTGGACGGCCGGGTACCGCAGACATGGCGCATGGTGGTATTCCCCCTGTGTGAGACCGGGCTGCACCACGAGCCCCATCCCGCCCTCGAAGTGGCGGAGCGCAACTTCGTAGTTTCCGGCCGCTGGGCTAGAGTGCCTCCATGCGCGTCGACCGGTTGGTTCTGCAGGACTTCCGAGGCATCGAGAAGCTCGAGGTCCTGTTCCCGGGGCAGGTCACCCTGTTCGCCGGCGTCAACGGTTCGGGCAAGTCGTCGATCCTGGAGGCCCTGGCCGCACTGCTATGGCGAGTCGGCGGATTCCTCGCGCCTGGGACGAAAGAGCGCGACGACTTGCAGGCCAGTGACATCCACAACGGCTGCACCACAGCCCTGTTGTTGGTCAACACGGATTGGGAATCCGAAGGTCTCGGCAAGGTCGATTGGGGCCTGCGCGTGACCCGGGTGCTCAGCCGTGCCACGAAGCAGCTGGAGTCCGTGGCGATCCGCCCGCAGGCGAACCACCTCGAGGACACCGCGATCGGACTCCGCAAGGCGCTGCAGGAGGACCCCCGCACCGCCGTGCCGCTCGCGGTCCTCTACCGGACCAACCGCGCCGTTCTCGACATTCCGCTGCGCATCCGCAAACGGCATGTGTTCGACCAGTTCTCGGCCTATGAGGAAGCACTCGACGACGGCTGGAGCAGTTTCCGCCTCTTCTTCGAGTGGTATCGCGAACGCGAGGACCTCGAGAACGAACTGCGGCTGCGCAACCAGGACTCGACGGACCCCGTGCTGGACGCGGTGCGCAGGGCCGTGGCAGCCTTGATGCCGGGGTTCCGGGACCTGCGGGTCCAACGGCAACCCTTGGGCATGCGAGTCACCAAGGACGGTGTGGACCTCGACGTCGGACAATTGTCCGACGGCGAGAAATGTCTGCTGGCGATGGTCGCCGACATCGCTCGACGCCTGGCCCTGGCCAACCCCAAGGCGACGGATCCGTGCCAGGCAACCGCTGTCGTGATGATCGACGAGATCGAGCTGCACCTGCACCCTGGATGGCAGCGAAAGGTCGTGCCCGGGCTGGTGGCAGCGTTCCCGAAGTGCCAATTCGTGCTGACCACCCATTCGCCCCAGGTGCTCGGATCGGTGCGACCGGAAGACGTCTGGTTGCTCGACAAGGTCGAGGGCCGAACCGTGCTGCGTCGACCCCATGCGACGTTCGGCCGCGAGAGCAACGAGATCCTGCTGGAGGTCATGGGCACCCCGGCGCGTCCCGAGGAGATCCGACAGCGCCTCGATGCGATGTTCCGCTGCATCGACGCTGGCGAGCTGGCGGAGGCGCGCCGCCTGCGCACCGAACTCGAACGCGACATCGGTGTCGACGAACCAGAGTTCGTGCGCGCGGACATGCTGCTGCGCCTTCGCAACGGGACCCGGTGAGACACATCGCGAAGCGCCCCGAGCCCGAGGTCTACCGGCTCTGGAGGGTCGGAGCATCGGACGACTGGAAGCCGAGCTGGGCAGCGCTGCAGGGCTCCGTCAAGGACACCCTCAAGAACGCCCTTCTCGACGAGCAGGGTTTCCTGTGCTGCTATTGCGAACGTCGCATCGCCTCCGCAGGCCACGACGCGGGTGGTTGCCACATCGAACATCTCGAACCCCGCGCGACAGCGTCGCATCGGGCTCTCGACTACGACAATCTGTTGTGCTCCTGCACGGCCGCGCACGGCAACCACTGCGGCATGAGGAAGGACAACCGCACGATCACCATCCACCCGCTCCAACCGGACTGCACGACTGCGTTCCGCTACCGCTCCGACGGATCCGTCGAAGCAACTTCCGGCGATCGGCGCGACGCCGCCGAGAGCACGCTTCGGATCCTGGGCCTCAACGATCCCGGGCTGAAGAGCCGCCGCCGCAAGGCCATCGAGGCCTTCCTGCAACTCACCCAGGACCTGCCACCCTCGGCAATCAGATCGGCGGCCG
>DAIMFJ010000469.1:0-2831 GCA_036724695.1 Planctomycetota bacterium
GCCACGGCCCCGGCGGCGCAAAGCCGCTGCCGGCCGCCACCAGCCGTTCGAACAGGGCCTGCGCCGTCTGGGCTGGCCACTCGTCGGCCGCCGGCGCGCGCACGCTGACCTCGCAGGCGAGGCTGGTGCCCGCCAGGTAGAAGATCGCGCCTTCGATCGCCTGGGCCCGGCACGGCAGCTGCGGCACGCACAGCCAGCCGTCCGCACCTTGCAGCTCGAAGTTGCACGGCGGGCAGCGGAACGCCCCGCGCAGCACCTGTTCGGGGTCGCTGCCCCTGGGCAGGACCGCAGCGAAGGTCGGCACCGCCCGTGCACCGGCGTCGCCGGGCTCGATCGCGGCCGTCAGCACGGTGCGGACGGTGCGGCCGTTGCGCAGCGGACGTTCGAACACCGCGGCGACCCGGGTTGGCAGCTGCCGCAGCTCACCGACCAGGGTACTGGCCCCGGGGCCACCGCCGGCGCGTTCGACCTCGGCGAGGAACTGGCGGTGGGCGGCCGGATGGTCGGGCAGGAACTGCCGGGCCACCGCGGCGAAGTCGCCGGCGGCCAGCAAGGCGTCCAACTGCTGCACGGCACGCAGGAGCGCGGCGCGCGCGTCGGTGGCTGCGCGCGTCGGGTCGGCCGTGGGCGGACCAAGGAACGTCGGATCCGCCGGTGCGGGCGGCTGGGCAAGACCCTGCGCGGGGGCGTCGGCCGCACCGACCAGCAGGCCGAGGCCGATGGCCACGTGCCAAGCTGCACCCGTTCGCTTGTTCATCGGCGAGCCTCCGCGAGCCAGCGCCCGTTGGCGGCCGCCGCCGGCAGGGCTTCGGGGTCGAGGTCGTGTTCGAGCGCCACCAGCAGCCCCGGCAAGGTCGACCCGGACTGGGCGTGGGCGTAGGCCCGCGGACCGACGTTGGCTGGTGCCTCGCGCGTGGTCGGCGCGGCTGGTGACGGGGCGACGGCGACGGTGGGGGCCTTGGCCGGGTCCGGGCCGCGGTCCGCGGCCAGGCCGAAGTACAGCAGCAGTGCCGCCGCGGCAGCCGCCAACCAGACCGCCGCCTGCGGGCTCAAACGACGCGGCCACGCGCTCGCCTCGCTGGCCCGGTCGCGGGCCAGCGCGCGCAGCGTGCGGGTGACGAACTGCGGGCCCGGCTCGGGTGCGACGTACCTGGCCAGCAGGCCGCGCCAACGCGCGTGGCGGTCTTGCTGCAGGCGGTGCAAGGTCTGCGCGACGAAGTCGGCGGCGGGGGGCGGCGGCGCGAAGGCCTGCAGCTGCGGGCGCGGCAGGACCTGCTCGCGCCGTTCGGTCGCCAGCGCGGCCAGTGTGCGGGTGACGAAGTCCGGCGGCAGGTCCGCGGTCAACCCGGCCGGTGGGCTCAGCTGCAGCCACTCCGCTTCGCTCGGGAACGGGGCCGCGGCTCCGGCTGGCATGAGTTCGGCGTCGCCGCGCGGGGTGCGGGGTTCGGCTGGTTCGGGCTGTTCGTCGGGCACTCGGCGGTTCATCGCTGACCTGCCTCCAGATAGGGTGCCAGTTGGGCGCGCAACACCTCTTTGGCGCGGAACAGCCGCGACTTGACGGTGCCTTCGCTGACGCCGGTGATCGCGGCGATCTCGGCGAGGTCGAGGTCCTCGTACTCGCGCAGCACGAACGTCATGCGCTGGTCCTCGCCGAGCGTCGCCAGGGCTTCGCCGATGCGGCGGCCGAGTTCGTGGTTCTCGGCGTGGTGGGCCGGTTGCAGTTCGCGGCGGTCGGCGACGTCGGGGCGCGGCCCGTCGTCCGGCGCGGCGTCGAGGCTGAACGTGGGATGCCGCCGCCGCTTGAGCACGTCGAAGCAGTGGTTGCGCACGAACGTGTACACCCAGGTGGTGAACTTCGCGCGCTCGGGGTCGAACCGATCCAGGGCGCGGAACACCTTCAGGAACACCTCCTGGGCCAGGTCGTCGACCTCGCGCCGCCAGCCGCTGCCGAGGAACCGGTAGATCGTCGCCAGCACCGGGCGGTGCAAGGCCTCGACGATCGTGCGCGCCGCGTCGGCATCGCCGGCCGCGGCAGCGCGCACGGTGCTGTCGGGAATCTCGGTCATCGGGGCGGGGACAAACCCGGTGGTACGCCCTGGGTCGGCTGCGGTTCCGTCGATCCCGGGATTCGGTTCGGTGCTGGAACCACCGTCCGCGCAGTGGCTTACAGCCGGTACGGCATCAGTTCCGGGTCGTCGCCGGTCTCGCCGAGCAGCTCGTCGACCAGCTTCTCGTCGACGACGATCCGGCTGCCGGCACGTTCGCTGGCTTCGAACGACAGTTCTTCGAGCACCTTCTCGAGGATCGTCATCAGGCGCCGCGCGCCGATGTCCTGGGTGCTGCGGTTGGCGCGGAACGCCAAGGCCGCCAGGCGCTGCATGCCGCCGGGCGTGAACTCGAGTTCGACGTTCTCGGTCTTGAACAGCGCCGCGTACTGCCGGGTCAGCGCGTTGCGCGGCTCGCTGAGGATGCGCACGAAGTCGGCTTCGGTCAGCGAGCGCAGTGCGACCCGCACCGGGAAGCGGCCCTGCAGCTCGGGGATCAGTTCGCTCGGCTTGTGGAAGTGGAACGCGCCGGCGGCCAGGAACAGGATGTGGTCGGTGCGCACGTGGCCGTAGCGGGTGTAGACCGCGCAGCCCTCGACGACCGACAGCAGGTCGCGCTGCACGCCTTCGCGCGACACGTCGGGGCCGTCGCCGCCGCCGCTGCTGACGATCTTGTCGATCTCGTCGACGAACACGATGCCGTCGTTCTGGGCGCGGTCGAGGGCTTCGCCGACGATCGCGTCGATGTCGAGCAGCTTGTCGGCTTCTTCGTCGTGCAGCAGCTTC
>DAIMFJ010000470.1:0-2827 GCA_036724695.1 Planctomycetota bacterium
CTGCTGCGGCGGCCCCGTCCGCAGCTCCGAAGACGGCGGCCGCGCGGCCCGCCCCGCGTCGGGCTGCACCAGCTCCGGCGCCGGCGGGTGGCGCAACGGCTCCGGCCGCCGCTCCGGCGGCCAAGAAGGGTGGGCTCGGCCTGATCGCCGCGCTCACGGTGCTGCTCGTCGTCGCGGCCGCAGGGGTCGCGTACGTCTACCTCGGCAACGCCCCCCAGTGAGATCGACGACCATGCGCGAAGCCAAGAAGATGTCGCAGAACGAGCGGTTGCGCCACGACCGCCTGACGTTCTACAAGGACGACGTCGATCGCATCGACAAGCTGCTGTCGGAGTTCCTGCGTCTGTCGGGCGCCAAGTGCGCGCTGCTGATCGACAAGGAAGGCCACCTGGTCACCAAGCGCGGTGAGTTGCGCACGATCGACATCGACACGATCTCGGCGCTGGTCGCCGGCTCGTTCGCGGCGACCAAGGAGATGGCGCGGTTGCTCGGCGAGGACGAGTTCACCGCGATGTTCCACCAGGGCGAGCGCGACAACATCCAACTGTCGTTGGTCGGCGATCGCACGCTGCTGACGATCCTGTTCGACGACCGCACGACCGTCGGCATGGTGCGCCTCTACGCGAACGAGACCGCGAAGAAGCTCGCCGAGGTGTACCGCGACGTGATCGGGCGCGGTGACCAGGCGCCGGACCTCGGCAGCGAGTACGGCAGCGACGCGAAGAAGACGCTCGACAAGTTGTTCGACTGAGCGAGGGCAGCGCGTTCACGCGTGGCGCGGGCCGCTTCCGGAGGTGTTCCGGGAGCGGCCCGCGCGCCGTTTGGCGGACGCCTGCAAAGGCCGATTCCGGGGTGGCCGGCCGGCCTGCTGCCAAGGAAATTCAGAAAAATTCCGTGGTTGCCTCCACTCCAATGCTCGTGACACAAAGCTGCTGCTTTGTTCTGTTGATTCCGGGAAATATACAGATTCGCAAATTAATCGGTCGCGCCGTATGCGCGCTATCTCCCGCTCTCATCGGAAGTTCCGGTGAATTCGTGGCGCGTGCTTGCCGATCATCCTTTCGGCCGGAGTTTCGGTGCTCACTTCCCGGTGTGGCTCCGCCGGTCTTCCCCTTACCAAACCCTAACAAGGACAGAGCGTAATGGCTGCCAAGAAGAAGGCTAAGAAGACGGCCAAGAAGGCCACCAAGAAGGCGAAGAAGGCCACCAAGAAGAAGGCCAAGAAGTGACCTTCTTGGCGTAGGTCGCGCTTCGGCGGGGCCTGCGTCAGACGAATTCGGAACGGGGCTCGGCTTGCCGGGCCCCGTTTCTTTTTGCCCCGGCTTCTCCCTGGTCGGGAGCTTCGTTCCCTCGCGCCGCTGCCGCTGGGTTGCGAGGTCGGCGCTGCAAGGTGCTTCAGAGCAACAGGTTGGCGAAGGCGGTGCGCATTCGGGACCGGGTCAGGTATGCGCAGTGGGGGTCAGTGGAGGCGATGGCCGGGCTTCGCGCCGGGATCGGGGGTGAGCAGGAAGGCCTCGCCGTCGCCCCCGGCGGCCACGACCATGCCTTCGGAGACGCCGAACTTCATCTGGCGGGGGGCCAGGTTGGCGACCATCACGACGAGGCGGCCGACGAGCTGCTCGGGTTGGTAGTGGGCCTTGATGCCAGCGAACACGTTGCGGGTCTGGCCGCCGCCCAGGCTGAGGGTCAGGCGCAGCAGTTTCTTGGCTTCGGGCACGCTTTCGGCGGCGAGCACGCGGGCGACGCGCAGGTCGAGCTTCTGGAAGTCCTCGATGGTGATCTGCGGCGCGAGGGGCTCGTTGGCCAGGGCGTCGCCGTCGTCGGCGGGTGGGGTGGTCGGTGCGCTGGCCGGCTCGGCAGCTGCAGCTGCGGCGGCCTTGGCGGCGGCGAACACCGCGTTGAGTTGCTCGGCTTCCATGCGGTTCATCATGTGGGTGAAACGGGCGACCGTGGTGCCCTGCAGCGGCGTCTGGGCGTCGCTCCAGGAGGTGATCGGCTGCTGCAGCAGGTCGCCGGCCTTGCCGGCCAGCTCGGGCAGGACCGGCTGCAGGTAGACGCAGATCTGCCGGAACAGGTTGAGCACCACCGTGCACACGGCCTGCAGCTCGGCGGCTCGGCCCGGGTCCTTCTTCAAGGTCCACGGCGCGCGTTGCTCGACGTACTCGTTGGCGGCGTCGGCGAGGGTCATCACCAGGCGCATCGCCTCGCGGTAGTCGCATGCCTCGTAGGCGGCCGCGATGGTCTCGCCGGCTGCCGCGGCGCGCGCGAACAGACCGCCGTCGTCCGGGTAGGTCGCGGCCAACCCGGTGGCCTCGACGAAGCGCGCCGAGCGGCTCGCCAGGTTGACGACGCGGCCGACCAGGTCGCTGTTGACCTTGCCGACGAATTCCTCGGGCACGATGTCGAGGTCGTCGATGCGCGCGCTCAGTTTGCTGGCGTAGTAGTAGCGCAGGTAGCTGGGCTCGAGGTGGGCCAGGTACTGAGCCGCGGTCACGAACGTGCCGCGCGACTTCGACATCTTCTCGCCGCCGACGCGCAGGAAACCGTGGATCTGCACCCGGCGCGGCAACTGGTAGCCACCGACGTGCAGCATCGCCGGCCAGAACAGTGTGTGGAAGTAGGTGATGTCCTTGCCCAGGAAGTGCACGATCTCGCACTGCGGATTGCGCCACCAGGCGTCGAGCGATTCGCCGTGCCGGTCGCACCACTCCTTGGTCGCGGCGATGTAGCCGATCGGCGCGTCGAACCAGACGTACCAGTACTGCCCGGGCGCGTCGGGGATCGCAAAACCGAAGTAGGGGGCTGGCCGCGACACGTCCCAGTCCTG
>DAIMFJ010000471.1:0-2818 GCA_036724695.1 Planctomycetota bacterium
AACTCCGCCGCCACGGAGCGCCCCCTTCCACCTGCCAAGGGCACCCATCCTCGCCGACATCGCTCCTCACCGCCCTTGCAGGACGACTCGCCGCCGCCGGCGAAGTCCGCCAGCGCCGTTCCCCCACCCCGCGCTACGCTGCCACGATGCACCTCGACCGCTTCCCGCGCCGCCGCTACACGCCCTACCCGACCCCCCTCGAACACCTCCCCAACTTCACCGCCGCCCTCGGCGGGCCGCAGGTCTGGATCAAACGCGACGACCTCTGCGGGTTGTCGCCCGGGGGCAACAAGACACGCAAGCTCGAGTTCCTGGTCGCCGACGCGCTCGCCCAGGGTGCCGACACGCTGATCACCTGCGGGGCGCCGCAGTCCAACCACTGCCGCATCACGCTCGCCGCCGCGGCCAAGGAAGGCCTGCGCTGCCGGTTCGTGATCGAAGAGCGCGTTCCCGACAGTTTCCGCGAGGATGCCAACGGCAACCACTTCCTGTTCCGCCTGTACGGCGTCGAGGACCTCACCGTCGTGCCCGCCGGCACCGACATGCTCGCGGCGATGCGCCGCGTCGCCGACCAGCTCGCTGCGAACGGGCGCAAGGGCTACATCATCCCCGGCGGCGGCAGCAATGCGCTCGGTGGCCTCGGTTACGTCGTCTGCGCGCAGGAACTGCAGTTCCAGCTGCGCGAACGCAACCTGCGCGTCGATCGCATCTTCGTCGGTTCGGGCAGTTCTGGCACCCACGGCGGCCTGGTCGCCGGTTGCCATGCGATCGGCCTCGACGTGCCGATCGTCGGCATCGGCGTCAGCCGCGAACCCGAGCAGCAGGAACCGCTGGTCCAGAAGGAGGCCGAAGCCGTGCTCGCCCTGCTCGGGGTCGATCGCCCGCTGCCCGCCGGTGCGGTGCGGACGTTCGGCGGCTATTGGCAGCCGAAGTACTCGCTCCCCAATCCCGGCATGATCGAAGCCGTGCACCTGCTCGCCCGCACCGAGGCCGTGCTGCTCGACCCCGTGTACACCGGCAAGGCGATGGCCGGCATGATCGACCTGTACCGCCGCGGCGTGTTCGCGAAGGACGAGACGGCGCTGTTCTTGCACACCGGCGGGGCGCCGGCCCTGTTCGCGTACCGCGACGTGCTGGCCTGAGCACCCCGGCAGCCAATCGGGTCTTCAACGCACGCGCCGCACCCGGATCGGCCCCTTGGCGGTCGACGGATCGACCACCCGGCCGCCCTGCGTGATCTCGACGAGCCCACTCGCGACCAGCCGCCGGGCCGCCTGCCGAGCCGGCTCCAGCAGTTCGCGCCACGCCGCCGAACAGTGCCGCGCCGCCTCCGAAGGGCAGATCGTCGCGCCGGCCTGCCGCTGGGCGAGGAGCTCGAGGATCGCCTGCTCGAGGGCGGCATCCAGCGCGCCCAGCCGGTGCCGCCGGCAGCGTTCGCCGCAGTAGCGGACCTCGGCCCAGATCGGCGCCCAGCGTTTGCGCCAGGTCATGCGCCGGCCGCAGCGGGCGCAGGTCTTCTCGGGCAGGTGGTCCATCGCCTGGGCATTCGCCAGGGCGAGGCGCATGGATGCCGACCACCGGGCCCGGGCCCGCGCGCCACCGGCGCGCGATCTACCGCCACGGCCCAGCCGCGGTCACCGCGACGACCCGTTCGCCGTCGACCCGGAACAGCCCCCGATAGCCACCCAACCAGATCCGCCCGGCGGCGTCCTGATGGGTGCATTGGATCGCATTGGTGTCGAGACCGTCGGCGGCCGAGTAGTTGCGGAACTGGCGGCCGTCGAAGCGATAGACGCCGGAGTTCTCGACCGGAAACCAGACATGGCCCTGCCGGTCCTCGAACAGGTCCCAGACCTCGACACCCTGCACACCCTGCGCTGCGGTCACGGCGGTGACCTTGCCCCCTTCGAGATGGCAGACCCCGGCATGGGAGGTGGCGAACCAGACGCGGCCGGTGCGGTCTTCGAGCACGCAGTTGACGTTGTGGTCGGGGAGTCCTTCGGCGGTGCTGTAGTTCGTCAGGCGCGTGCCGTCGAACACGAAGGCGCCGGCATTGGTGCCGAACCAGATCCTGCCGGCCCGGTCCTCGGTGATCGAACGCACCATCCGGGCACTGGTGACACCCTGCAGCGGATCGGGCATGCCCTCAGGCAATGCGAACGGCAGGAAACGCGTTCCGTCGAAGCGGCAGGCGCCTTGCAAGGTACCGACCCAGAGGGAACCGGTGCGATCGAGCTTCAGACACCACACGTCGTCGTCGGGCAGACCGTCGCGGGTGCTGTAATGCACGAACCGCTGGCCGTCGTACATCGACACTCCCTGTTCGGTACCGATCCACACGTTGCCGGCGGCGTCCTCGACGAAGCCACGTACGGCGACGCCCAACAAGCCGTCGGCGTACCGGAACCACTCGAGCTGCGCACCGTTCCAGCGCGCCACGCCATCGCCGTTGGTGCCGAGCCACAGGTGACCGCGAGCATCCTCGTGGATCCGCCGCACGAACTGGCTGATCGGCTCGGCCGACGCAGCAACCGCGGGCAGCAGTCCGGCCGGCGGCGGGCCGAACGGCAGTGCGACGTCCGGCTCCGGTTGCGGTTCACTGGTTCACGCGGCGACCAGACCGAGCAGCGGCAGGAACCTCCGCATCCGCATGGCGAACGAAACACGCGGCGAACGCGCGGGCATGATGGGCATTGGCGTTGGCGGAGTCGAGGCTCAGGTGGCGAGACCCGCGCACTCTACATCGATGCGCCTGGCGGGCTCGTAAGCATCGCGTAAGCAGAGCTCTCGCGCTGCCGTCGGATCCGCTGCCGACCAG
>DAIMFJ010000472.1:0-2778 GCA_036724695.1 Planctomycetota bacterium
TGCTGCGCGAACTGCGCGCCGACCTGCTGCACAGTTCGGTCGCGGCGATCCCGCAGCGGGCCCGCTGTGCGACGATCGCCACCGCCCACGACCTGCCGTGGCACCACCGCGCCGATGGCGAGCCGAGTTCGTGGCGGGCGCGGCTCGCCGCCGAACGTTCGTTCGCCGCGGCGACGGCAGTGATCGCCCCGTCGACGGCCACCGCCGACGACGTGCGCAAGACCGCCGGCGTCGCCCACGCCAAGGTGCACGTGATCCCGCACGGCGTTGCGCTCGACCCGCACCCGACCGCCGCGCCAGCACGCCGCGGGCCGTTCCTGGCGTTGGGCGACGACCGGCCCCGCAAGAACCGCGGCACCGTCCGACAAGCCCACCAGCTCGCCGCCGCGCGCGACGCGCAACTGCCCGACCTGCAGTTCGTCGGCCCACCGGCCCACTACGTCGACGAACCGACCAAACACGGTTTGCTGCGCCACTGCCGCGCCGCCGTGCAGTGCGCGCGTTTCGAGGGCTTCGGCCTGCCGGCCCTCGAAGCGCTCGCCCACGCCGCCCCCCTGGTCTGCAGCGACATCCCATCGCACCGCGAGCTCGTCGGCGATGCCGCGCTGCTGGTCGACCCGAACGACTCTGCGGCGATCGCCGACGCCCTGCTGCGCATCCACCAGGACGACACGCTGCGCGACCAGCTGGCCAGCGCCGGTCCCGTTCGCGCCAGCCGGTTCGCCCCGGCGGCGGTCGCCGCCGCATGGCGGCACCTGCACGAGGCCGTGCGCCGATGAGCCAGCCGCCGCGGATCCAGGCGCCGCCAGCCCTGCACGTCGCCGTCGCCGGCTGGCTGCTCGGCCCACCTTCGGGCGCCAACCGGCGGCTGCTGGCGTTGCTCGGCCGGATCGGCCCCCAACTGCGCACCGACGAACGCGTCACCGTGCTGCACACGCTCGCCGATCGCGACGTGCCGCCCCTGCCGGGCATGCACTGGCACCGCGTCCCGATCGCCGCGAACCCGACGTGGCGGCGGCTCTGGCACGAACGGCGCACGCTGGCCGCGACGATCCGCGCACTCGGCGCCACCGTGCTCGACCACGGCTTCCTGCCGCTGCCGCCGGTCGACGTGCCGATCGTCTGGACCCTGCACGACCTGCGCGGCCCGGCGGGATTGACGCGCTGGCCGCGCTGGCTCGCCACGGCCGCGGTGCGCCGCGCCGCGCAACAGGCCGCGGCGACGGTCGTGCCGAGCGCGTTCACCCGCGACGAACTGCTGCGGCTGTACCCGCAGGCCCGCTGCGTCGTGATCCCCAACGGCGTCACGATGCCGGCCGCCCAGACCAACCTCAGCGCCAGAACCGCGCCGGTGTTGCACGTGGGGCACCTCGAACCGCGCAAGAACCTCGCGATCCTGCTGCACGCATTGGCGTTGCTGCCCGCCAACTCGCGACCGCCGCTGCGGCTGCTCGGCCGCGACGCCGGCCAGGGTGCGGCTTTGCGCACGTTGGCCAGCCGGCTCGGCATCGCTGCGCAGGTCACGTTCGGCGGGGTGGTCGACGAAGCGACGCTGGCGCGCGAATACGCCGCCGCCCGCGCGGTCGTCGTGCCGTCGCGCTACGAGGGTTTCGGCCTGGCCGCGCTCGAAGGGCTCGCGCACGGCAAGCCAGTGCTGGTCGCCGACGCCGGCGCCCTTCCCGAAGTGGTCGGCGAAGTCGGGCTGCGCCTGCCACCCGACGATGCGGCGGCCTGGGCACGGGCGCTGGCGACGCTGGCAGAAATGCGCGACGCCACAGCCGAGGCAGCGGCTGCCGCAGCGCGGCGCGCGCATGCCGCGACGTTCGACTGGGCCCGCAGCGCCGCGCAGGTTCTCGACCTCTGGCGGCAGGCGAACGGCCGTTGAGCGGCGGGGCGCCGTGGCAGCGCCGCGCTCAGCGCATCATCACCACGATGCCGTAGGCGATGCCCACCCCGACGGCGAGCACGCCGAGGTACACGAGCCACTTCGCCCCACCACCGACCTGGGCGAGGTCGTCGCCGAGCACCCCACCCTTGGCATCCTTCTTCGCGAACTGCAGGATGCGCTGCTGGCTCTGCACGGTCGGGCCAGCCGCAGGAGCCGAGGGTTTGCCCTTGGCAGCCGGTTCGTCGCGGCGCTTGACCTCGACGACCTCGTCGGCGAACTCGACGACGCGCGGGGCGGCGGGCGGCGGCACGGATGCTGGAGGTGGCGCCAACGGCGGTGGCGCGGCCGGCGGAACCGGCGGTGGCGGCACCGCTGCAGCCGGCGCCGGCTTGCCCACGGGAGCCGACGGCGCGCCACCGAACAGGTCGTCGTCGTCGTCGAACAGGTCCCCGCCGCCACCAGCGGCTGGCGCTGGAGCCGCCGAAGGGCTGGCGGCGGGGCTCGCGGCGGGGCGTGCCGGCGCGTTCGCCACCGGTGCGTCGCTGGCCAGGTACACGATCACCGTCGCCCCGATCTGGATCTCGTCCCCATCGCGCAACACGCGGCGGGTCACCGGCTTGCCGTTCAGCAACGTGCCGTTGCTGCTGCCGAGGTCCTCGAGTTCGACGACGCCGGCCTCGACGACGACCTTGGCATGGCGCCGCGACGCCTTGCCGTCCGCCAACACGACATCGCACCCGGCGACGCGGCCGAGGACCAAGCCATCGCGCACCGGGTACGTGCGCCCGGCACCATCGCGCAAGTGACCGCTCACGCGGGCCCTCTGTCGTGGGCAGATCGGCCATCAGGGGTGTTCATCGCGGCAGAGGATAGCACCGGGCCGACGGCGG
>DAIMFJ010000473.1:0-2733 GCA_036724695.1 Planctomycetota bacterium
ACGATGGTTCGCGCGATGGCAGCTGGGACGTGATGCAGCGGCTGTGCGCCGCCGGACTCTGCATCGTGCACGTCACGCACGATCTGGCCCTGGCCGAACGCACGGCGACGCACCTGGCGAGGGTGGTCGACGGCACGGTGCGGGTGACGGAGGTCGGCCATGCCCGCTGAGCTGGCGTTGGCCAACGACCTGGTCGCTGCGTCGCTGCGTTCCCCGCTGCAAGCCAGCACCTGGGAACTGTTCGGCGACGCCGTGCTCGCCGGCCTGTGCCTGGCCGCCGCCTTGCCGCTGGTCGGCATGCTGCTGGTGCTGCGCCGGCAGGTGTTCTTGTGCGCGGCGATCGGCCAGAGCGGCGGTTTTGGCATCGCGTTCGGCCTCTGGCTGGTGACGACCGCGGGCGGATCCCACCTGCACTTCGAGGCGATGACCGGGTACGTGCCGTTGTTGGTCGGCTGTGGAGTCGGCGTCGCCGCCGCCTGGCTTGCCCTGCGGCAGGCGACCGGCGCCGCAGCGGGACCTGCCAACCACCCCGAAGCGCGGGCGGCGTGGTTGTTCCTGGTCGGCGGCAGTGGGGCGATGGTGCTGCTGGCCGACGCGCCGCACGGCTTGCAGATGGTCCAGCAGTTGATGCTCTCGTCGCTGCTCGGTGCGAATGCCACGGACCTCTGGCTGGCGGTAGCACTGCTGGCCGGGCTGGCCACGGCGGCTTGGTGCTGGCCGCGGCCCTTGGCGCTCTGGGCGATCGATCCGCTCAGTGCGCGCGTCTACGGCGCCAACATGGCGCGCCTCGACCTGCTGGTCGCCCTGGCGATCGGCACGACGCTCGCCTTCGCGATCCACGTCGCCGGCCTGCCGTTCGCGTTCGCGACCGCGATCCTGCCGGTCCTGGCCGCCCGCGAACTGGCCGGCTCGCTGCGCACGGTGGCGTGGCTGGCCCCGCTGCTGGGGGCGGGCGGCTTCGCGATCGGCTGGTGGTGGGCGACGGCCCAGGACCTGCCGCCAGGCCAATGCGCGGTGCTGACCCACGCGGCGGTGGCGGGACTGGCGCGGGTGTTGCGGCGGGGGTGAGGGCGCCGCGCGCCGCCGGGTGATGGAACCAGCCACGCTTCACCTCGCGCAGGAAGCACTCACGGAATCGTCGAGAACGGTGCGTTGGTGGTCTGTGCCCTGCCGGTGGCGAGATCGATGTCCAGGGCCTGCATGGCGACCCGCAGGCCTTGGAGCGCCGGGAGGTTGGGGATGGTGACGGTGAGGGGTTGTTTGCTGCGAGTCGGGAACGGCAGTACGCCGACCAGGGTGGTCAGGTTGGGGTCGAGGTACCACCGGCCGAAACCCGGCAGGCCGAGATTGCCTTCGCCGATGCCGAAGGCGACCAGCATCAGGTGGTTGGCCTGGGCGTAGAAGTCGACGGTGTACTGGCCGCCCCGGGTTGGTGGGACCACCGTGACCGCCTCGCGGTAGGTGTTGCTGAGGTAGTGCTGCGTCGTGGGGCCGGTCATGCCAAAGGCGACATCGAGGTCACCGTCGAGGTCGAAGTCGGCGAGGAATCCCGCATAGTTGCTGGTCAGCGGGTAGATCGGCATCGTCGCCGAGCGATCGACGAAGCCGTTGCCGGTGTTCTCCCAATAGCATATCAGGCCATTCCCGCCAGCGATCTTGGCGATCAAGTCCAGGTCTCCGTCCAGGTCGAAGTCGGCGATCTGGAGGTTCTGGGTGGTGAGCGGCGTCGACGTCGATGGCAGAAGGTGATTGCCCGGGAGCATCGACGACTGTCCCGGCCGGGTCAGGTAGAGCTGGGTGTTGTTCAGCATCAGCACGTCTTCCCAGCCGTCGCCGTCGACGTCGATGGGGTGTGGACCAGATGCTGAGTTGAACATCAGCGGTTGTTGCGTGCCGTGGAAGTTCCCATTGCCGTCGTTGACGTATAGCACCATGTTGGTGTAGGCATCGTCGATGAGGATGTCCTTGTCACCATCGTGGTCGATGTCGATCAGGCAGAACTGCCGTGGCACCGCGATGGGGAATCCGCCGAGGCGTCGCTGGCTCTCGTCCAGGAAGCGCCCGGTCCCGTCGTTGGTGAGGAGGATCAGTCCAAAGGGCTCCGAGGATGCGATCAAGTCGAGATCGCCGTCATGATCGTAGTCCACGAACTGGAACCGCGGCGCCATTGCGTCAAGGGGAAGCAGGTGTCTGTGCTCGCGGAAGCCCCCGCTGCCGTCGTTGACCCAGATGGATGGTTCGAGGGGGGTGGTGGCAGGGTATTGGATTCGGCGTCGGTTGACGACGATGTCGACATCGCCGTCGTCGTCGACATCGCCGAATGCTGCAGGTTGCCATGCGAAGCCGAACATTGGTATGGCCCACGGAATCGTGGTTGTTGCGACAGAGTGCCAGCTCCAAGCTCCGTTCCCAGCGACTCTTAGATACCCCCAGAGGGTGCTGGTATGTCCGTTGGAAGAAGCTGTTCCACTGTGAACGATTTCGCCAATGCCATCGCCATCCAAATCGACTTGTGTGCAGTTGCCGAGAGCCAGGCCTGGGCTGGGGGGTGGTTTGAGCACGAAGAGTGAAGGGGTGCTCTGTGCCCCGCTGAAGCCAGAGAGTGCGGCGCAGAGTGCGCCGACCCTTATGTTCGCGAGGAATGCGCAGATCGTGCCAATCTTTCTCGTGCTCACGGGATCGTCGAGAACGGTGCGTTGGTGGTCTGTGCCCTGCCGGTGGCGAGATCGATGT
>DAIMFJ010000474.1:0-1593 GCA_036724695.1 Planctomycetota bacterium
TCCCCGCGGGGGCGACAACCGATTAGTTCGGCCCCTTCTCTGCAGAACATGCAGGAGACGGAAGATGACCCGCAGATTCGATTCGATCGTGGAGCCTGAGGCTCCGTTCCCGCGCACCGCGCAGCACGACGCAAAGCTGATACTGCGCAGCGGTGGCTGGCCCGAGGCAGACGCCGCATGGATCGCCAAGTGGTTGCTGGCGACCCTTCCCCCATGCGGAACGACAGAACACCTGTTGTCGCATCGCACGGAAGGCCACCTGACCATCCTCGCGACGTCCTGGGGCTTCGCGATGATGGAGGTTCCCGAACCGCTGAGTAGCGAACTCGCGCGCAGCCGCGCTGCGCTGATGCTGCTAGCGATCCTGGCCGGCGGGCTCAGCAAGCCGGAGATCATCGTCGACGACGACTGGAACACGTTCTCGACTTCCGAGGCTCAGTCCAAGCAATTCGTGCAGCTTGCACGGCAGCACGACGTGGACTTCGACGCCGCAGTTCGCTCGGGCTGGCCTGCGTTCCTACGCAGCAGCTGGTGGAACGAGGGGCACATGGGCACCTGCGAGCGCGCATCCAGGTTCATGCGTCTGTTGCTCGCGACGGGCGCGATAGAGCTCTTCAAGGTCCTAGACCTCGATCGACTGCGCGAGGGGAATCACTGCTCTGGCTTCACCCTGAGCAGCGGACCCGACGGAGGCACTTGGTCGGATGGCACGGACTGGTTCGCGCCTACCGTGTTCGAGGTCTGGCTTCGGCACGCGGATGCGCGCGTGCTGCCCCAGCTCGTGCCGGCGGTACTCGCCGAGCCAGACGCAACGGTCGCCACACTCGTTGAGACCATCGCGAGGGCAGCGGCAAGCCGCTTCGCCAACTCCGAGTATGGACTCACGATCGAGTTCTACGGGTCGTTCACGCCGTTCTGGAGGGAACACCTTCAGGGGTTTGCTCGTGCGATGCGCCCCTACTTCGAGATCCTGGACGAACGCATCGGCAAAGACCCGGGGAAGGCCAGCCAAGAGTGGCGATCCGCATGGATGCTGCTGTTCCGCATGGCGTGGGATGTGGAGCGCACTTCCTGCCCTGATGACCTTCGTAGACGGCTGGTCGACGCTGCATCTTCGCAACTCCACCGCGTTCGATCGCAGCTGACTTGGGCCAACGCACAGGAAGCCTCGGAACGGGCTGCAGCGTTCGAGAAGCAGCTGCCTCACCTGAAGCAGTGCTGCTCCCTCGTAGCGTTTCACGCCTCGTGCTGGGAGATGATGAACCCACTCCTGCAGGCACTGCGGAAGCTGCAGACGCCTGCCGTCGCCCGCGACCTGCGCGACTGGGCCGAGTTCGATCATGACCCGGTGCCCGAGCCCTGGGTAGCGATCCCAGCACTGCTGAAGACCTACTTCCATGCCGCAGTCGCGGCTGAGCAGGCGAACGACACCGACCTCGACGAGCTGCGCGGCCAGTTCGCCCGATTCTGCCTGGAGCGACTCAAGACCAAGAAGGCCGACAAGGACGGCCGGAGCACGTGGCCCCCCCCCGCGGCGGGGGGATCCGGGCGGACGACGGGGCGGGACCCGGGGGGGGGCCGGCACAAGGAGGC
>DAIMFJ010000474.1:1603-2707 GCA_036724695.1 Planctomycetota bacterium
CCTCGCAGCCTGAACCCGTTGGTGTCCAGCTCAAGGAGCCCTCGCCGATCTGGCGCTACTGCATGATCCGCGCACTTCAGGACCTGCGCAGCAACCCCGGCGGCACCGGTCACCATGTCCTCCACTGGTCTGCCGGTCACGACCCTGACGAACGCATTCGCAAGGCGGCCGCATCGTGCGAACAGTGGCTGCGACACCAGCGAACGCTCCCGGAGCGCCTGTCGCCTCGCCGCCTCGTCCTCTGGGCCTTCTGGTGGCTGAAGCAGGCTCACGCCTTGGAGCTCGGCGTGCCCGTCGACCCCGCAGGAGCACAACGTACTCGTCGCAAGGAGAACGAGCGGGCCAAGGCCCTGGAGCTGGCGGGCGACCCCCGCATCGACGACGGCGACCCAACTGCTGACGAGCACGATCCAGAGGCTGGCACCCCGCCGGACGGAGATGCGGCATGAGCACGCCAAACCAAGGCCAGGCGGTCGCCATGCGCGTCCTCCCCATCGACCCCATCGAGCACGTCACCGGCTCCTGCTACCTCGTCCACATCCCGGAGCGCGACCTCCGCATCCTCGTCGACTGCGGCGGCTACCAAGACGGTCCGAACCCGCAGCAGTTGGAGGAGGCCCCGTTCCCGTTCGACCCATCATCGATCCACGCCGTCCTGCTGACGCACGCCCACTACGACCACTGCGGACGCTTGCCGCAGCTCGTCCGCGATGGGTTCCGTGGGCAGGTCATCGCCACCGATGAGACCATCGCCATCGCGAAGATCGTGCTCGAAGACTCGCTGAAGCACGGCAACCGCCGTGCGCTGGCAGAGCCCATGGCCCGCATCCAGTGGCGCTCGCTCGGGAAGCGCCTGTTCGCCTGCCCCTTGCCGATCGCGACCGACGTCGTCGCGTTTGCCCAGCGGTCGGCACACATCCTAGGCGCAGTGTCTTGGGAGATCGTAGCCGGCCCGAAGGAACGGCCAGCGGAACAGGTCCGTGTGCTGTTCAGCGGCGACATCGGCAACAACAGGACCGGCTGCGAGGTGCAGCCGATGCTCGGTCGCGTGATGAACCCGACCGGCACGGTCGATCTCGCCTTCGTCGAATCGACCTACGGTGG
>DAIMFJ010000475.1:0-2665 GCA_036724695.1 Planctomycetota bacterium
GTACAGGTGTTTGTCCAGCCGGGGGGACTGCTTGGCAGTGGTTTTCTTCACAGTCTTGGGTGCCTGACCGGAGCAGCGCGGGGACCGAGCAAGTGCCCGCGGGGATCTTAAGTCTACCGGCGACCCCCTGTTCGTCTCAACTGCGGCGCTGGTTGCGCTTGTAAAGCACCAGCAGGACCAGGCCGACCGCGCCGCCGGTCAGCATCGGGCCCCACAGCCGGTCGGAGAGGGTCTGTTCCTCCCGGGCCGCCCTGGCGAACGTCAGCGACGCCAGCCAGCGGCGGAATTGCGGTTCCCAGTCCGCCCAGGCGTCGACCGGGCAGGTGAACGCCAGGGAGATCTGCTGGCCGCCGCTGGGTGCGTAGACGTCGAGACTGCGCCGGGGAGGCTCGGAGCCCGTGGCACCGGCGGTCCGGAGCGCGGTGATGGCGTTCCGGGCCTGCGGACCGACCGGTTCGCGCTGGATCGCCGTCAGCTCCTGGCTGCGGCCCTCCTGGGTGGCGCGCTGCTGCCACATGTCGGCCAGCCGGGTCGCGAAGTCGGCCTCGACCAGCCACTCGTTCTCCTGCTCGACGACCCACAGCCAGGCCCCCCCGAAGTCGCCGCGCAGCCAGGCGTCGACCGGGCCGACGGCGTAGAACCGCTGCGGCTCGACGTAGGTCAGTTCCTTGGGCGCCGCCGGATTCTCGCCGAGGCGCCGGGCTTCGTTCGGGGCGAGTTGCCGCCAATCGGGTGGCAGCTCGATGTGGAACGTCGCATTGCGGTTCAGGAACCGCCGCAGGGTGGGGGGCTGGCTGGCCTGATCCTGGACCGCCCGGTCCTCGGTCGGGGCCGGTGCTGGGACCTGGGCGAGGGCGGCGGCGGCGGCGCATGTCAGGGCGGCGGCGAACCGCGCTCCGGGGATGGGCATCCGCGCATCATCGAGGAAGGCCCCGCCGCGGCGCAACTTCCACTCGCCAGGGCCCCGGCCGCGGCCGACGATGCGGTGATGCCACGCGTACCATCCGGTTCGCCGTCGTCCTGGTGGGCGGTCGCCCTGTTGTTGTTCGGCCTCGGCGCCTGTCAGGGGCCGCCACCCGCCGTGCCGCCTGCGTCGCCACCTGCCGTCGAACTGTTCGTGCTCGGCATCGCCCAGGACGGCGGCCTGCCGCACTTCGGCTGCGAACGGCCCTGCTGCGCGACGGCGCGGCAGACCGGCCGTTCGTTGTCGCCGGCCAGCCTCGGGGTGGTCGATCGGCGCAACGGCAAGCTGCTGCTGGTCGAGGCGACGCCGGCGGTGGAGCGCCAGGTCGCCCGCTTGCACGAACTCGCCGGCGTGCCAGGCCGCGGCCGGCAGCCGGTCGACGCGCTGCTGGTCACGCACGCCCACATCGGCCACTACCTCGGCCTGGCCTTCTTCGGCCGCGAGGTCGCCGCGACCCGCCAGCTGCCGGTGCACTGCACGCCGCGGTTCGCCGCGTTCCTGCGCGCGCACGCGCCGTGGCGGCAGCTCGTCGAACTCGGCCAGATCGCGCCCGTGGCCGCCGAGCCCGGCAGCTGGTTCGAACCGTGGCCGGGGTTCGCCGTGCGTGCGATCGCGGTGCCGCACCGCGACGAGTTCTCCGACACCGTCGCCTACGTGCTGCGGGGCCCGCAGCGGCAGGTCTTGTTCGTGCCCGACGTCGATGCCTGGGAACGCGCGCCGGGCCTGCTCGAGCGGCTGCTCGACGGCGTCGACGTCGCCTACCTCGACGGCACGTTCTTCGACGGCAGCGAGCTGCCCGAACGCAACCTCGCCGAGATCCGCCATCCGCTGATGACCCGCACGATGGAACTGCTCGGCGACGTCGCCCGGCGGCGGCCCGGGGCCCTGCGCTTCCTGCACCTCAACCACACCAACCCGGCCCTGCACGACCCGGCGGTGCGCCAGCGCATCGAACGTGCCGGTTTCGCGATCGCCAGCGAAGGCGAACGCGTCACCCTGTGAGCTGCAGCGGCAGGCCGTTGGCGTCGAGCTCCAGCGGGATCTGGCAGTCCCACAACCCGGCGAGCACGCGCAGCAGTTCGATCTCGTCGTCCTTCAGCACGCCGTCGGCGCCGGCGGCCTCGGCGCAGGCGTTCAGCAGGTTGCGCTTGCCGAGCGGCGAGACCTTCTGCAGGCCGGTCACGGCGACTTCGAGATCCTCGGCGCGGGCGCGTTCGGGGGGTTGCATGGTCACGGTGACGCCGCTGCCGAGCGCCAGCACCGCTTGACCGAACGCGCGCTGTGCGGAGGTCTCGTCGTCGGCCGCGGCGCGGGCGACCACCGACAGCACCGTCGCGAGGTGCCCGGCGTGCTGCAGCAGCGAATCCGGGCGGCCGCTCGGCCGCTGCGGCCGTTCGCCGGGCAACAGCAGGTGGTGTTCGAGCGTGCGCACGACCGCGAACTCGAACAGCGACAGCCGGCCGTCACCGATGGCGAGTCGCCGCGCCCGTTCGCGCAGCAGCTGCTTGTGGGTGGGATCCGCCGGGCGCAGCGTGCCGATCGCCAGGTCGAGCAGCGGCAGGCGCACGCGCCGCGCCGCGGTGCGCAGGTGGCCGTGCAGCAGCGCGGCCTCGTGACCGAGCGCTTCGTCGCCGAGGCCCGCGAGCTGCTGCCGGCGCAGGCCGGCGTCGCCGTCGAGCAGCAGCGCCAGCACCAGGGCCG
>DAIMFJ010000476.1:0-431 GCA_036724695.1 Planctomycetota bacterium
CAGTTCCACACGTGGGACGGCTGGCGGCAGGTCGTGCAGTACTCGCTGGACACGGTGCCGAGCCCGGATGCGGCGGTGCCGACCAAGCAGTTTGTGTGGGGCTCGCGGCTCGACGAGTTGCTGAGCTACCGGCGCAAGAACGGCAGCACGTGGGAGAACTACTTCGTGCTGCACGGTGGGCAGGACACGGCGGCGAAGCTGGTGAACTCGTCGGGTGCGGTCGTCGAGCAGTACGAGTACGACCCGTACGGCAAGGTGTCGGTGTACGTCGGCAGCAGCACGACGGCGGTGGCGACTTCGAGTGTCGGGTTGCCGTTCCTGTGGAAGGGCGTGCGGCTGGACTCGGAGACGGGGCTGTTGCAGATGCGGAATCGGTACTACGCCACGAGTCTGGGGCGGTTCCTTACGATCGACCCCTTGGGTTGCTGGGG
>DAIMFJ010000476.1:441-2664 GCA_036724695.1 Planctomycetota bacterium
GCTTACGCCTACTGCGGCAATGAGCCTATTGAGGGTGTGGATTCGACTGGGCTCAAGCGGGAATACACATCAGTCGTCTGCGTGGAGATCCATCGGACGCCAATTAATCCAGATTGCGAATTGCTCGTATTTCGAGATTACGAAGTATGTACGTGGCACTGTGATTGCCCTCCCGGTCAGGGGTGGATATTTGGAGGTTGGCAAAGGCATCAGCGAGTGGGTATATGCGCTGAAAAGGAGACGGTTTGTGGTGGGACGTGTTATAGAGACAGGCCTAACAAGGGTCGAGCCAAGCCGCGGCCAAAGCCCAAGACTCCCCCGAGGGGTTCGGGGGGCGGCGGCGGGTCCTTCCTATTCATTATGCTTCCAAATATCATGTGGCACCTTGAGCCTCCTGGGATTGGGCAATCCGGCCCACAGATTGCCTAGCTTCGAGCTGCATGCGGTTGCTGGCCTCACGCATAGAGCGAGGCAGCGTGGGCCAGCGTCTGCGTTGCCACTGTACTTATTGTTGTCCGATGTTAAATCATGCGTCTACTGGAGGTGTTTTCCATGGCGGGCAAGGTAATCTGTAGTTCGCTGCATTTGGTTGATGAGCATGGCCGCGAAGTGGCCTCGCTATCGCATAGTGGCGGAGCTACCCATTTCATAATGGGGCATAAGGCTCACGAGCCATCGATAATCATGGTCATTGGTCATGGGGCCTGTAGTATCAATTGTCGTAGCGGCGTTGGCGCAGCTCAGTTCGTTGCGTCCGTCGAGTCGGACGGGCATGCTGTTGTCACGGTTCAGGGTAGGGACAACATGTCTGGGGTCTCCGTGTCGAGCGATCCAAAAGGTGGTTACCACATCTACCGTGATGGCAAGCTACTCTTGGAGATCGGTGACGAAGGAGGGCGAGGGGTAGTTCGATGTTGGGGAGCTGACGGTACTGTTCACGCGGAGATGTGATTTGAGTATAAATTTGGATCTCCTGGCGTGCGTGCGGGTGCCTAAGGGCACTGAAGGGAGCCGCGCCGTCGCGTGATCGCTCTCGGGGAAGCCCCGCATCCGGGTTTCCCCTGCCGCTGGGCAGCCTTCCCTCTGCCCCTTTTCCCGCAAGGACTCTGCGCCGTAAGCGCCCGGTAGCCCCATCTGGGAACGCCCTGCTACTCCGTCACGATCTGGCGGAATGACGAACACGACCGTAGCGAAGTGGCGCGCGTTGATCGCGGCCCAGGAGAAGAGCGGGATGACAGTCCGCGCATTCGCCGAGAGCCGAGGCATCACCCCGACGACCATGTGCTGGTGGCGAAGCCGCCCGGGTCGGCGGATGGCCTTCACCGGCCACGCAGGCGCCGGTCCAGGCGACGGTGTGGGGCTCCGGGACCGTGGGATGCTGCCGGACGATGGCCTCGATTCTCTGTTCGCATGCTCGACTGCTCCTTCGACCGGGACGGTTCTCGTCACTGCTCTACGTGCCGAACAGCGTCCCGCGTGCCCTACCATTTCCAACTACAGGGCGGACAAGCACTTGTGCCTGTCCGCCCTGTTGTCTTTTTCGGGGGGCGCATCGGCAACTGTGCCCAAATTGTGCCCACGTGGTGGCCACCGAAGGGCGGAGTTGCGGCGCCGGTAGACCGAGTCGACGGGGCGAATACCCGGAGTCGGAAGCTACGTGGTCACACTCATGCGTCGTGGGCGGATCTGGTGGATCCAGTTTCGCGAGGAAGGTCGTCGGGTTCGCGAGAGCCTGAAGACGACCAACAGGAAGGTTGCCGAGGATCTGCGGCTGCGGCGGCAGATCGAGCTGGCGCAGTCGCGGTACGGTGGCTCGCCGGTCGGCAGTACGGTCCCATCGTTGCCGGCGGCCCCGGTCGCTGTACCGTGCGCCGCTCCGGTGGCGGTCCCGGTCTCTGCCCCTGCCCAGGCCCAGGTCGACCCGACCGACAAGCCGCTCGCCGAGGTCCGCGCCGAGTTCACGGCCTGGTCGAAGGCTCACAAGCGGGCGAAGACGATCCGCAACGACCAGGGCCGGCTGGATGCGTTCTTCGCGACCGTGCCCAACCAGGCGCTGCCGGCCATCCGGACCGCCGAGGTCGAACGCTACCTGGTCAGCCTCGCGGGCGGCGGCCGGAGTCCGGCGACGCTGCTCCGGAACCGGGAGGTCCTGCACGCTTTCTGGCGCTGGGCGCTGCGGCAGGGCTACGTGCGGGAGAACATCATCGCGGCGATCCCGCGGCC
>DAIMFJ010000477.1:0-2662 GCA_036724695.1 Planctomycetota bacterium
ACCTCGATGAGGCGGCGCGCCTTCTCCAGGAACTCGCGCGAACCGCACCAACGCTGCACCAGCGTCTCCAGGGTGTCGCCGGCGCGCGGCATCACGTAGCGCACCGAATAGTCGCGGCGGCTCGGGCCGAGCTGCTGGGCGACCAACTCGGCGGCCACCAGGGCAGGGCTCTTGGCATGCAAGGGAGCTTCGCCGGACCCAGGCCCCGGCTGCGCGGCACCATCCGACTCCGTGCGTCCGGCCTCCGATCCAGTGGGCTTGGCCGGGTCCGCCGCCTGGGAGCGACCCTCGTCGAGGATCGCGCCGAGATCGCGGACCGCACTGCCGTTGCCGCCGTTCTCACCGTTGGTCGCCGCCTTGCTGTCGTTGCCGAACACGACCGCGAAGACCAGGATCACGGCAAGAAAGCACGTGACCGCATACACCAGCAAACGCTCGTTCTGCTTCATGGATCCCTCCCTGGCGCGGAAGACCGGCCAGAATGCGGGCCGGGACGAAACCCGACGCCCAACCACCTCGACACCAGAGCTGCCGCGACGCAAGCACGCCCCGGCAACGGTTCCCGACCTGTGCGTGTCCCTTGACCGATTCCGTGGAACCAAACGGAACCCAGGACGTACGCCTCGTCATCCTACCCGAAATCGCCCGCGCCACGCCAGAGCGCAACGGGCGATCTTCGCCGAGCGGCTCAGCGGCCGCGCCGCGGCTGCTGCAGGTCCGCCTTCGGCAACTTGGCGCGGAACGTCTCCGCGCCGCGCTGGAACTGGAACTCGACCTGCTCGCCCTCGGTCTCGCGGGCGAACTGGAAGATCTGCCGCAGGTTCTCGACCTTCTGGCCGCCGACCGCGGCCAGCACGTCGCCGTCCTTGGCGCCCATCTTGGCGGCCCGACCCTCGGGGTTGACGTCCTTGAGCTTCAGGCCGTCGAACTTGGCCCCGAACCAGCCCTCGGCGATCGTCGTCGACTGGTTCTCACGACCACCGCCGGTCTGCACGCCTTCACGGTCGAGCAGTTCGTCGAGGTTGGCGGTGCCCAGCGCCGCGATCGCCACCACCGTCGCGGTGTGGCGCTGGTATTCCTCGATCGCGACGTCGAGCTTGTCCCACTGCGTGTGCCAGGTGTGCTGGAAGTAGTCGCTGCGGCCCTTCAGGCTCCACGACCAGGCCGGCACACCGGCGGCGATGAACGACGCATGGTCGCTGCCGCCACCGCCGCGCACGGCGGCCGCCTCCTTGAGGTCGAACACCGGGCCGTCGTGGTCGGCGTCCGGCGCCTGCAGCAGCCGGTTGACGTGCGCGAACACCGGATCGAGCTGCGCCTTCATCTTCGCCGTGACGCCGAGCGAATGCGCCCAGTTGGTGCCGGTGTCGTGGTTGTAGACCGCCGAGAACTTCGCCATCTCGGCGCGGTTCTTCTGCACGAAGGCGCGACTGCCGAGCAGGCCCTGCTCCTCACCGCCCCACAGGCAGAACAGGATCGAGCGCTTGGGCTTGGCGCCGACCTTGGCGAGGATGCGCGCCACTTCCAGCGTCGAGGTCGCGCCGGTGCCGTTGTCGGTGGTGCCCTGCGCCTGGTGCCAGCTGTCGAGGTGGCCGCAGACGACCACGTACTCGTCGGGCTTCTCGGTGCCCTTGATCTCGGCGATCACGTTGTGCAGCGCGATCGGCCCCTCGCGGAAACCGTTCTGGATGTCGAACTCGCACACGGGTGCCGGGCCCGCGCCGGTCTCGGCCTGTTCGAGCAGTTCGACCAGCTTGTCGGCGTCGTCGGCCCGCACCGCGATCGACGGCACCGTCGGCGCGTCGGCCAGCGGCTTCTGCGCGGTCTGCTGGTTGCCGAACACCCGCACGCGGGTCGGGTACTGCTGGTTGGGATCACCGGCGCGGTAGACCCAGCCGAGGATGCCGGCCGCTTCGCACGCCTTGCGAATCTCTGCCGACGGCCGGCGGCGATGGAACACCCATTTGCCACCGAAGTTGGCGGCGGTGGCCTCCTCGGCGGTCGCCGGCGCCATCACCACCAGCCCCTTCTGCAGGCCCTTGGTGCCGGCCGTCCAGGCATCGGTGGCCACGTACATGTCGAGCTGGATCGGCGCGGTGATGCGCCCCACCCACGCCCCGCGATTCCACACCAGCTGCCACTCATCCCATTGCTCCATGCGGGCGTCGAGCCCCATCGCCTTGAACTCCGCCAGCGCCCATTCACAGGCCTTGGTGTAGTTGTCGGAACCGGTCAAGCGGTGGCCGACCTTCTCGCACAGGTCGGTGAGCAAACGCATCGCCTGGCTGCGCTCGAGGCCTTCGGCGACGATCGCTTCGGCCATGCCGGCCGGCAGCGGGTCGCCTTGGGGCTTGGTCGCGACCGCGTCCTGCGCGAACAGCAGCGAGGTGGTGAACAGGAACGGAATGGCAGAACGGAGCAAGCGCATCGGCAACCTCGGGTTCGGGGTGGACCGCCGTTCTTACGCGCCGCCGCGGCGGTTTGCGAGTCACAGGCTTGCAACTCCCGTGTCCCGGTCCCGGCGCGGCGCATTGTCGGGCGCTTCGCCCGACCGCCGCTCCGGGCTGCCTGCGGCCGCCACCTGAGGTTGCGTCGGGGCTGCCGCGACGACCAGAAGCGGCCGCAGGCGCCGACCTGCTCCCGGTCGCCTGCTTCCGCTTCG
>DAIMFJ010000478.1:0-2659 GCA_036724695.1 Planctomycetota bacterium
CCAACAGGGAACGCAATAGGTGCATGGTTGGGATGGTGCGAGGCAGTCGTTCGGATCGCGAGCCGAAGACGATAGCGGCCCTCGCGCCCCCCCTAACCCTAAGTGCTTTCCCCTACATTATTTCGGAGCAGCGGAAGTCGTCAGCAGGCGCTGCAGCCGCAGCCACTGGAACTCCTGGCTGTGCGCCGCCACTTCGCGGGTCAGGCCATGCCTCGACCGCGGATAGACCATCAGCTCGAAGTTCTGCTTGCCCGCCTTCTGCAGTTCCCAGATCAGCTGCATGGTGTTCTGCAGGTGCACGTTGTCGTCCATCGTGCCGTGCAAGAGCACCAGGTGACCGTGCAGGTTCTTGGCGTTCTCGATGACGCTGGTCGCCTTGTAGCCCGCCTCGTTCTCCTGTGGCGTGCGCATGTAGCGCTCGGTGTAGATCGTGTCGTACAGCCGCCAGTCGTAGACGCCGGCCCCGGCCAGGCCGAGCGCGAACTTCTTGCTGTTGGTCAGCGCGTAGGCGGAGATGAACCCGCCGTAGCTCCAACCGCTGATCGCGACGCGCTCCGGATCGCCGCCGAACTTGCCGACCACGTGGTCGACCGCGTCCTCGAGGTCCTTGAGCTCCTGCACGCCGAGCTGGCGGTAGCACGAACCGGTGTGCAGTTGGCCGCGGTTGCTGGCCGAACGCACGTTGACCTGCAGGATCACGAAGCCCTGCTGGGCCAGGAACTGGTGGTACGTCGAGTGCTGCCATGCATCGCGCACGGTCGGCGCGTCGGGCCCCGAGTAGGTCGGCAGGAACACCGGGTACTTCTGCCCCTCCTGCCAGCCGATCGGCAGCATCACGCACGCATCCAGCGGGTAGCCGTCGCGCGCTTCGATGGTGACGCGCTGCCGTTCGCTGAACGCGTACTGGCTCGCCGCGCCCTTGTCGGCCTGCCCCAACGCGATCGTCTCGGTGCCGGTCGCGCCGTCGAGCACGCGCACGGTGGTCGGCCGGTCCATCGCCGACCAGCGGTCGATCACGTACTTGCCGTCGGCGCGCAGGTCGAACTGGTGCGTGCCGATGCCCGGCGTCACGCAGACCAGCCCCGAACCGTCGAACTGCACGCGGTACAGGTGCCGCCCGGTCGCGCCGTCGCGCGTGCCCTCGAACCACAGCGTGCGGTTGGTCTCGTCGACCCGCACGATGCTGCGCACCTGCCATTCGCCGCTGGTGATCGCCCCACGCAGCTTGCCGCCGACCTCGTAGTGGTAGACGTGCTGGTAGCCGCTGCGTTCCGACAGCCACAGGAACGTGCCGTCGGCCAGCCAGATCGGCGGCTCGGCGCGATTGACCCAGGTCGGGCTCTCCTCGCGGATCCAGCGCGTCACGGCCCCGGTCGCCGGATCGAACGCGCACAGAACCGCCCACGTCTGGATACGGTCCTGGATCACCGCCAGCACGGTGCCGGCGTCCGGTGTCCACTCGACGCGCATCACCAACAGGTCCTTGGGGAACGCCGACAGATCGACCGGCACGACCTTCTGGCCGGCGAAGTCGGCGACCGTGAGCCGCGCGAACGGATTGCCGTCGCCGGCCTTGGGGTAGTTGGTGACCTCGGCGACGACGCTGCGTTCCTTGCTCAGGTAGCCGGGCGGCACATGGTCGACGACCGTGAACTCCTTGACCGGCGACTCGTCGAGCGACAAGAACGCCAGCTTGCCACCCTGCGGCGCCCACCAATGGCCCTGGAAGTCGCCGCGGCCGTAGATCTCCTCCTGGTAGACCCAGTCGAGCAGGCCGTGGAACAGCTCGGGCCCGCCGTCGCTGGTGACGCGCCAGACGGCCTTGCTGGCCACGTCGACCGCATACAGGTCGTTGCCGCGCACGAACGACGCGAACTTGCCGCACGGCGACAGATGCGCTTCCTGCTTGTCGCCGGCGGCCTTGCCGTCCTCGGGCAGCCGGATCGCGGCGGGGCGCAGGCCAGCCGCGCCAGGACCTTGGCCCGGCCGGCGCCGGCCGCCGTTGCCGGTGGCGGTGACTTCGTCGAGGTAGAGGTCGCCGTCGACGATGCGCAGCACCTGGCGCGGCGTGGCAGCTGGTTTCTCGAGGGGTGCAACCGGCACTTCGGCCCCCGTGGCGGGGTCGAGCCACACCGGCTTGCTCTCGCGCTGGACCACGACGTGCAGACCGTCGTCGGCCCAACGCACATCCGGCACCTCGCCTTGCCAGGCGATCGGCTTGCGCGTGTCTTCGAAAGTCAGCCGTCCGGTGCCCTGTGCGGGCAGCCAGGCGACCAGGGACGAACACAGCAGGGACGCTAGGACGATCCTCATGGTGGTATTCGGAGTGCCGGGCATGCTACGGATCGCACCGCCCGCGCACGAACGCAACCCGGCGGATCCGGGCTGGCCCGATTTCCGCATCCTACCGGGCGGAGCAACGTTGCAGCGGCTCGGTGGCCTCGGGAGGATGCCGTGATGATCCGCATCCTCGCTGTCCCCTCTGCGCCCAAGGCGATGCTCGCCGGCGGCGGTTTCGACGCCGTCGTGCTGGGCGGCCACGACCTCCGCAACCCCGGCGCCGCCGAACTGCAGCCGGCGGTCGCCGCGCAGGCCGCCGCCGACTCCGCGTTCGGCAGCAGCGTCGGGCTGTGCGCCGCCGCGACGCTCGCCGGCGGCC
>DAIMFJ010000479.1:0-2634 GCA_036724695.1 Planctomycetota bacterium
TGTGAGTTCCGGAAAGTCTGGCGCCCTGATTCCGGAAAGTCTGGCGTCCTGAAGTCGGGCGTTCGCCCGGCCAGATTTTTTTGGAAAGTTCGGCTCCGCGACGACCCTGGCAGGCTGGGGGCAGGCGTCTGCGCGGTAGTCCGATGGAGTGCTGGACGCCATGAAACGCTTGGAAATCCAGACCCTGCGAGGGGTTGGGATGCTCGTTGAGGAGGTGGCTGCGCATGCCGGGGTGAGTCCCCGGACCGTGCAACGTGTCGCCAAGGAGCCGCCGATCGCCGATCCTGCGCAGGTGGACGACGAAGCATCGCAACGCATGGGGCGGCCGAGCCCGGTCGCGCAGTACGCGTCGAAGGTCTCGGGCTGGCTCGCCGAGGATCCGAAGCTGCCGAGCAACCACGTACTGGAGCGGCTTCGAGACGAGGGCTACGCCGGATCGAAGACGGCGGTCTACGATCTGGTGCGCCGCATTCGACCGGCGGCTCCGCAGGCCAGCGTGTCGCGCTTCGAAGGGCTGCCTGGCGAGTTCAGCCAGCACGACTTCGGCGAGGTCACGGTGCGGTATCGCTCCGGCGAGCGCGAGCGCATCCAGTTCTTCGCGTCGGTGCTCAAGTTCTCGCGGCTGCGGCGCGTCAAGCTCGTCGCCAACCAGACCACGGAGAGCATCTGCCACGGACTGGTCGATGCGTTCACCAGCTTCGGCGGTCTGCCGCTGATCGCTGTCTTCGACAACCCCAAGACGATCGTGCTGCGGCGCGATGGGGATCGGATCGTGTGGAATGCTACCTTCGCACAGTTCTGCGCCGAGTCCGGGATCGTGCCCAACGTCACATGGCCCTACCGGCCGCAGGAGAAGGGCGCGGTGGAGAATGTGGTCGGCTTCGTGCAAAGCAGCTTCTTCAAGGCGCACGTCTTCGAGGATCGCACCGACTTGGAGGCACGGCTCGAAGAGTGGCACCGACGCGTCAACGACGATCGTCCGTCTCGCGCGACCGGCGAGGTGCCGCGCACGCGGCACCTTCTCGAGCAACCGCGCCTACGTCGTCTCGGCGTGCCATCCGGCGGCTTCCGACTGCGCTATACGCGGATCGTCCGCACCGACTGCTTCGTCGAGTTCGAAGGCGTCCGCTTCTACGTCGGAGAGCGCTTCATCGGCACCGAGGTCACCCTGCTCGTGGACGGCGATCGCGTGCAGATTCTCGCCGGTGGCAATGCCGTGGCTACTCATCCCCGCAAGCCAACCAACGGCAAACGATCGGTGTTGCCGCAGCAGCGCGAAGAGCTGATCAGCAAGCCTGGTGCCAGGCCCTACCTGAAGCGCGATCTGCTGGTCGAGCTCTGTCCTGCCGCGATGTGGTTCTTCACCGAGTTGCGGCATCGGCGGCCCAAGTTGTGGGAAGACGACGTCGGCAGGCTCTACGATCTGCTCGGCGAGTTCGAGGAGGCCGCCTTGCGCGACGCACTGATCGAAGCAGCCCAACTCGAGCTCGTCGGCGTCGACTACGTGGAGGCCATCCTGCGCGGCCATGCTGCCAAGCAACAGGAGGTGAAGCAGTGACCGACATCTCCGATCTGGACGCAGGCCTGAAACGCCTCCATCTGCCGACAATTCGACGCATGCATGCGCAGCTGCAGTCGCAGGCAGAGAAGGAAAGTTGGTCGTACCGCGACTTCCTCGCGAGGCTCGTCTGCGAAGAGCTCGCACATCGTGGCGAGACTCGCATACATCGCGCGACCAGCAAGGCGCGCTTCCCGTTCCTGAAGACGATCGAGGAGTTCGACTTCACCTTCCAGACTTCGGTCAGGCGCGTGGCTCTCGGACGATTCCTTGGCCCCGAGCTCGTTTCCGAAGGGCGATCCGCGATCCTGCTCGGGCGGCCTGGGCGAGGCAAGACGCACCTCGCGATCGCCTTCGCCTACAAGGCGATCCAGAATGGCTTCACGGCCCGATTCGCGACGGTCGCCGAGCTGCTCAACGACCTGCACCGAGCCACCGGCGACAGCCGGCGACATGCAGTAGCCGCGTTCGTAGAGCCCGACGTACTCGTCCTCGACGAGCTCGGCTACCTGACCTACGGGCCGGATGCAGCCAACTTGCTGTTCCAGGTCGTCGATCAGCGCTACCTCGCTCGGCGCTCCATCCTCGTGACGTCGAACAAGGCACCGGCGAACTGGGGGGCCGTGTTGCACGACACCGACCTCGCCGAAGCGATCGTCGATCGACTCCTCGAGCGCGGCGACATCATCCAGCTCGCAGGGCGCAGCTACCGCAACCCGGGCGACGGCAAGGGGGCCGACGTCTCGTAGCTCATGGTGGCGACGATGTCGCCCCGATCCCTTTCCGGGGGCTCTGCCCCCAACCCCGGGATTTGCCGCCTGATGCCAATCCCGGAAAGGGTCGAGGGCGAGAGGTTTCACCCTCCCGCCCTCTTCCGGTCTTGGCCCCCAAGTCGGCGCTCGAGTTGCTTCCCAGCAGAGCTCTATCCTCCGCTTGGGCCGCCTACCCTCGTAGGCATTCACGCAGCGCGCGCAAGCGACTTCCGGCAGGGCTCGACTTCCGGGCGAACCGCGCTACCCTGTGCAGGACGCCAGACTTTCCGGAACGCCCCACGCCAGACTTTCCGGAACCCACAG
>DAIMFJ010000480.1:0-2590 GCA_036724695.1 Planctomycetota bacterium
CACGTCGCTGCGTTCGCCGCGGCGCGCGGTCAGCAACAGGTAGCTGTCGACGCCGAGTCCGGCGAACAGCCAGGCCGTCGGCGCCAGCGCGACCACCGCCACCGTCCACGGCAGCGCCAGGGCCTGCCAGGCCAGCACCTGCACCCGCAGACCGCGCCACAGGGCCACACACCCCAGTGCGGCGAGCAGGCACAGAGGCGGCAGCGCAGCGGCCGCCAGCCCACTGCCGAGTCCGAACGGCGCCAACGCGACCCCGACCAGTCCCGGTGCCGCACACAGCAGGAGCGGTGTCACGACGGCCCGCTGCCCGGCGGCCCACAGCCCGCAGGCGGCGGCCAATGCGACCAGCGGCCACGCCAACCGGGCCAACACGCCACCGCCCAGGTCGTCGTGGCTGGCGGCCAGCCAGCTCGCCACCAGCACGAGGCCGCCCCACAGTGGCGCGCCGCGCCGCCCCAGCCAGGCCGCTGCCGCCGCCGCCAGTGCGGCGACGAACGCGGCGATCACGAAGTCGTCGGCCGTCTGGCTCCAGCGCAGGTGGCTCGGATGCACGGCGAGCAACGCCGCCGCCAGCAGGGCCGGACCGCGGCCGCCCGCGCGCGCCAGCGCGAACGCCAGCAGCGGCACGGTGATCATGCCGACGAACGCGAACGGCAGGCGCAGCCACCCCTCACCCTGCCCCGGCAGGATGCCGGTGGCGAGCAGCAGCCCCAGGAAGCCGCGGCTGAACGCATGGCTGGCCGGCAGGCCGTCGACGGCCAGCCGCACCGCCCCGGCCCAGTTCGCGGCTTCGGCGGGCCCGAGCGACCACAGTTCGAGGCGCCACAGCCGCAGCAGCCCGCCGGCGGCCGTGATCGCCAGCAGCGCGACGATGCTGCCGGTGGTCCAGGGTGGGACCACCGCGGCGGGCGAACGGGGGCTCGGGTCGGGGTTCGGCATCGGCAGCGCCGCGGCACCTTAGCGCCGGCGGCCGCCAGGGACAGTCCCGACCCGCCGCCGACCGGGAATCCGCACCGGCCCGCCGCGGCCGGTGGTCGATAGATTCCCTGCGTTGCTTCCCTCGCCCTGGCCCTGCATCGTGACCCCGTGACCCCTGGACCGAGCCCTGCCACGTACCGCCAGCAGCTGGTGGCGGCGTTGCTCGCGCTGTGCGCCAGCGTGCTGTTCCTGCGCGACGGGCTGTGGCCCGGCCGCGCCCTGGTGCCCTACCACCCCGAACAGCTCGACGTCTACCGCGCCGAGGCCGCGGCCGGCGAGTTCGTCGCCGCGAACGCCCGCGGCGGCAGCACGGCCGGCGGCGACAAGTACCTGCAGTCGCTGTGCTGGGATCGGGTGCTGCACGACCGGTTGCGCAACGGCGACAGCCCGCGCTGGACCCGCGACATCGGCGGCGGCGCACCGTTCGTGCCGCAGATGGCGCAGGTCTACGAACCGATCAACGCGCTGCTGCTGCTGTTGCCGAGCTGGCAGTGGTACGGGCCGTGGTACCTCGTGCACCAGGTGTTGTTCGGCTGGCTCGCCTACCGGTTCCTGCGCCGGATCGGCCTGGGCCACGCCGCGGGGCTGGTCGGCGTGGTCGGCGCCGTGTTGGGGCTGTGGACGCAGTGCAAGCTGCACCACAACGTGATCCTGACCGCGGCGCTGTCGCTGTGGCCGATGTTGACCGCCTGCCACGCCCTGGTCGCCGAACGCGCCCGCGGGGCCAGCGCCGCGCGCTGGCTCGGCTGGCTGGGCCTGTGGACCGGCTGGTCGTGGCTGTCGGGTTTTGCGGTGGTCAGCCTGCAGGTCGCGTACCTGACGGTCGGGTACGCCTTGCTGCTGGCGCTGCAGCAGCCGCGCGGCGAACGGCTGCGGCCGCTGGTCGCCGTCGCCGGCGGCTTGGCACTCGGCGGCCTGTTGTCGGCCGCGCACATGCTGCCGGTGCTGCTGGCGTCGGCCGACAGCGCCCGCGACACCAGCTTCAACCCGACGTTCCTGGCCGCCAACGGCCTCGAACCGCTGCACGTGCTGGCCGCGCTGTGGCCCGACTTCTTCGCCTGGCCCAGCGACACGTTCCACGTCGATCCTGCACAGCCGTGGCGCGACGTGACGCGCATGCCGTGGACGCAGATCGCGCTGCTCGCTGCGCCGCTGCACCCGGTCACCGGCGGACCGTTCCAGAGCTGGGTCGAGACGTCGTTCGCGATCGGCACGGTGCCGACCGCGCTGGCCGCATTGGCATTCGCCGAACGCCGCCACCGGGCGCTGGCGATCGCCACGGCCGTCGCCGGCCTGCTGGCGCTCGGCTTCGCGAACGCCGACGGCCCGTTCGTCGCGTTGGCCCGCTTCGTGCCCGGACTGGCGGCCGCCGACCTGCGCCGGCTGCTGTTCGTCGTCGCGATGAGCCTCGTGCTGCTGTCGGCGCTCGGCGCCGAGGCACTGTTCGCGAACGCCCGCCGCTGGCCGGCCGCCAGCGTGCTGGCGATCGCCGCGGGCGGCTCGCTGCTGCTGCTCGGCTGGCTCGCCGGCCACGCCGACGAAGCGCGCTTCGTGCGCGGGGCCGCCGAACAGTACGCCGCCCGCCACGCCGGCGTGGCGGGCGGCGAATGGC
>DAIMFJ010000481.1:0-2589 GCA_036724695.1 Planctomycetota bacterium
GCCTTCTTGCCGGCTTCGATCTACGCGGAATTGGTCGACGTCAACGCGTTCCACCAGCCGGGCGTCGAAGCCGGCAAGAAGGCGGCGGCGGCAGTGCTCGAGCTGCAGCGGCGCCTGCTGGCGGCGTTGCAGAAGGAACCGCGCACCGTCCGCGAGCTGGCGGCGGCGGTGGGGGCCGATGCCGCCGATTGCTGGCCGATCCTGCAGCACCTGGGTACCAACCGCGACGAGGTGTTGGCGGCGGCGCTGCACGATCCGGAGCGGGCGCGCGTAGCGCGCGGTTGAGCCTGGCTCCAGCGGGCCCACCAACGAGCGCGGGCCGGACGTGCAGCGGCACGTCCGGCCCGTTGGGACCTGCGGGAAGCGGCCGCCGCAGCGGTGCTGCGCCGGCGCGATCCGTCAGAGACTCGCCCAGTTGTTGTTGTTGTTCGCCCGGTCGAGCGCGTCCTTGAGCGCCTTCTGGTAGTTGCGGGCCGGGTGGCACCAGCCGGTGTAGGGGTGGGCCGCCAGCGAGGCGACTGCGCGGCTCATCAGTTCGCCGATCGTGATGTTGCCGAACTGGCAGGTGTGCACCACGCAGTGCGGGCTGACGTTGCCGACCGTGACGTTGTTGTGCATGGCGACCAGTTGGGCGCTCAGCATGTAGGCCATGTTGATGCTGTTGGCGCGCTTGAGCCAGTTGGCGTAACCGGTGGTCGTGCTGAAGGAGACGCGCTGGCCGCACAGGTTGACGATGTTCAGCGCCGGCAGGGTCGGCAGGATGCCGTAGTGGTTGACCAGCTGACGGCCGTGGCAGTTGCGCCAGAAGCCGATCGTGCGGCCTTCGCAGACCGGCGTCGGGTTGGTGCCGCAGTTGGCGACGTCGAACTTCTGGAACGAAGCGATGCGGCAGTTCGGGTACGTGCCGAGGCCGGTCACGAACGGCGAGTTGGCGAGCACCGGCAAGCCGGTCAATGCGTCGGCCTCCCAGCCGGTGCTGGCCCAGGCCTTGTGCGAGCATGGCACGCCCGGCTGGTTCTGCGGGCGCTGGAACTCGATGCGCACGCTCTCACCGATCCCGTTGAGACCCAGGCCGAGGTCGGGTTGGGTCACGGCGAACGGGAACGACAGGGTGATCGTCGTACCGGTCTTGAGCACGTCGACGACGCGGTTCTCCGGCGCATCCGCGGTGGTCACCGTGGTGATCGCCTGGTCGGTGATCTGGATGTAGAACCGGTGCAGGCCGTCCGGCAGCGAGGTGTCGAACGCGAGGTAGACGTCGGCCTCGGGGAACTGGGCCACGTCGCCGGTCTTGGGCATCGGCACGCCGAGGCTGTCGACCAGGTGGATCGGATACTGGTTGAAATTGCAGTTCTGGGCGAACGCGGTGCCGAGGGTCAGGACGCCGGTGGCGAGGAGGGTGCGGATCATGGTTGCGAGTAGTTCTCTGGGGTCTTCGGGCGGCTCGCACCGCAAGGCGCGGCCGCCGCGATGCGGGGCGCAGAAAGGTAGCTCGCAACACCGCGCGTGGTCGGCGGCGCCGTCCTGCGTCGGCGAGCACGGGCACGTCTGCCGGCCTTGGCGCCGGGGCTACCGCGCCGCTGGCCGGGCCTCAAAACAAGACGCCGTCCGCGCAGGGCGCGGACGGCGTCGAGGTCGGGTCGGCGATCCTGCCAGGGTGGCTTACAGCCAGCCCCAGTTGGTGTTGTTGTTGGCGGCGTCCAGGGCGTGCTTGAGCGCTTCCTGGTTGGCGCGTTCGGGGTGCCCCGACGGCGTCAGCGGGTACAGGTAGAGGCTGAGCACTGCCGCATCGAGAACCGCGCCGATCGTCGTGTTGCCGAGCACCGGGTCGTGGATCCGGCAGTAGCGGCTGGTGTTGCCGACCCGGACGTTGTTGTACATGCCGACCAGCTGGGCGCTCAGCATGTAGGCCATGTTGGTGGCGTTGGCGCGCTGCAGCCAGCTGGCGTAGGCCGACAGGCTGGCGAACGGCGCGGCAGCCGAGCCGTCGGCGTTCACCAGGTTCAGCGCCGCGTACTCGCCGAGCAGACCGTACGAGGTGACCAGGTTGCGGCCGTGCGGGTTGCGCCAGTAGCCGATCGTGCGGCCGTCGCAGACCGGCGTCGGGTTGGTGCCGCAGCTGGCGACGTGGAAGCTCTGGAACGAGGCAATCTGGCAGTAGTTGGGATCCACGGCCCGCCCTGGATCGTTGGCCAGCACCGGCAGCCCGGTGATCGGGTCGGCCGCCCAGCCAGTCGTCGCCCAGACCTTGTGCGAGCACGGGGCGCCCGGGTCGTTCTGCGGCTGCAGGAAGCGCAGCTTGACGCTTTGACCGATGCCACCGATGCCGAGGCCAAGCTCGGGTTGGGTGACTGCGAAGGGGAACTGCAGAGTGACGAGCGAGCCTGTCTTGACGACGTCGATCACGCGATCGGCCGGCGAGTCGACGGCCGAGAGGATCACGACTCCCGGCGCCGGCAGTTGCAGGAGCTGGACGAAGAAACGGTGCACGCCGTCCGGCAGCGACGGATCGAACGCCAGGTAGACCTCGGGCAGACTGAACTCGGAAGTGCCCGCGACCATCGGGGCCGGGACGCCGAGGTTGTCGAC
>DAIMFJ010000482.1:0-2555 GCA_036724695.1 Planctomycetota bacterium
CCCCTGCCTTCCTGCGGTCCGGCGCCTGCCCGTCGCGTGCGGCGGCTACCGCCGCGCCCTCGTGTTCGTGGGGGGCTACGCGGGCGGGGGGGGGGGCCGGCTGGGGGGGTTCGGTCGGCTCTCGCCCCACGCCGGCGTGGCGCTGCCAGGTGGTGTAGAGGTCGACGAGGCGGCCCGGCGTCAGCTCGCCGAACAGCAGCGTCGCCGAGGTCGGGCCCGGCTGGGCCTCGTAGCGCATGCGCAGCACGTCGGCGGCGGCGCGTTCCTGCCGCGGGCGGGGCTCGGTCTGGAAGTCGAGGGCGAACGGCTCGCCGCTCGCGAACGCTGCCTCGTCGAGCACCCGCTTGCAGAACCCGTGGATGGTCGCGATCGCCGCGCGGTCGAAGTCGTCGAGCGCGGTGCGGCAGCGCGCCGCGGCGCCGGGTTGTGCGGCGAGGTACGCGAACAGGTCGGGGCTGGCGGCGTCGGGCGGCGTCGCGAGCACCTGCACTAGCCCGGCGCGCAGCCGCTGCTTGAGCTCTTCGGTGGCGGCGACCGTGAAGGTGACGACGAGCGCCCGTTCGAGCGGCAGGCCGTCGCCTTCGAGCAGCAACCGCAGCAGGATGCCGACCAGCGTGTAGGTCTTGCCGGTGCCAGCACTCGCTTCGAGCAACGTCACGCCGGGGACCAGCGGGGTCTGCAGCACGTCGAAGGGACTGGGCTGCTTCATGACCTGCCCTTCTGCTTGGCGTCGAAATGGGCCGCGGCGAAACCGTCCCAGACGCAGTGGGCCCACGCCGGGAACCCCTCGGCGTCGATCGGTGACGCGCCGCGCCAGCACAGGCGGTTGGCTGGCGCGTCCGCCTCGGCGGGAACCGGGTTGGTGGTCTTGCCAGGCTGCTGGCGGTACTCGTAGGCGGCGCGGGCGGCGGCGCGGGCGCCGACTTCGTCCTTGCCCGCGCCGATGGCCTCGACGAACTTGCGGCTGGCGGACGGCGCGAACGGGATCGGCTGGTGGGCCGCGAGCTGGTAGCCGCGCAGCAGTCCGGCGAGCCGGTGCTGCGCGTCGGGTTCGTGGCGCGCGCCGAGCCGCAGCGTCGCCTTGCCGGTGAGCAGCAGGGTCTCGGCGGGCAGTTCGGTATGGCCCTGGTCGCGCGCGGCGGTGAGCAGCAAGTGCAGCAACCAGAGTTCGAGCTCGACGCGCGGATTGCTGCGGCGGCGCACCAGCAGCGCCACGTCGCCGGCGAGCAGCACGCGGTCGGCGACCAAGGTCGCAGCACCGACCTGGACCGTGACCGCGACCTCGCGCAGTTCGCCGAGTTCGCGGGCCCGGCGCGCCAGGTCGACCGCCGCGTCGGCGACCGCATGGAAGGCCAGGTTGCCGCCGCCGCCGACCGGCCGCTCGCCCGCAGCCTGGTGTTGGCGGTAGGCGAGCAACGGGTCGTCGTGGCCGAGCAAGGCGGTGTGCAGCAGCGGCGTGAACAGGCGGTGCTGCGGCAGGCCACGTTCGATCGCGAACGGCTCGTCGTCGCCGGGCAGTTCGAGTTCGCGCGGCAGACGCAGGCGCAGACCGTCGCGCAGGAAGCGCCGGGCGGGTTCGCGCCAGAAGGCGCAGAGTTCGTCGAACGTGCGCTCGGTTGCGGGCGGCGCCGGATCGGCGCCGTCGTCGCCAGCGTCGTCGTCGGCGTCGTCGTCGGTGGGCCGCGCGGTGGCGAGCGCCGCCGCGAACGGGGTCTCGGCCGGCTCCGCCACGTCCGGCGCCGCCCCGACCGCGGCGAACGTGAACAGCCGCGGGTCGCGCCCGTCGAGGTAGCGTTCGCTCCACGGTTGCAGCGCATGCCGCACGACCAGCTGTTCGGCGGCGTCCCGGCCGTCCGCTCGGACGCACGAGCGCCGCACGTACTCGAGCGTTTCGCGCAGCATCGGCGCGGCTTCGCAGACACTGTCGTCGAGCAGCGAGCGGCCGACATAGGTGATCTGCAAGGTCCGCCGGGCCGCCAGCAGGGCATCGAGGAACACCTGCCGGTCGTCGAGACGCCGGCTGCGGTCGCCGGGTCGACGGGCGACCTGCGTCAGGTCGAACGGCAGCGGGGTGTCGCGGCGCGGGAAGTTCTGGTCCGACAGGCCGCAGAGGAAGACCAGTTCGTGCGGCACCATGCGCATCGGCTGCAGGGCCGCGACGGTCACCGCTCCGGTCAGGAAACCGTGGCCGCCGGAAGTCTGCGCGAGCCGCTGCCGCAGCCACGCGGTGAACACGTGGTTGGACCACGCTTCGTCGAGGCGAGCTGCCGGGGCCAAGGTGCGCAGCGCCACCGCGGCGTCGAGCAGCAGCCGCTGGCCGGTCTGGTCCTCGGGGCCTGGCTCGGCGAGCCGTTCGCGCAGGTTGTCGAGCCGGTCGGCCCACTCGGTGGCCGGAGCCGGCGTGGCCAGCGTGCCCAGCTGCGCGAACAACTCGTCGGTGAAGGCCAGCAGGCGGTCGAGCAGGGCGATGCGTCCCGAGGTGCCGTCGGCGGCCGCCAGCACGGCGCCGTACAGGTGCGGGTCGCGGCCGACGGCGACGCCGAGCAGCAGGCGGC
>DAIMFJ010000483.1:0-2538 GCA_036724695.1 Planctomycetota bacterium
GCGGGAAGCCGGGCGCCTCACCCGCCGCCAGCCCGACCAGTGGCACCGCCACATAGGTATCGGTGGTCAGGGCGTAGGCGACGGACATGCCAGCAGCTTCGGAAGCGGCGCGGCAGCGACTTGACGGGACGTCACGAGGCCCGTCGCATCGGCAGTTGGGCAACTGCCGGCGGCTTCGACCCTCAGTCGAACTTCTTCTTGCGGATCTTCTGGATCAGCTTGCTCGACGAGTGCGCCTTCTTGTCGCCGACGAACACCGCCTTGATGTCGAGCGCCTTGAGCGTGTCCTTCTCCGGCAGCGTCTTCAGCGTGTAGTCGGTGCCCTTGGCGTAGAGGGTCGGCTTCAGCAACTCCAGCAGCGCATCCGCCGTATCCTCTTCGAAGCTGGTCACGTAGTCGACGAACGACAACGCCGCCAACACTTCCATGCGCTCGTCCTCGTCGACCACCGGGTGGCCCTTGCCCTTCAGCTTCTCGGCCGACTTGTCGGTGTTGATCGCGACCACCAGGTAGTCGCCGCGCGAACGCGCATCTTCGAGGCATCGGGTGTGCCCGACATGCAGCAGGTCGAACACGCCGTTGGTCAAGACGATCGTCTTGCCGCTGGCCCGCAACCCGTGCAGGATCGCGGCGAGGGAACGGCGATCGACCACTTTGTCCTTGGAACGCTGCTTGCGCGGAACGACTGCCAAACCGGGCCTCCGGGTACGAGCGAGGGGCGATGTGCGGTCGGCAGAATGCCACAACGGAGCCGCGACGGCAACGGGAGTTCCGCCGCAAGCGCTTCCCACGTATCGTCTTGCTCATGGTTCCTTCATCCTGGCGACGGTCCCTGGCGGCGGCTGGCTCCTTGCTTGCCTTGGCGGCGATGGCGCTTGGCCAGGCTTTGCCGAGCCCACCCCCACCCCTGCCGACCGGCGAGTTCGCGGCGCGGCGCGCCGCCCTGGCGGCGGCATTGGCCGGCATGCACCCTGGCGAGCCGGTCGTCGTGCTGGTGCGCGGCGCCGAGAAGGCGGCGGACATGGGGCCGTTCGTGCAGGACCAGGATTTCCTGTACCTGGCGGGCGTCGCCGAGCCCGAACTGGCCCTGCTGCTGGCGGTCGATGCCACTGGCACCTGCACGGTCGACGAGCTGCTGGTGCCGCCGTTCTCGCCGTTCTCGGCGACCTGGGACGGCAAGTTCCTGGCCCCGGGCGCAGCCACCGCCGAGAAGACCGGTTTCCGGGTCGCAGGCAACGTGCGCAGCCTGGTCGACCGGCTCGACCAGCTGCTGGCCCCGGTCGACGGCCGGCGACCGGTCCTGCGCACCCCGACCAGCGCCGCGGCGCGCACCGGCAGCACCCCGACCAAAGCCGCCGAAGCCGCCAAGGAACGCGCCAGCCACCCGCTCGACGGCCGGCCGAGCCGCGAAGAGGCGCTGGTGGCCGCGCTGACGCGGCGCTTCGCCGACCTTTCGATCGCGCCGCTCGAGCCGGTGTTGCACCCGTTGCGCGCGCACAAGAGCGAAGCCGAGCTCGCACTGCTCACCGCTTCGACGGCGGCCGCCTGCGAAGCGATCGCCGAAGCGATGCGCAGCGCCCGCCCCGGCCTGTACGAGTACCACCTCGCCGCCGTGGCCCGCTACGTGCTGTCGCTGCGCGGCTGCGGCACCGATGCCTATGCGGCGATCGTCGGCGCAGGCGCCAATGGCTGCATCCTGCACTACAGCGTCAACAGCAAGGAACTGCTGGACGGCGACCTGATCGTGATGGACTACGCGGCGACGCTGCACGGCTACGCCAGCGACGTGACGCGCACGTTCCCGGCCAATGGCAAGTTCACGCCGGCGCAACGCCGGCTGGTCGAAGACGTGCACGCCGTGCAGCAGGAACTGATCGCCGCGGTCAAACCCGGCGTCAGCTTGAGCTGGTTGCGGCGGCGCTGCAGCGAGCTCCTGGTCCAGAAGGGCTACCGCGTCGACCATGGGCCGAGCCACCACGTCGGCCTGGCCGTGCACGACCCGTCGATCGACGTGCTGGCCCCCGGCATGGTGATCACCGTCGAGCCCGGCGCCTACCTGCGCGACCAGGGCATGGGTTGCCGGATCGAGGACGTCGTGCTGGTGACCAGCGACGGCCACCGGGTGCTGTCGGACGGGGTGCCGTCGCAGCCGGACGCGATCGAGGCGCTGATGCAAGAGCGCGGCCTCGTCGACGTGCCCGTCGGCGGCACCAGGGCGAACGGCGGGCGCTGACGGGTCCGCGCGGTCGGCGACGCGGCGTCAATCGCCGCCGCAACCGCCGCCGCAGCCACCGCCACCGTCGCCACCGCTGTCCGAGCCGCAGCCACCGCCGTCGCGGCCGCCGCCGCAACCGGAGCTGGTGCCACCGCCCGCGCCACAGCCGCCTGGACCGCCGTCCGAACGGCCGCGTCCGGCGCGCACCATCGCCACCACCGCCAGCCCGATCGCGACCACCAACGTCACGACCGCCACCGCCACCAGACTGGTGTCGCTGATCGCACCGACGCAACCGGCCAGGGACGGCACGGCGAGAGCGA
>DAIMFJ010000484.1:0-390 GCA_036724695.1 Planctomycetota bacterium
GGCGCGCACGCTGCTGCTCGAGCTCAGCACCGCCGCCGATCGCCGCCGCACCGGTGGCGCGGACCGACGGCCTGCAGCAGAGCGCCGCGCGCCTCGCCGAGTTCGCGTGGCGACCGCGCTGGCAGGGCGCCGAGCAGCTGGCCGCCGCCGCCACCCCGCGCCAGGTCGCCAACCGGGTGACCGAGAGCCTCGCCGGGGTGCCGTGGGTGCTCGGTGCCGACCGCCGCCCGCTGCCCGAGATCGACGACCTGCGGCACCGGACCAACCCTGCCGACGACCGCGAGGAAGCCGGCCTGGTCGAACGGCTGCGGCGACGCCTCCGGCTGTGCGCGCGCGCGGCCCCGCCGCGTTGCACCCGAAACGTCGCGAATCTGTCGCGACTGGCTTCCC
>DAIMFJ010000484.1:400-2531 GCA_036724695.1 Planctomycetota bacterium
CGCACTCCTCGCGCCGCCGCGCCCGCTCGCGTAGAACCCGTCGGCCAAGCGATCCTCGCTTCCTCATCCGACATGCCGAGTACCTTCCAGCCGCGGCACCTGCCGCTGTTCGCCTCCTCGCTGCTCACCCTGGTGGCCAGCGCCGTCGCCCAGGCGCCCACCACCCCGACCCCCGCCACGCAGCCGCTGCCCGAAGACCGTCGTGGCGGTGCTGCCGCGGTGTCGCTCGACGACTGCAAGAAGTGGCTGTACACGCTCGCGTCGCGCGAGTTCGAAGGCCGGCAGACCGGCACCCCGGGTTACCAGAAGGCCGCCGACTACGTCAGCGCCCACTTCAAGGCGTTGGGCCTGGAGGCTCGTGGCGACAACGACACGTACTTCCAGACCGTGCCGTGGACGACGGCGGCCCCGGACCCCGAACAGACGTTCGTGCGCTTCCACAAGGACGGCACCGACGTGTTGCGGATCCCCGCCGATCGCCTGACCGGCCGCGCCACCGCCGACAGCGAGGCCGCCGGCGACGCGGTCCTGCTGGTCGTCGCCGCGCCCGACCTCCCCGAACCGACCGGCAACCGCCGCGGCCCGGCGATGCCGGCGATCGACGGCCTCGCCGACCTCGACGTCACCGGCAAGGTCGTCGTGCTGCACATCGTGCCCAACGCCAAACACCCGAACTCGGCGGCATTGACCCGCTTCGCCGTGCAGCGCGAACTGAGCGGCAAGAGCCCGGCCGCGCTGGTGATGGCCAGCAGCGAAGCCGTGACCGGCGGCCTGCGCGGCCGCTCCGGCCCCGGCCGCGCCACCGGCCGTGCGATCACCGGCGGGCGCCGCAACCCGCTCGACGCGACGTTCGGCGGCGAGGACTTCCAGAAGGTGCTCGCCGCAGTCGGCCTCGACGCCGCGTCGGCCGCACCGACCCAGCCACCGCAGCTGCGGGCGCTGGGCATGGCTGCGCAGGTCAGCGTCAAGATCGTCGAGAAGGAAGGTCCGGCGATGAACGTCTGGGCCGTGCTGCCGGGCAGCGACCCCAAGCTCAAGGACGAGTACGTGGTGATCGGCAGCCACCTCGACCACGTCGGCTACAGCGGCTTCGGCAGCGGCCTGCACCCTGGCGCCGACGACGACGCCTCGGGCACCACCGGGGTCCTGGCGGTCTCGACGATGTTCGTGAAGAACCAGATCAAGCCGCGCCGCAGCATCCTGTTCGTCTGCTTCGCCGGCGAAGAGGACGGCCTGGTCGGGTCGCGCTTCTTCGCCCAGAACCCCCCGATCCCGCTCGAGTCGATCGTCGCCGAGCTGCAGATGGACATGATCGGCCGCGACGAGGAGGAGAACCGCGAAGGCGACCGCGGCGAGAAGGCCGAGGACAACCGCAACACCGTGCACCTGGTCGGCACGCAGAAGCTGGCGCCGGCCTTGCACGAGCTGTGCCTGGCCAAGAACGCCCGTGCCGGCCTGGAGATCGAGTACGACCAGGAGGGCATGTTCGGCCGCAGCGACCATGCCAACTTCGCCCGCATGGGCGTGCCGATCGCGTTCTTCTTCACCGGCCTGCACCGCGACTACCACGAGCCGACCGACACGCCGGACAAGATCCACTTCGAGAAGCTGCTGCGGATCGCGACCTGGGTCTACGACATCGGCTTCGAGCTCGGCACCCAGGACGGCCGGCCGGAGGTCGATCCGAAGCTGTGGGATGCGTACCGCGGCAAGGGGCGGGAGACGCCAGCGGCACCTCTGCTGCAGAAGTGAGGGCTGCTGCAGAAGTGACGGCGCGGGCCGCAGCAAGGCGTGCTGCGGCCGACGAACCAACCGGGGAGGTCGGGACCGCGCCGTGCCGCCAGCCCCCCGCGCGGTGCGTCAGAACAGCCGGCGTTGGCCGCGCAGCGCCACCGGGGGACCGAGCACTTCGGCCGTGACGATGGCCTGGGCCAGGTCCGCCGGCAGGAACCGGCGCCGGCGCCGTTCCTGCGCCGCAGCCACCGCTGGGTTGCGACCACCCAGTCCACCGATGCCCGACGAACTGGCCGCCGGGGTACGGAACGTCGGCCGGCGCTGGATCTGCTCGCCGCCGTCCTGGGCGAAGGCGCGGTTGACGAAGTCGGCGTTGATGACGACCTCGTGGCCGAGC
>DAIMFJ010000485.1:0-2525 GCA_036724695.1 Planctomycetota bacterium
CGCGCGGCCCGCGTGGCCCGCGCGAGAACCGCGTCTACACCGTCGAACCGGCCAAGGAGGTCGGCGAGACGCGCACCGCCAAGGGCGAAGTCACCTCGCTGGCCGGCCTGCGCAACCTGTTCGGTGGCGGTGGCAAGCCGAAGGCGCCCGAAGGTGGCGCGCCCGGCGACGCATGAGCGAGGTGCTGGTCGTCGATCGGGCCGCCCTGTTCGGCGGCGACTGGCCGCAGGGCTTCGTGCCGATGGCCCCAGCCGCCGGCCAGCGGCTGCTGGCCGACGCCCACCGCCTGTCGCGGTTCGTCGACCGCGACACCGCCGAACGCACCCCCGCGTGGAAGCAGTGGATCCCCTACTGCTTCCTGCGCTGCCAGGGAGCTGGCGAAGCCGGCGTGTTCTGTGTCCGACGCACGCGCGGCCAGTCGGAGGCCCGACTGCATGGACTGTGGTCGATCGGCCTCGGCGGCCACATCGAGCCGGTCGATGCGCCCCAACCTGCCGCTCCCAGGGGCAACCCCGAACTGGCTGCGGCCGCTTTCTTCGCCGCCGCCCTGCGCCGGGAGCTGACCGAGGAACTCTCGATCCAGCAAGGACTTGCGATCGAACCGCGGCTGCTGGGCCTGCTCAACGACGACAACACCCCAGTCGGCGAAGTCCATGCCGGCCTGGTCTACGTCTGGGATGTGCCGTTGCCCCTTCCGGCCGCCCGGACCGCCGTCGCCGTCGGTGAAATTGGCAAGATGGCCGGCGGGTTCACCTCCCTTGTCGAGTTCGGCGACCTGTGGCAGAATCCACAGCAGTTCGAATCCTGGTCGCGTTTCCTGCTGGAATCCGGAATCGTCCTTGGCAACGGGTGCTGAGGCGAGCGGATGGCAACAGCAGACGACCTGACCAGGGTCGGACCGACACGACGAAGCGGCGGCACCTGATGCGCCGCTTCACGGAACTGCACTACCTCTGGGCGGCTCGCGGGACGGATCGGTGATTCTTGGCCTTCGCTGTGGCCAATGGCTCCTCTACCGCTGGTTGCCTTCGCCTCATCCACCAACCATATTCGGCTGCGCGTACCTCTCGGCGCAGCGGAGACCCCAAGATCATGGCTGACCGCAATACGACCCTCCGCCCCACCCGCGACGAAGTCTACGACCTGCTGATGAACGCCCGCCAGGCGGATTGGGTCGAACTGCACCTCGAGGACGGCCGCAACCTGGCCGGCGCGATCATCTTCAACGAGTTCAAGGGCACCGGTCGACTGATCAACGTCGACGAAGAGTTCAGCATCGACTTCCACGTCGATCAGGTGCTGCACGTCAAGATGTGAAGGCGGTAGCGGGCTCTTGCCGGCGTGGGGAGCGCCGGCCTGACCGCCTCTCGGCCCCGTGCGGCCAACCGTTTGGCCTGCAACTTTCTGGCCTGAAACCGCTGGGCCTGAAACCGTTGGGCCTGCATCGCACTGCGGCCCCGCGCGACGAATCGGCGCGATCCGCCGCCAGCACGTCGCTGTCGGGACTTCCGGGCAGCTGACCCACCCCGGAAGCACGTGGCCCACCCCGAAGCAGGTGGCCCGACCCGGAAGAAAGTGCGCCGCCGACCCTTGCGAGACTCCAGGGCTGCCGCGTGGCCATTCCCGCGTCGAGAGTTCAGCCAAGGAACCGGTCCAGCCGGAAACCCAACCAACTTCGCGGGTGCAGTCGGCTTGCGCCGCCTGCGCGACCACTCGGCGAGCGACCAGAGCACAGGCACCCGGTTGCCTAGGCCGGGTGCCATGCTGTCGGCCCCTCCCAAAGGTGACCGCCCAACACGCGCGCGACAATAGGGACTGTCGACCGCAATGCAAGTCCGATTCTGCTCACCAACCACCACCGGTTGTGGCATGTCGACGTCGAAGATGCGTTCGCTGCGGCCGTCAAACCGCCGGAGTGGCCGGCAACACGACCCGGAAGGTGGTGCCGATCCCGACCTCGCTCTCGACCTCGAGCCGACCGCCGTGGCGTTCGACGATGCCGTGGCTGATCGCCAGACCGAGCCCCGTGCCCTTGTCGACATCCTTGGTCGTGAAGAACGGCAGGAAGATCTTCGGCAGGTTCTCCGGCGCGATGCCGTGGCCGCGGTCGGCGACCTCGATGCGCACCTCGTCGCCAGCGGCATCGAGCCGCAACGCGACCCCTGCACCCTTGGGGGACGCATCCTTGGCGTTCAACAGGATGTTGATCAGCACCTGCAGCAGGTGGTTCGACGAGCCACGCACCTCGGGCAGCGGCCCACCGGGGGCCACCACCGTCAGGTCGACCTCGGCGGCACGGAACGGCACCTTGACGAGGTCGGCGGCTTCGCGCACCAGTTCGGGCAGGTCGAGCGGTTGCAGGGCGAACGGCGTCTCGCGCGAGAACGTCAGCAAGCCGGCCGTGATCTTGGCGATGCGCGCGACGTGTTTGTCGATCACGTCGAGCTCGGCGAGCAGGCGTTCGCGATGGTCGCCGTCGTCGATCCGGTAGCGCAGGATCTGCACCTTGTTGGTGATGACCCCGA
>DAIMFJ010000486.1:0-257 GCA_036724695.1 Planctomycetota bacterium
CGGCCGCGAGCACCGCGACCGCGCCGGCGAGGGCACCGACGAGGCCGCCGTCCGGCCGCGTCAACGCCGCGGCGACGGCCAGCAGGCTGGCGAGCGCAAAGTCGCGCGCCCGTTCGGCCCGCGCCAGCGTACCGACCAGCAGGGTGACCAGGAGCACGAAGCCGAGCGTCTCGAGCCCACACGACGCGAAGTCGCGCAGAGGGTAGTGCGTTGCGACCCCGGCCGCGGCCAGTGGGACGAAGCCGGCCGCAGCTCCC
>DAIMFJ010000486.1:340-2519 GCA_036724695.1 Planctomycetota bacterium
ACGCCGTCGATGCCGAGCCGGATCGCCAGTGCGCACAGCACCGTCCAGGTCGGGTTGCTGTAGCCCTCGACACGTTCGCCGGCGTTGTAGACGAGGCCGAGGCCGTTGGCGAGGTTCTCGGCGTAGCGCAGCGTGATGAACGCATCGTCGCAGACCCACGCCGCGGCGATCGCGCGGCCGACCGCGAACGCGGTGAGGAGCAGCAGCACCAGCCACTGGCCGCGCCGGCTCATCGCAGGAACTCCTCGAAGCGGCGGCGCCGTCCCGGATCGTCGTTGACCGCGAAGTAGAACCGCGTGAACGCCTGGTAGTCGCGCCGCACCGTCGCCTTGTCCTTCTGCGGCAGCTCGGCCAGATAGCGGTCGAGCACGGCCTCGAAGTCGGCGCAGCGCAGGTTCGGCTCGCGGCGCCGCAGTTCCTGCAGCAGCTGGCGGTCGTAGGTGACCAGCCGCGCCGGGATCGCCGGGAACACCAGGTCGCGGTACGGATCGACCGCCGGTTCGCCGGTCGCGAACGACAGGTCGAAGTGGATGTGCAGTCGCCGCACGTCGACCAGGTAGTCGACGTAGCCTTGCCAGCCCCGTTCGTGGCCGACCACCGAGCGTCTGGCGATCGGCAGGTGTGCGATGTACGCGTCGGTCAGGCCGGCGACGCATTCGACGGCGACCGGCGCCTTGCTGCGGTGCGCGAGGTTGGCGTGGCTGCCGCCGATGCCGATCCGCACGTCGAGCCCGGCGAACAGCGCCCCGAGCGCGTGGCCGGCGTGGCGCATCGCGTCGATGCGCGGGATCGGCAGGTTCGGCGCCAGCGGGGCGACCGAGATCGCGCGGTTGTCGGAGAAACCGTGCGGGTTCTGGTAGTCGCCGAGCCACGCCGGTTCGTTGCGCAGCAGCAGCGCTCCCACCAGCCCCGCGGCGACCGGCAGTTGCGGCCAGACGTTCGCCCATCGGTTGGCGGCGAGATCCAGCGCCAGCAGCAGCGGCGGCAGGATCGGCACCAGGAACCGGCCGAACATGAAGTCGCCACCGCCCCAGCCCACGAAGCCGAGGTACGGCAGCACGAACGCCAACACCGCGACGAACGGCCGCCGGCCGAGGAACGGCGACAGCGCCGCCAGGAGGCCGGGCCGGCGCAGCGCGTAGACCAGCGGCAGCAGCGCGATCGGCAGCAGTGCCGCGTAGCACTTCACGAACTCCCAGACGTAGACCAGGCCCTGCCCGGGGTACGGATCGTGCGCCGACTTCGCGAAGAACGTGTTCGGCACCCATTGGCCGTAGTAGGCGTGGCGCCACAGCAGGTACGGCACGAACACCAGCAGGAACGGGGCGCAGTAGCCGACCAGCAGCCGCCACGCCCGGCGCCGCCATGCGTCGAACAGCAGGAAGCCGCCGAGCACGACCGCCAACAGCCCGCCGTCGGGCCGCGTCATCGCCGCCAGCACGGCCAGGAAGCCGGCCAGCCACGCTTCGCGCGCGCAGGTCACGAACAGCGCAAAGCGCAGCAGCGCGGTGACCAGCAAGCCGAACAGCGCGGTCTCCAGCCCCGCCGGTGCCAACGTCGCGGCGTGGTGGATCGCCGCGTAGCAGCACGCCGCGAGCGGCACCAGCGCGCGGCCGCCGCTGGTGCGCCAGGCCAGCACCGCCAGCAGCAGCACGGTCCCGGCGTGGCAGAGCACGCCCCACGCGTTCGACCAGAGCTCGATGGCGTCGCCGGTGATGCCGAGCGCGTAGCCGAACGCGAGCAGCATCGTCCACGTGAAGTTCGTGTAGCCCTCGACCGGCGCTTCGCCTGGATCGAGGTTGAAGACCAGGCCGTGGCCCTGCACGAAGTGCTCGGCGTAGCGCAGCGAGATGTACGCGTCGTCGCACGTCCAGCGCAGCCACCACGCCTGCAGGCCGGCCGCCAGGGCGGCCGCAGCGGCGAGGCTCCAGAACACGGCACGGCGCGAGGTCACTGCGCCGCAGGGTAGCCGCCGCGGCCGGTTACGCCAGCCTCGGCTGGCCGGGCCGCCGCCGGCCGCCGGCCGTCACTGCGGCGCCACCGCGGCGACGACCTCGGCAGCGAACCCGCGCGGCTCGACCCGCGGCCAGAACTTCTCGACCTTGCCGTCCGGCCCGACCCGCACGGCGATGCGGCGCGCCATCGGCGAGCTGATGACACGCCGGCGGCTTGGCCATGA
>DAIMFJ010000487.1:0-2502 GCA_036724695.1 Planctomycetota bacterium
GCCGGACTGGGCCCTCGCGGGTCTCGTTCGTCTGTCGCGTCACGACGCACCATGCTCCGATCGTAGGCTGCCGGCCCGCGGTCCCGCCCTGCGCACGGTGGCCCGGACGGCGCGGCCAAAGGGGGTAGGCAAGCGGGCCGCCCGACCCGTTCGCCGGCCGATCGGATGCGGCGCGCTTCAGGCGCTGCGCGACCCGCTGGCGGCGATCCAGCCCGGGAAACGCCGGTCGACGAAGAACGGCACGATCGGCACCAGGGACGCCACGAAGATCAGCAGCAGGCGGCCGTCCGGCCAGCGCCGTTCGAATCTGGCTCGCAACAACAGCCAGACCATCAGCAGGAACAACACACCGTGCGCCATGCCCACGTAGCGGACCAGCAGCACACCGACGGGTTCCTGCAGGATCCACTTCACGTACATCGCCCCGACCAGCAGCACGTACGAAACCGCTTCGATCAGGGTCACGCGTCGCAACCACGGCAGGGGATCGCTCATCGCCGGCGATCGTGCCGGTGCCGGCCGCACCCGGCAAGCACCGTTGCCAGCGGGATTTGCCGGAGCGGCGCGAAGTTCGCTGCGGAACTGCCGGTCCGGGCCTTCCCCTGGCCGCCGCCCCGGGTATCCTGGTGCGAACTTGCGCCGGTCCGACTGCTGTTGCAGCCCCATGGGAGCGCCGACGACCGTCGGCACATTCGGCTGGCCCGACCCGCCTGATTCGATGTTCGCGGCGCCACCGCTGAGGAGCGGCATTCCGCCGAGGCCCGGGTCCCCCACGTTCATGACTGCCACCGAATTCGCTTCCCTGGGCCTCTCCGAGCCCCTGCTGCGCGCGCTGCGCGACCGCAACTACACGACCCCGACCCCGATCCAAGCCCGCTCGATCCCGCACCTGCTGCAGGGCCGGGACCTGCTCGGCATCGCCCAGACCGGCACCGGCAAGACCGCCGCGTTCTCGCTGCCGATGCTGGACCTGTTGACGAACTCCGGCCTGAAGGCGCAGCCCAAGCGGCCGCGGGCGCTGGTGCTGGCCCCGACGCGCGAGCTGGCCACCCAGATCGCCGACTCGTGCAAGGCCTACGGCCGGCACGGCAAGCTGCGCACGGCGATCGTGTTCGGCGGCGTCGGCCAGACGCCGCAGGTGCAGGCGCTGCGCGCCGGCGTCGACATCCTGGTCGCCACGCCCGGTCGCCTGCTCGACCTGATCAACCAGCAGCACTGCGACCTCTCGGCGGTCGAGATCCTGGTCCTCGACGAGGCCGACCGCATGCTCGACATGGGTTTCCTGCCCGACGTCAAGCGCATCCTGGCGCGGGTGCCCGAACGGCGCCAATCGCTGCTGTTCTCGGCGACGATGCCCGAGGACATCACCGCGCTGTCGAAGAAGTACCTGCGCGACCCGTTGCGCGTCGAGGTCACTCCGCCGGCCGCCACCGCCGACCGCATCGAGCAGAGCGTCGTGTTCGTGCAGAAGGCGAAGAAGCGCGACGAACTGGCCAAGCTGCTGGCCGACCCGGCGTTCGTGCGCACCCTGGTGTTCACGCGCACCAAACACGGCGCCGACCGCGTCGCCCGCCACCTCGACAAGGCCGGCATCGAGGCGCACGCGATCCACGGCGACAAGTCGCAGAACGCCCGCGAACGGGCCCTCGAGGCCTTCCGCGCCGGCAAATGCCACGTGCTGGTCGCCACCGACATCGCCGCGCGCGGCATCGACGTCAAGGACATCACCCACGTCGTCAACTTCGATCTGCCGAACGTGCCGGAGAGCTACGTGCACCGCATCGGCCGCACCGCGCGAGCCGGCCGCGACGGCATCGCGATCTCGTTCTGCGACGAGACCGAACACGAGTACCTGCGCGACATCGAGAAGCTGATCAAGAAGAAGATCCCGGCGATCGGCGGCAGCAAGCGCAGCGAGGCGACCATCGTGGTGCCCAACCAACCGCAGCGCGGCCAGGCACCGCGGCAGCGCGGGCCGGCTCCCCAGCGCCCCGCACCGGTTGCGGCACCGGCCGCCGCGGCGGCGCAGGACGTCGGCTGGGGCGAAGGGCTCGACGAAGCCGAGGCTCCCGGTGACGACCATCCCTGGCAGCGGCAGGCGACGCCGGCCCAGCAACCGCGCGAACCAAGCCACCGCTCGCCGCAGCCACAGCGCCGGGAGCGGCCGCACCAGCAGCAGCAACCGCAGCAGCAGCGCCCTGGCCAGCGCCCAGCTCCCCGCCACGCCAACCCGGCGCACGGCCAGGGCAGGAAGCCGAAGAGTCGCCCGGCGATGCCGAACGCGGTCGACCCCGAAGTACGCCGCGGCGGCCCGGGCGGCCAGCCGCAGGGTGGTGGCGGCGGCAGTGGCTCGCGCGGCCGGCGGCCGTTCCGTCAGCGCACGCGGCGCTGATCGCTGCCTGGCCCGGGTGCCCTGGGCCCCGGGCGAGGCGGCACCGCCCGGCTCACTTGCGCTTCTTGCGCTGGCTCGGCCACGGATCCTTCATCGCGACGACGTACTTC
>DAIMFJ010000488.1:0-2492 GCA_036724695.1 Planctomycetota bacterium
CCTTGAAGTCGAGGATCGGCACGCCGTACGGGTCCTTGCCGACGAACTTCTTCTGCGCGATCTGGTCGACGATCGCCCGGATGTCGTAGACGGTCGTGTGGGTGTCGAGCTTGCCGCCGACCACCACGCCGGTGCCGTCCGGGGTCACGTCGACACCGTGCGGGCTCTTCGGCTCGGGCACGAACGCCAGCAGGTTCTCGTCGAGGGCGGTCTGCAGACGGATCACCCGCATGCCGGCGATCGTCTCGGTCTTGCCGGCCTTGGCGACCGCCTCGGCGGCCCGCCAGTTGATGCAGTGCAGGTAGTCCATGTCGTTCTGCGTCGCACCGGACTCGAGCGGCGGCTTGCCCTCGAGGATGCCGCCGTAGGCGCGTTCGGTGTTGATCGAGTTGCAGAACACCCAGCCGTCGCTGCCCTTCTTGCCGCAGTCGGCGAGGTCCTGCATGTACGGCGGCAGTTCGATCGCGAACGACTCCGCCGGCACGATCCGGCCCTTCTGCTTGTCGAACCTCCAGAAGATCATCGCGCCGCGGTACTTGCTGTCGTACTCCTCGATCGGCGCGTAGGCGCCACCAAGCGGCGCCGGATACTGCGAGGTCTCGATCACGTAGTCGGTGTCCGGCGTCACGAACGTCGCCCCGTGCTCGCTGGCGATCAGCTCGCTGCCGACGATCTGCTTGGTGACGAAGTCGTGCAGGTCGATCACCGCGACGCGCGGGTTGCACTTGTCGTTGATGAACAGGTACCTGCCGTCGTACTCGCCGCCGGTCTCGCTGAGCGCGGGATGGTGCGTGTCGGCCCAGGTGATCTCCTTGCCGCCGCGGAAGCCCTGCGCGACGATCGCATTGCTGTCGTCGCCGTAGCCGAAGCCTTGCCACGGCTCGGGGGTGAACACGCCGATGTACTTGAGGATGCGCATGCTCGGCACCCCGATGACGATCACGTTGCCGCCGTGCCCACCCGACGCGAACGTGTAGTACTCGTCGTGTTTGCCGGTCGGGGTGTAGGTCTTGAGCGCGGCGGTGACGTCCTGCTCGGACAGGCCGCGCGCGTTCATCAGCGCCAGCACGTCGCTGCCGGCGCCGCCGCCGGAGCTGCCGCCGTTGCGGCCACCACACGCGGCGGCCACCAGCATGGCCACCAGGGCCAGGGTGCGATGGGATCGGGTCGTTCTAGCTGTCATGGGAACCTCGTACGTCGAGACTGCGGCGCCCACGTCGGGCGACCGCGAGGAGTTGGGTCTGTGGGTCACTTGCCGCGAAAGCCGCGCACGATCCTGGTCAGGGCAAGGAGCACGTCCTTCTGGCCCTTGAGGTCCGGCTGGGCCGGCATGAACGGGCTCTTGCCGACCGCGGCACCGCCGAACACGATCACCTTCTGGATGTGTTCGTCGGTCACCGAGTCCTGCCAGGCGACGTCGGCGAACGACCGCGGCTTGGGGTTGATCGCAGCCGCGCCCGGGCCGTCGCCGTGCCCGCTCGAACCGTGGCAGGTCGAGCACAGCGACAAGAACAGGTCGCGGGCCTTCTGTTCGCCGACCGTGGCCCCGGCCGCCGCGGCCGGCTTGCTCTGGGTGCCACCGGTCGGTTGCGGTGCGGCATCGCCACCACCGCCGCAGGCGGTCAGCAGCAGGACGAGGGACAGGGACGCGGCAACGAGCTGGTTCATGGGCGGGCGTGGGGTTCGGTTGGGTTCTGCGCCTGTAATCGATGCGTGGCTCCATAACTACACAAATGAAGGGCCGTGGCCGCAGTTCCACGCCCACTACGCACTTGGCCCACCAGCGGCGCCAGCGCGGCGCCTGGGCAAGCCCGCGTTGCCGACGCCGCAATCCCCGGACTGGCAACGGACTACTGCGTATGGCGGCAATTCTCTATTTGTGGATCGTTACATCCGCATCGAGGAACCATGAACCCGAAATCCCCGGCCCTACTCACCCTCGCCCTGCTGTCCGCCTGTGGCCAACCCGCCGAACCGGCCCGAGGTGCGATGCCTGCCGCCACGGTCAAGCAGGACACCGCCCCCCCGCCGCTCGATCCCGAGAACATCGTCAGCATCGCGATCGCGTCGAAGGACCACACGACGCTGGTCGCCGCGCTGAAGGCCGCCGACTACGTCAAATCGGTCGCCAACCCGGGCCCGCTGACGGTGTTCGCACCGACCAACGCCGCGTTCGACAAGCTGCCCGCCGGGACCGTCGCCGGCCTGCTGGAGCCGAGCAAGCAGAGTGACCTCAAGGAGATCATCAAGTACCACGCGACGACCTCGGTCTACCAGGCCCCGCAACTGGTCGACGGCATGCAGTTGGCGATGGCCAACGGCAAGAAGGTCACGATCCGCGTCGACGGCGGCACGATCCGCATCAACGACGCCACGGTGCTGGCCTCGATCCGGGCCAGCAACGGCGTCGTGCACGTGATCGACACCGTGCTGCTGCCGCCGGCGAAGTGACCCGGCCACCGGCGCACGGACCCGGCCACCGGCGCACTGCC
>DAIMFJ010000489.1:0-2485 GCA_036724695.1 Planctomycetota bacterium
CAACCGTCGGTCGCCGGTCGAGTCCGAACGCCACGGCGCCGGCCAGCACGGTGGTGCCACCGTTGCGTACGACCCCCAGATTGCCCAATTCGGCGTGCGCCACCACCGTCCAGGTGGTCTGCGTCGCCGGGTTGCCGACGACCTGCAGATCGTCCAGACCGTGCCAACCATCGAGCCCGACTCCCGAGTCGTCCAGGTAGCCGTCGAAGACCATTTCCATCGTGTCGCCGGTCGAGATCAGCGCATCCTCGTCACGATCGTCCCACAGGTACTCGACACTGCCACCGAACGGACCCGGCAACGAGCCGTCGCGCAGCAACGCCTCGAGCTGCAGCGGGGCCGCCGCCTGGCCGATCGGCGGCAACGAGCCCGCGACCGCATCGGCGACCTCGGCGAGGCCGAGCACCGCGTCGAGCACATGGCCGGTGACGGCCAGCGCGTTCTGGGCGGTGAGCGCCGCCGTCGGCGGGTTCTGCGCTCCGCCACCGCCACTGCCACTGCACGCGGCGAACAGCAGCGACATGGCGACCGGGACGACGAACGGACGGAGCATGCCTGCACGTTCTCCGCGCCGACCGCCCCCGCGCAAGGCCGGACGGCGGGTCGGAACGGCCCGGCGTCGGCTTTTGCCGATTCCTTCACATCTGCTTCACGGAGTCAGCGCCGCAGCAGCGCTTCGACGTCCTCGGCCAGCATCGCCGCCGCCGCGCCGCAACCCGCCGCGTTGAAGTGCCCGTCGTTGGGCAGGTAGAGCGCGGCCCGATCGGCGCGCGCCAGCAGCGGCTCGAGCAGGTCGACGACCAGGAAGCCACGCCGTTCCAACCACGCCCGCAACCGCGCATGCCCGACGCCGCGTCGGTGCAGGGCCGGATCGAGCCGGTTCGTCGCCAGCAGCTGGCCGTAGTCCTGCAGCACGACACTGCGCGCCGGCAGCAACACGATCAGCTTCGGCAGGTCGCGCGTCGCAACCGCGAACGCATCGAAGCTCCCGCCGAGCCTCGCCTCGACCTCGGCCAGGAACGGCAGCTCGGCGTCGCGCTGCGGGTCGCGATCCAGGAACAGGGCATCGCCGAGTGCGAGACCCGGTCCGATCGGCGCGTGCTGCCCCATCGTGAACAGGTTCGCGCTGCCGAGCACGGTCTCGACCTTGTCCCAGAGCCGCGACGCGACGCGCAACCGGAACCGCCACGACTCGCGCGCCACCTTGGCGAAGCCGGACGTCAGCAGCCAACCATCGACGACCGTCAGTGGTTCCTGCAAGGTGTCGAGCACGTCGTTGCCGACGAACAGCACGGCCACGACCGCGTCGACGCCGAACGACTGGCGCACGCGCTGCAGCGAATGGGTCCACTCGCGCGGGCCGGTTCCGGCGATGCCGGCGTTGCCGACCGTCACGTCGACGCCCCGCTGGCGCAGCAGCAGTTCCAGCTGGGCAGGGATCGCCGCCGCCGCGTCGACGCCCTGCCCGAACACGAACGAATCGCCGACCACCAGGAGCCGTCGCTCGCCGGCCCGGCGGGCGGGCGGCATGGCCCCAGCCGGCGGTTCGCCGCGCAGCCCCAAGCCGTCGATCGCGATCGGCACCCGGCGCCCTTCGACGAACTGCGCGCCCGACCAGCCGGCCGCCAGCTGGATGTGGCCGGCGCCGGAAACCTCGTACAAACCGCGCAAGTCGGCCAACGGGTGCGGCAACGGATCGTAGAAACGCAACAGCAGCTCGCCGACCGCCAGCGCGCCGAGCAGCGCGATCGCCGCGGCGACCGACCCGAACAGGACCAGCTTGCGCCAGCTGCGGCGCGGGCGAGGAACGGCGGTGGTGGAGGTCACGACACACCCAGCATAGCCCGGCCGCGGTCAACCACCGCGGCGGATCGTGATGGCGAGACCACCGAAGGCACCGGCCGCGACGTCCTGCACCTCGAGCTCGTCGTCGGGGGCGACCAGGATCGTGAGGTTGCGCGGCAACGACCCGAACAGTGCGGCGGCCTCGCGCGACAGCACCAGCGCACCGCCCGACGCGGCCGCGCGCCGCACGCGTTCGGTGAGCGCCGCCCGCACCTGCCGATCCGGCGTGCCCGACTGCAGCCAGACGACGAACTCGGGTTCGAGGATCGTGTGGTGCCAGCGCGGCGCACCGTGCACCAGCAACGAGTCGATCTCCGCGTAGCCGCCGAGCACGAACGTCGCGCCGGGCTGCGCTGTGGCCCAGCTCGCCAGGCCGCGCGCGAACTCCGGTTCGGGTACCCGCGCGGGGTCGTGCCAGCGCGGCATCGCGAACGCCGTGACCAGCGCAGCAGCCAAGGCCGCCAGCCACGCCTTGCCGGCCCCGAGCCGCCACGCGACCAGCGCCGCCGCCGGCACTGCCAACGGCAGTGCATAGGCGCCGCGTTCGACCAACCCGATCAGCAACGACAGGTCGATCGCCAGATAGCCGGCGAAGCCGATGGCGAGGATGTAGCCGGCCGCGAAGTGGGCGAAGCGCACA
>DAIMFJ010000490.1:0-2481 GCA_036724695.1 Planctomycetota bacterium
CTACGCCTACCGGCAGGCCAGGAAGGGCCCAGCACTGCCGCCGTCGGTGCCGCCGGTCGATGCCGCGACGCTGGCCGCCCACTACCAAGAACCGCTACCGGCCCCGACGGGCCCGCTGCGCGTCTACCACCTCGGCCACAGCCTGGTCGGACGCGACATGCCGGCGATGCTGGCGCAGTTGGCCGGGCCCGGCCACGGCTACGAGAGCCAGCTCGGCTGGGGGGCGTCGATGCGCGAGCATTGGGAGCCCAGCATCGTCCTCAAGGGCGGCGAGGAGAGCAATGCGCACCCGCGCTACCGCCCGGCCCGCGAGGCCATCGCCAGCGGCGACTACGACGCGGTGGTGCTGACCGAATCGGTCGAGATCAAGGACGCGATCCGCTGGCACGCCAGTCCGGCCTACCTGGCGCGTTGGGCCGAAGCCGCGCGTGGCGCACCGCGCGAGGGCAAGCCACCGGTGCGCGTGTACCTGTACGAGACCTGGCATCCGTTGAACGACCCCGGCGGCTTCCTGCCGCGCATCGACAACGACCTCGGGCAGTACTGGGAGGGCGAACTGCTGCGCGGTGCCGCCGCGCGACCGGGGGGCGCACCGGTCTACCTGATCCCCGCCGGGCAGGTGATGGCGCGCGCCGTGCGCGCCGCCGAAGCCGGGCAGCTGCCGGGGGTGACCGCCGCGAAGGACTTCTTCCACGACAACATCCACACCAACGACCTCGGCGCCTACCTGGTGGCGCTGACGCACTACGCGGTGCTCTACCACAAGAGCCCCGAGGGGCTGCCGGCGGACCTGCAGAAGGCCGACGGCACCAAGGCGACGTTGTTGCCGACCGACGGTGCTTCGGCGTTGCAGCGCCTGGTGTGGGAGGTCGTCAGCGCCGATCCGCGCACGGGCGTGCGCGGGCGGTGAGAGGGGGCAGGGTGTCGGCGTGGGGCGCAACGTCCCGCAGAGACGGCGAAACGTCTCGACCCTGACGAATGCGGCGGCATCCTGTCTCGCCAGCTCGTGCCATCATGAGCTCGTCGCTGCATCGCGGCCGACCGACCGGGTTGGTAGGTGCCTGCGCACCAGGCGACGACCTACAGGATGCCCTTCTCGCGGAGGATGCCGAGGTAGGCGTCGAGTCCAAGCGTGCACTCGACGGCATCGGCGAGTTGTCGTTGGTCGAGGTGGAGTTGTTTCCGCACGAGCTCTGCGGGCGGGTCTTTCCCACCTTGGGACCTCCGAGTCCGAACGACGATCTTGCCGTCGTGCACCAGCCATGCCAGCACGTGGTGCGTCTGCTTGACCTGCATCCCGAACTTGTTGATCACGCGATCGAACTCGCGTTGGTTCATCGGCTTGCTACCGCCGCTCGGCGACCAGTTGCGAGAGCGACTGCCACGTGCGATGCAAGTCGTTCCCGAGCTTGTCCTGCGCCGACTTCAGCGTGAAGTAGAGCTCGGCGATGGCGCCCTGTAGATCCGCGACCGCCGCCTGGGAGTCGTCGCCGTACCCGTACTCGTTGAGGCTCTCGGCGTAGGCCGTGATGCCATCTCCAGCCTTCGCGACCTGCACCTTGATGGACGCCTGCAGGCGGAGTCGACCGTCCCGCAGGTGTCCAAGTTCGATCACGTAGGGCATCGGGACGACGGCGCGAACGCTCGTGGGAACGGCGTTCGTGTGCGCCTTGAGGTCGCCGAGCGGTGCGCTGCTCGGTGCGAGGTCTTCGCGAAGCGCTTCCTGTGACAGCGGTGGAATATGAAAGGTGGTCATTGGGTGTCCTCGGACGTTCCTTGCCCAGCGTGGACGACGTCGATGCAGACGCCCCCCAGGTGCATTTCGCTTGCGAGCAGCCGGAACTCGTAACGTCCTGGCTCAGGTAGCGGGAGGGGGGGAGTCTGGATCAGGAAGTCCACGGACTGCCTGCGGTCCTGCAGCCGGAGCTCGCCTTCGATCTGTGCGACCAGAGCCTCTTCCCTCCCGAGGTGCAGGACTTGGATCTTGAACGGATAGAATCCCTCACCGTCCGTCAGACGGAAGTAGAGGGCCAGCGGACGTTGGATCGGGAACTCGCGTGAGAAAATGCGATCGAAGACTCCGATCAGGCTCTTCTTGTGCGTGGTGGGGTCGATCGCTCCCGTGTCCGCAACCAAGGCGGCAACGAGGACGGGCGGAATCTTGCTGGGTTGCTCTGGTTGCACGCTGGACGGCAAGACAACGGGTCGTTGGCTGGACTGCTGCCGAGGGGGGCTGTCCCGGTGGCCACTTCGCGGACGCAGAGTAGCCGACTTGAACGGTTCGGCAACGCCCCCCTGTTCCGTTCGAATCGGCACCTCGGACGGTTGAACGTAACCGCGTCCGGTCGCCCAATGCCAGCAGACTCTCGCCCCCGATCGTCGGGCGCTTTGCGCTGCGGGTTGGCGTGGTGCGCAAGGACGATAGGCAACAAAAAGCGACGTTCCGCCACGAATGCGGAACGTCGCAACACTGGTGGAGGC
>DAIMFJ010000491.1:0-2464 GCA_036724695.1 Planctomycetota bacterium
GTGTACGACGCGCTGCGCCAGGTCGTCGTGGTGTTCGGTGGCTACGATCCGCTCGGCACCGTGCTCGCCGACACCTGGGAATGGAACGGCGCCAGCTGGACGCAGCGGCTGACCGCCACGACGCCGCCGGCGCGCGCGTTCGCCGCCAGCGCGGCCTGGCCGGCCTGGGGCGGCATCGTCGTGAATGGCGGCGTGCCGGTGGACAGCACGCCCCACTTCTGGTCCTTCGACGGGGTCGACTGGACCGATCGCACGACCGCCGCCACGCCCCGTTCGTACAACCACGCGATGGCCTACCACCCGCTGCAGCAGCGGCTGGTGCTGGTCGGTCGCGATCCCTATCCCGGGTTCCAGTACAACTTCCTGTTCGACGGCACCAGCTGGACCCAGAACGACACCAGCTTCTTCGCCGAAGCCGGGACCCGGCTCGTCTACGACCCGCTGCGGCGCCGGATCCTGGCCCACGGCGGCTACGTGTTCAGCGGTTCGTACTGGACCTACCAGACGCAGACCTGGGCCTGGGACGGGGTCTGGAGCCGCATCGACACCGACACGCAACCGTCCGAACGCAACGACTTCGGCCTGGCGCTGGATCCGGCGAGCGGCCAGCTCCTGGTGCACGGCGGCACCAACCTGAACCTCCCGGTCGCCGGCGACTTCGACGACCTGTGGACGCTGCCGTTCACCGCCGCGCAACCCTACACCGAACCGCGCGTCACCGCGTTCGGCCTCGACCGCACGTGCCTGCACATCGGGGTGTGGCCGTTCTCGCCGACCGACAAGCCGCTGCTGAGCACCGGTGGCCAGCGGCCGTGGATCGGCGAAGGGGTTTCGCTGTACCTGCAACGCCTCGGCTGGAGCTTTGCGGTGACCCCGACCTTGCTGGTCTACGGTCTTTCAAACAGCACCTGGAACGGCGGCAACCTGCCGTTGCCGTTGAGCATGTTGGGCCGACCGGATTGCCAACTGCTCGTCGCCCCCGACGTCACCCTGATGGCCTCCGTGGCGCAGGGCATGGTATGGAACCTGCAGATCCCGAACGTGCCCGCCCTGGTCGGTACCACGCATTGGTTCCAGGTGCTCGGGCTCTCCACGTGGGCACCGGCGGCGACCCAACTGTTCACCAGCAACGGTCTGGAACTGCAGATCGGCCGCCGGTAGCCGGCACGGGCGTTGCGATGACGCGCGTCACCGCGCCGCCGTGATTGCATACGGGAGCGCGGCCGGTGCCATTCGCGGTGCAACCTATATGAAAACCCTGCTCGCCACCTGTCTGGTTTCCGTCTGCACCGTCGGGCTGCCGTCGCAGACCACCTGGCTGGTCGGCCCCGGCGGCCTACCGCAGATCCGCGACGCCGTGGCCCTCGCTGCCAGCGGCGACGAGATCCTCGTGCAAGCCGGCACCTACGCGCACTTCGTGTGCACCCGCCCGATGACGATCCGCGCCCAGGTGCCCGGCACCGTCGCGGTCGACTACAACGTGGCCTTCATGACGCCGGGGTGCTCGCTGCAGTGCCTGGCCACCGAAGGACCGACGACGATCGCCCCGCAGGGCGCCGGCGTGGTGCACGTCGTCGGCCTGCGCTTCCTCGGCAGCGCCTTGTCGCTGACGCCCTACGTCACCGCCCGGCACCGCGTGCTGGTGGCCGGCGGCGTCGTGCACTTCGATCGCTGCACGTTCGGCGCCGTCGACACGGTTGCGCTGACGATCACGGCCGCCAGTGTGCAGCTGCAGGATTGCGTCGCCACCGTGGCCGGCAACGGCACGCCGAGTTCGGCGATCCGGGCCTTCCAGGCGACGGTCACGGCCGTGCAGACCCAAGCGCGCGCCAACCCGACGGTGTTCGCATCCACCACCACCGCCGGCAGCGGCATCGAACTCGCCGCGTCCACGCTGCACGGCTGCCATCTGGACCTGGTCGGTAGCAGCGGCGGGTTGGGCCCGGGTGGGCCGGCCCTGGGCCTGCAGAACAACGCCCGCGCGTTCGTCGCCGACAGCACGCTGGTCGGCGGCCACAGCCGCTGCGCAGTCGTCGCCGACGCCGGCGCGGTCGCCCTCGATCGCTGCTCCGTCAGCGCCAGCGGCGCTGGCTGCAACAGCCACCTGTCCTCAACCCCACTGTTGGCAGTGCACCGCTCGCAGCCGCTGCGCCTCGGTCAGGCGACGACCTTCGCGTTCACAGGTGCGCCGCTGGCCCCGGTGTTCGTCTACCATGCGTTCGAACTCGGCCCGACGACCACCCACCCAGCACTCGCCCAACCGCTGTGGCTCGGTGGCAGCTCGCTGCAGTTCGCGGCGCTGCCGTTCGCGGGGCCGCAGTTCGACGCCGCCGGCCTGCCGATCTCGCTCGGCAGCTTCCTGGACTACACGCCGATGTACAACTCGGTGCTGCAGGGCCCGTTCACGTGGACGATGACGGCGAACACGTGGTCGCCCCTCGGTCTCGCGACCCCGTCGTCGCCG
>DAIMFJ010000492.1:0-2458 GCA_036724695.1 Planctomycetota bacterium
CACCCGCAGCCCAGCCACCGGCCGCCCTGCGGACGAGGCCGTTAGCCGCGCAGGACCGCGACCACCTGCGCTTCGGTCTCGGCCGCGACGCCGGCGCGCCGGGCCTTGTCGACCTTGTCCTTGGCGTCCTTCTCGGCGAACCCCAGCGTGACCAGGGCGGCGACCGCGTCGTCGGTGCTCTGGTCCGGTACCGACCGCCCGGTCGGTTCGGCGGCGCCGCCGTCGAGGTCCAGCTTCTGCATCGCGTCGCGCAGTTCGAGGCAGATGCGTTCGCTGGTCTTCTGGCCGACCCCCTTGACCTTGCGCAAGGCGGCGGCGTCGTCGCGCGCGATCGCGGCCGCCAGTTCGTGCGGCGTGTAGACGCTGAGCAGGGCCAGCGCGATCGTGGGGCCGACTCCGGACACCCCGAGCACGCGCCGGGCGAGTTCGCGTTCGGCGCGGCTCGCGAAGCCGAGCAGCGACGGCACGCTGTCGACGACGTGCAGCAACGTGAACACCTGCTGCTCGCTGCCGACCCGCAGTGCCGTGGCGGTCGACAGCGACACCCGGCACTCGTAGCCGACGCCCGCACAGCGCACGACGGCGCGGGCGGTGGCCTTCTCGACGATCGTGCCGATCAGGTGGTCGTACATGCGCAGAGCAGGTCGCGGCGGCGGGGGCAGGACCGCGGCAGCCGACCTTGGCGGTTGCCGCCGTCGGCGGTGCGGATCAGCCGCGCAGCGACATGCCGAGTTCGTCGAGCTTGGTCTTGATCTCGTTGAGCGAGGTCTGGCCGAAGTTCGGGCACGCCAGCAGTTCGGCCTCGGTCTTGTTGGCGAGGTCGCCGATGGTGCGGATCTTCAGCAGATCGACGATGCGGCGGCTGCGCACCGACAGGTCCAGCTCGGTGATCGGCCGGCGCGACGGATCCGGGCTCTCCGGGTCCGGCGATTCCTCGAGGGCCACGGCCGGCTCGCTCGATTCGCCGAGGTCCTTGCTCATCAGTTCGTCGGCCGTCATGCCCAGCCGCAGGCCCTTGACCTTGAGGATGTCCTTGATCTCGTTGAGCGAGGTCTCGCCGAAGTTCTTGTAGCTCAGCAGCTCGGCCTCGGTCTTCTTGACCAGGTCGCCGAGCGACTTGATGTTCATCTTGCTGAGGCAGTTGCGGCTGCGCACCGACAGCTCGAAGTCGTTGATCGGCGTGCGCAGCAGCTTGTTGCGCTTGTCGTCGCGGCGCTCCTGGTCCTCGTCGTAGTACATGTTCAGCGCGGCGGCGGCGTCGCGACGGAACATGCGGGCGCGCGAGTTCTCCGGGTTGGCCTGCAGCGCCAGGTCGAAGCACTGCATCGCGCGGCGGTAGTTGCCGATGTCCTCGTAGAGGATGCCGAGGTTGACGACGCACGCGGCGTTGACCGGTGGGATCATCAGGGCGCGCTCGTACAGTTCGCGCGCTTCCTCGTCTTCGCCGCGCAGGTCGACGTTCAGCGCCAGTCGGAACAGCGCGCTGCGGTGTTGCGGCGCCAGCGACAGCACGTCGTCGTAGCAGGCGATCGCACCTTCGCTGTCGTGGCGCAGCTCGCGCACGCGGCCGTCGAAGTACTTGCGTTCGACCTCGGGCAATTGCGCACCGAGCTTGCCGAGTTCGGCGGCGAGGCGGTCGGCGTCGGCGAGCACGTCGAGGGCCCGCAACCACGCCGACGCGTGGGTGGCGTCGTTGCCACGCTTGCTCAGCAGGCTCTCGACCTTGGCGAGGTCGCCGAGGCACGCGTAGCTCTCGGCGAGGCACAGCGCGACGACCGGATTGTTGCGGTCGCTCTCGAGCAGCGCGATCGCGTCGCGGTGCCGGCCGAGCGCCCACATCGCCACCCCGCGCGCGGTGCCGCGCGCCATCGGGCTGCTCAGCCAGTCGCGCAGCTGTTCGACCGTGTCCACCGTCTGGAACACGGCCTTGCGGAAAGCGTCCAGCTTGGCCTGGTTGATCTCCCCGGCCAGCAGTGCCGAGGGGTCGAGCGAAGGAAGGGGTTCGTTCGTGACCGTGTCCGTCATCGAGATTCCTGCGAGTGCCTGCCGGCTCGCCGCGGTGACAACCGCGGTCGGGCCCGGTGGCCGAAAAGGGGCAGGAAGGTTAGGGGCAAGCCCCCCGCAGGGTCAAGAACCGCCTGGGCAAGTGGCGGGGTTGTTTGTCGCCCCCCCGATGGTGGGCCGGCCGGCCGCCCCGGTGCGGGCGCGCTCGTACACCTCCAGCAGCTCGGCGGCCATCGGGGCGAAGCCCCGGGCCAGCCCGCGGCACCCGCTGGCCAGCCGGGCCAGTTCCCGCCGGTCCGTGGCCAGCCTGGCCAAGGCGTCGCGCCAGGCGGCGACGTCGCCGGGCGGGAGCACGTAGCCGGCGGTGCCGTGCTGGACGGCGTCCTGTAGGCCGCCGCCGCGGCTGACCAGCACCGGCCGGCCGGCGGCCAGGGCCTCGCGCACCGTCAGGCCG
>DAIMFJ010000493.1:0-2422 GCA_036724695.1 Planctomycetota bacterium
CCTGGCCGAACACGTCGGTCAGCCGGTATTCGCGGCCCTGGTGGCGGTAGGTCAGGCGTTCGTGGTCGAAACCCAGCACGTGCAGCAGGGTCGCGTGCAGGTCGTGCACCGAGACCGGGTCGGCGACGATGTTGTAGCCGAAATCGCAGGTCTGGCCGTGCACGTGCCCGGCCCGCATGCCGCCGCCGGCGAACCACATCGAGAAGCAGCGCGGGTGGTGGTCGCGGCCGTAGTTGTCGCGGCTGAGCCCGCCCTGGCTGTAGACCGTGCGGCCGAATTCGCCGCCCCAGGTGACCAAGGTCTCGTCGAGCAGGCCGCGTCGACGCAGGTCGGTCAGCAGCGCCGCCATCGGTCGGTCGACCGCCGCACATTGCTGACGCATCTCGCTCGGCAGGTTGCCGTGCTGGTCCCAGCCGCGCATGTAGAGCTGCACGAACCGCACCCCGCGTTCGACCAGTCGGCGCGCCAACAGGCAGCTGTGCGCGAACGTACCCGGCCGGCGCGCTTCGTCGCCGTACAAGGCATAGGTGCTCTCGGGTTCGTTGGCGACGTCGGTCAGTTCGGGCACCGAGCTCTGCATGCGGAACGCCATCTCCTGCTGCACGAGCCGGGCCTGGATCTCCCGATCCTGCAGCTGCTGGTGTTCGCGTTCCGCGAACGCCGCGACGAGGTCGAGCATCGCCCGGCGGTCCTGGCGCGACACCCCCGGTGGGTCCTTCAGGAACAGCACCGCGTCGCCACTGCTGCGCAGCTTGCAGCCCTGGTGTTGGCTCGGCAGGAAGCCGTTGCCCCAGAACCGCGCGGCGAGGGCCTGCATGTTGCCGAAGCCCTGCGTGATCAGCACGACGAACGACGGCAGGTCCTCGTTGCTGCTGCCGAGCCCATAGCTGGCCCAGGCGCCGAAACTCGGCCGTCCCGGTTGCTGGTGGCCGGTCTGCGCGAACGTGATCGCCGGTTCGTGGTTGATCGCCTCGGTGTGCACCGAGCGCACCACGCAGAGTTCGTGCGCGACCGAACCCAGGTGGGGCAGCAGCTCGCTGATCTCGACGCCGTCGCCGCCGTTGTCCCAGCGCCGGAACCGGAACATCGACGGCGCGATCGGGAAGCGCTTCTGGCCGGACGTCATGCCGGTCAGGCGCTGGCCGCCGCGCACGCTGTCGGGCAGGTCCTGGTCGTAGAGCTTGTGCAGGTCGGGTTTGTGGTCGAACAGGTCGAGGTGGCTCGGGCCACCTTCCATGTGCAGCGAGATCACCGCGCGGGCGCGCGGCGCGAAGTGCGGGCCGAGCGGACGGTCGCCACCGCTGGGAGTCCCACCGCTGGGAGTCCCACCGCTGGGAGTTCCACCGCCGTGCGCGCCGCCCAGCGACGGCCACAGCGCCATCGCGCCGAGGGCGCCCGACACCGAGGTCGCCGAGCGCGCGAAGAATCGCCGCCGCGTGTACAGATTCGCCAGGTCGTGCAGTGGGTGCATCGCGTCAGTCCACGTAGAGGGTGGCGTCGAGGTTCAGGTAGGCGTTGGCGACGATCGTCAGCGCCGCCAGGGCGGCGGCGTCGACCTCGGCGGGCCGCGGGTGCTCGCCGACGCCGAGCAGGGCCTGGGCGTCCGCCTGGTTGTCGCGGAAGCGCGCGACGAGCTGTTCGTACAGGTGCTGAGACTGCTGCAGACCAGTCGCGTCGAGTGCGTGCCCGGTGCAACGCACGAACATCGCCGCCAGGCGCGCATCGGTCGGGCCGGCGACCTGCAGGCTGCGCTGGGCCAGCGCGCGCGCAGCCTCGACGAACTGTTCGTCGTTCCACAGCGCCAGGGCCTGCAGCGGCGTGTTGCTGGTGATGCGGCGCACGCTGCAGAACTCGCGCGTCGGTGCGTCGAGCGTCAGCAGGGTCGGCGGCGGGCAGGCGCGCTTCCAGTAGGTGTACAGGCTGCGCCGCCACAGGTCGTCGCCGTCGCCGCGCACGAAGGTGCGCGTGTTGGACTGCAGCATCGCGACCTCCTGCCAGAGGCCCGGTGGTTGGTAGGGTTTGACGCTGGGGCCGCCAGTCCGTTCGACGAGCAGGCCGCCGACGTACAAGGCCTGGTCGCGCAGCGCCTCGGCGGGCAGGCGCCGGCGCGGGAACCGCGCCAGCAGGCGGTTGTCGGGGTCGAGTTCGGCGATCGCCGGGTCGGTGACGCTGCTGCGGCGGAACGCCGCGCTGCGCACCAGCAGCTTGAGCATCGCGCGTTGGCGGAAGCCCTGGCGACCGAACTCGACCGCCAGCCAGTCGAGGAGTTCGGGGTGGCTCGGCCATTCGCCCTGCAGACCGAAGTCCTCGCTGGTGCGCACCAGGCCGGTGCCGAACACGAACTCCCAGAGCCGATTGACGGCGACGCGCCGCAGCAGCGGGTTCTGCTCGCCGACCAGCCAATTGGCCAGGGCCAGCCGGT
>DAIMFJ010000494.1:0-2416 GCA_036724695.1 Planctomycetota bacterium
GACGGCGACCGCGCCCTGGTACCGGATCGGCCACGGTCTCGCCTACGATGCCAAACTGCGCGCGCCGGTGCTGTTCGGCGGCATCGAGGTGACCGCGCGACGAGGTGACACCTGGGCGTACACGCCGTTCGCATGCGCGTCGGCGCAGACGGTCGGGCCCGGCTGCGGCTACCCGGGGTTGACGCTTGCACAAGGTGAGGGCTCGCGCCCGATCGTCGGTCGCCGTGTGTTCGTCGACGTGCTCGGCGCGACCGAGTCCCCGACCTACATCGCCATCGGGTTTCGCGACCGCGTCGGTCCACTGACGCCTTGGCCACAGCCGAACCTGCCGAACTGCCGCCAGATGCGCAAACTGCTGGCACTGGTCGAAGCCGTGCCGCAACGCGGCGGAGCGGCCGCGCTGGAGACGGCGATGCCCAACCTGCCGAACTTCCTCGGCCTGCGGCTGACGCTGCAGTCGTGGTCGTTCGCGCCAGGTTGGGGGCAGGAAGACGCCGCCGTCAGCAACGGCGTCGAGTGGCTGATCGGCGCGCTGTAGCAGCACGCACGTCAGCGGGAGCTGCCACTGCTGCCGGTGGCACTGCTGCCCGTGCCACTGCTACCACCGACACCATTCGTCGCCGCCGGGGTCGCCCCCTTGGCACGGTCGAGCTCGACCGCGTCCTTGGCCGCACCGTTGCGCTTGTCGAGCGCGCGCTGCAGGGCCCGTCGCGCCGACATCGCTTCGAGGGCCTTGCGCAGGCGTTCCACGACCGCCGGATCCTCCTCGCCCATGCCGGCCACCGCCTCCTCGGCGTGCTCGAGCACGAACCCGGCCGCTTCCAGGTCACCCTTCTCGATCCAGGCGAGGGCGAGGTGGTTGGCGGTGTCGATCGTGTCGCGCCCCGGTCGAGCCGACTCGAGCGCCACCTGGAACGTGGCGATCGCCTCGTCGATCTTGCCGGCGTCCTGCAGCATGCGCGCTTGCCACAGCCGCGCCTCCTGCGCAGACCCGCTGCCCGGTTCGAGCTCGGTCACCTTGACGTAGCTGGCGAACGCCTCCTCGCCGCGGTTCTGCCGCCGCTGCATGTCGGCCGCGCCGAGCACCGCGCGAGCGCCGTAGCGCGACGCGTCGAGCTGCGCGGCGAGCAGGTAGGCCTTCTCGGCGACCGCCAGGCTGCCGTGCTGGCGCCAGGCACCGGCCGCCTGGAACGCCGCCGCCGCGGCGAGCTTGGGTTCCGCCGCGCACGCCTCGACCGCCTTGTCGAACGCGGTCGCCGCAGCCTCGATGGCAGCCACCCGCTCGGCGCCGCGCAAGCCGCGGACCTTGTCCAGCAGCGTGCGGGCCTGCGCGATCGCCTGTCGCCCGGCATCGACGGTCGCCGCGGCGGGCTTGCTTGCCTTGACAGGCTCACTGCCCTGCTGACTACCCTGCTGACTACCCGGCGGACTACCCGGCTGGCCACCCTGCTGGCCAGCCGGCGGCTCGCCGGCCTGCGCCAACAGGCTCGTCACACAGAAACACGAAACGGCCACGATTCGTTGCCAACGTTGCATTGCTTGCTTCCTCGACATGGTTGGGGGGAATTCTGGGATCCGCACGAGTCAGCTCTCGAACGTCGGCAGCTGGGCGAGCTGCACGACCTTCTCGAGGTGCTTGCGCACCCGTTGGCGGGCGCGGAACACGCGGGCCTTGGCAGCACCGGGCGAGCAGCCGTAGCGCAGGGCCAGCTCGACCATCGAGAAGCCCTCGCAGTGGCCGAGCAGCAGCGTGCGGTCGAACGAGTGCAGGCGCGCCAGTGCGCTGTGCAACTGCTGGGCGAGCCACTCGCCGGCGACCGACTCGCCGCGCACGCGGTACGTGCGATCTGCGGGCTCAGGTTCGACGAAGCTCGCCTCGACCGCTGGCGAATCGGCGACGACGCGCAGCCCGGCCAGCGAACGCAGACCGCGGCTGCGCATGCGCCACGCGATCGTGCGCGCGGCGGACAACACCGAGTACGTGCGCGGCGCGCTGGTGCTCCAGCGCCAGGCGTGCAGGAGGCTCTCCTGCACGAGGTCGTCGCATTCGCGAACGGTCCACGGATCGCGGTGCCGGCTCAGGCGCGCCCGCGCCGCGTCACCGATCCTCTGCCAGCTCAGTTGTTCGACAGCCATGCGGATGCTGTCGAGTCGGGAACCTCCCGCTCGACACCGCAGTGGCGGTCAGGGCTGCATTCCAGCCCAACTTTCCCCAAAATCCTGCCGGCAGCCCTTGGCTCGGCGACGTTCGTTCAGCGACCGGACTGTTCAGCGACCGGACCTGGCGCGCTGCGCCCATTCCGTGTCGCCGAAGTCGTTGAACAACAGACCGCGGCAGCGCGCCATGATGTAGGCGAACTCGTTGCCGCGCCACTTGTCGGCGGCCAGGATCGCGTTGTACAGCGCTTCGGCCTGC
>DAIMFJ010000495.1:0-2402 GCA_036724695.1 Planctomycetota bacterium
CCCGTGCGGCGCGGCAGCAGCAGGCTCTCGCCGAGCGCCACCGGGGCTTGCAACGCCCGCAGCAGGTCGGCTGCCGACTGGAACCGTTCGGCCGGCTCCTTGGCCAGGCAGCGTTCGATCACCGCGCGGTCGGCGGCCAGCGCCTGCGGCGGGAACACCACCGGCGCGATCTCGTGCTTGCGCAGCACCTCCCACTCGGAATCGCCGCGGAACGGCACGTCGCCGTACAGGCACTCGTACAGCATCACGCCGAGCGAATAGACGTCGCTGCGCGCGTCGCCGCGGCGCTGCAGCAGTTCGGGCGCCATGTAGTACGGCGTGCCGCGGCCGAAACTCAGCGAGTTGCGCGACGCCGTGACCAGCTTGCTGAGTCCGTAGTCGCCGACGCGGGCCACGTCGCCCTTCAAGAACACGTTGGCGGGCTTCAGGTCGAAGTGCACCAGCGAATGGTCGTGCAGCGCCTGCACGCCGCGCGCCGCCTGCGCGAACACGTGCAGCGCCTCGTCGCGGCCGAGCGAACCGTCGCCGAGGCGCTTCTGCAGCGTGTCCTGGCCGGCGTAGCTCATCACCAGGTACGGGATGCCGTCGACGGTGCCGAGGTCCTCGATCGACACCAGGTTCGGATGGTCGATCTGCGCGAAGTAGCGAACCGTGTCGATCTCGCGGGTCACCGCGTCGCGCACCGTCTCGTCGTCGACCTTCAGGAACTTGATCGCGTAGTCCTTGCCGATCGACTCCTTGCGCGCCTTGAACACCAGCCCGAACATCCCGCCGCCGAGTTTGCTGGTGATCTCGAAGCCGGGCACGTACCCGGGCTTGCGGTAGCTGCGGTAGAAGCTCTCCCAATCCACGCGCGGCGGCGGGGCGGCAGACGGCTCGAGGCGTGGGGCTTCCATGGGCGAGGCGAGGCGATCCTACAACACGAAGAACAGGGCGGGGATGGCGACACCACCGAACAGGCCGATCGCGCGCAGGCGACCGGTCATGTAGCCGCGCGACAGGCGGTCGAGCCACGCGACCAGGATGCCGAGCAGCAACCAGACCGCGACGGTGCCGCCGAAGCGGGCCGCCGTCGTGCGTTCGAGCGCCTGCAGGCGGCGCTTGAGTTGCCGTTCGGCGGCGGCGATCTGTCGCGGTTCTTCGGCGACCCACAGGGTGGTCTGGAAACTCTGGCCGAATTCGTGCTCGCGGGTGCGGTCCTCGCGGTCGACCACCTTGACGACCTCGGCCAACGACAGGTCGGCCAACCAGCGCGCCACGGCGCGGTCGGCGAACGCTCCGGGCACCCAGAACGGGCGCGCCGCGGCCGCGGTCCGCTCGGCACGTTCGGTCAGCCGCACCTTGACCATCGCCTCGGCCTTGGCGTGCGCCGAGGCCAGCGCTTCGGCCGGCGACAGCTCGGCCTCGCCGCGCACCGCGACGGCACCGGGGATCGGCAGCGGGTCCTGGGCGACGGCATTGGCGAGGCAGGTGATCAGGCACAGCGCGAGCATCGACGACCTCAAAAGGGGTTGAGCACGGCTACGGACGAGCGGCCGAAGATTTGCAGCCAGCGGCGATTTCTCCGGCGTCGGCGTCGGCCGGGGCGCCGCCTAGGGGATCCCCCGGAGCCGGCAGCGCGCGTCGGCCGGCCCAGGCCCTTGCGCCTAGGCGCCTGGCCGCCAGGGCAGCAACACAAAGCCGATGCCGCCGGCCTCGACGAACTGCCCGGCATCGACCGGGTGCTCGCCGCGGAACGCCACCCCATCGATGCGGCCCCCATCGGCACACGCCACCCGGATCTGGCCGTTCGGCGTCGCGAAGACCTCGACCTCGTGGCTGGCGCGCGGCACCCGGACATGGCAGTCGCGGCCTGGGCCGAGCAGCAGCCGGCCATCCTTGCCGCGGTCCTTCAGCAGCAGGACGCGGTCGGTGCCGGCGACCTGGAACCCCGCCTGCAGCTGCAGCCGCGCCGACAGCGAGCGGGCCGACGGCAGCTCGTAGCGGAAGCCGAACGCCGGGCCGAGCTGCACGCTGTCGCCGGATTGCAGCACACGTTCGCGGACCGGGGTCCCAGCGACCGCCACCGGGCCGTCGAGTGCGACGACGGTGTCCTGCATGCCGCCGTGGAACGACAAACTGCGCCGCAGCAGGGCGTGGCGCCCGGCCAGGTTGGCGAGCACCGGCAGGTCCAACTGCGCCTGCCGCACATTGCCGATCACGACGCTGTCGCCGCGCAGCACCAGACATTCGCCACCTTCGTCGACGCGCAGCAGGAACGCCACTTCGAGCCCCTGGGCCTTGGCGAGGCTCTGCTTGATGTCGTAGATGCGGGTGCGCAGCAGGGCTGGCGTCGGCGGCAGCCCCTGCAGCTTCTGGCCGGCAGCGGCGTAGTCCTGCTCGGCGGCGAGCGCCTCGGCACG
>DAIMFJ010000496.1:0-2377 GCA_036724695.1 Planctomycetota bacterium
GCCCGAGCAGAACGGGCAGTTGACGTCGAGTTCGAAGCCGCGTTCGACGAACGGGAAGAAGCCGGGGCGCAACCGGACCTGCACGTCGCGCTCGAGGATCACGCGCAGGCAGGTCTTCATCGTGTGGATCAGGTTGGCGACGCTGACGTCCTTGTCCACGACCAGCCCTTCCATCTGGTAGAAGGTGTGTTCGTGGCTCTTGTCGACGGTCTCGCTGCGAAAGCAGCGGCCCGGCACGATCACGCGCAGCGGCGGGTGGAACCCGTGTCTGGTCAGGCGCTGCATGGTGCGCACCTGCACCGGCGAGGTGTGGGTGCGCAGCAGGTGCTTGCTGTCCAGCCAGAAGGTGTCCTGGCTCTCGCGCGCCGGGTGGTCGCCCGGGATGTTCAGCGCGTCGAAGTTGAAGTACTCGGACTCGACCTCGGGACCGTCCTCCCAGGCGAACCCCATGCTGGTGAACAGGTCGACCAGCTCGTTCTGCACGATCGTGATCGGGTGCAGGTGGCCGCGGCGCGGCTGCGGGCCGGGCTCGGTCGGGTCGAAGTCGGGGGCGGCGAGCTCACGCTCGATCGCGGCGGCGGCGAAGCGTTCGCGGCGCGCGGCGAGGGCCGCTTCGACCTCCTGCTTGACGGTGTTGGCGAGCTTGCCGAACACCGGCCGCTGCTCCTTGGGCAGCGCGGTCACCGAGCGGACCAGTTCGACGACGGCACCCTTGCTGCCGAACAGTCGCTGGTCGAGTTCGGCCAGGGATGCGGGATCGGCCGCCGCCTCGATCGCGGCGAGCCACTCTGCGCGCAGCGCGGTGGGATCCATGGGGCTTGGTTCCGGGGAACGGGAACCGCGGGAATCGGGTGCGGATACGCAAACGGCGCTGGAACGTGCCAGCGCCGTCGGCGGTTCGGGGTTGGACAGGCGGCCGAGCTTGCGAGTGGGCGCACCAGCCGCCCTACGCGACGCGGCTCAGGCGACGGCCGACTTGGCCTGCGCGCAGATGCCCGCGAAGGTCGTCGGGTCGTGGATCGCCAGCTCGCTGAGCTCCTTGCGGTTCAGCTTGATGCCGACCTTCTGCACGCCGTGGATGAACTGCGAGTACCGCAGGCCATGCGGGCGGACGGCCGCGGTCAGGCGCACGATCCACAGCGAGCGGAACAGGCGCTTCTTCTGCTGGCGGCCACGGAAGGCGAAGGCCTCGGCGCGGAGCACCGTGTTCGAGGCCATCTTGAACAGGTTGCGACGGCCCTGGCGGTAGCCCTTCGCACGCTTGAGCATGCGATTGCGGCGCTGGCGAGTGGCTGGTCCGTTGGTTGCGCGGGACATGGATTAGCTTCCTCCGAGCAGTTCACGCATGTTGACGGCGATCAGGCCCTTGCACAGGCCCTTCTGACGCAGCTGGCGCTTGCGCTTGCTGCTACGGCGCACCATCAAGTGCGACGTGAAGGCATGGCGGAACTTGACCTTACCGGTCTTGGTCAGGCGCATGCGCTTGACCACCGCCTTCTTGGTCTTCTGCTTCGTCATATTCTGGCTCTTGGAAGGGGGAAGACGGTAGCGACGGCTACGCCCCAGGGCAAGTGCGGCCTGGGGAAAAGTGTGGCCATCGCTCCCCGAACCGGCGAAAAGCTGTCCCCCGATCGGCATTCGGGTACGCACGCATGGAGACCCTCCTCGCCCTCGCCCTCGTTCTCGCCCAGCTGCTGGGCGCCCTCGCTCTGGCCGTTCCGGCGCTCCGCAAAGTGGCTGCGGCGGTGCTGGTGCTGGTTGCCCTGCTCCTGGTCGGCCTCGGGGTGTCCGGTCCCACCGAACGGGAGCTGACGACCGAGCACACCTACGCCGGCTTCGAGGGCAACTCCCAGGAGATCAGCGTGGTCGCCTTCCCGACCGGCACGGTCAGGGCTCCCGGCTGGCAGTGGCCGCTGCCGTTCGCAGCGTTCGCGGCGATCTGGGCGGCCGGTCTGCTGAGCCTGGGCCAGCGGCTGCCCAAGAACGGCTTCGTGCTGCCGCTGCTGTTCGCCTGGACCGGGTTGGCGATGTGGCTCGGCATGCAGGCGCTGGCCGCCCCGGCGGCCCTGGTGCAACCGATCGGCATCGACCGGGTCTTGTGGCCGGCCGGGCTGGCGATGGCCTTGCTGGTCGCCAGGTACGCGGGGTCGCTGGCGTCGCTGCTGGTCGGCATGTCGCTCGGCACGATCGCGGCGCGGTTGCCGGCGGCGCTGTGGAGCAAGTATGCGAGCGACCACCAGCTGGGCACGAGCCTGGACATCAGCTCGATCCGCGACATCGTCAACCCGCTGACGCAGCACCAGTTCGAGCCGCGGCTGGAGTTGGGCTCGGGCGCGCAGCAGTTCTGGCTGATCTGGGCCGAGCATGTGATCGCGTA
>DAIMFJ010000497.1:0-2351 GCA_036724695.1 Planctomycetota bacterium
GTGCGGCCTGCTCGTGCCGCCCGAGGATCCGCCGGCGCTCGCCGCCGCGCTGGCGCGCGTGCGTGACGATCGCCTGCTGCGGGAGCGGCTCGCCGCCGCCGGGCCGGCCCGGGTCGACGCGGGCTATCGTCCGGCGCAGTACGTGGCGCAGCACCTCTGGTTGTACGCGCGCGTGCTCGGCATCACGCCGTCGGCCACAGCCAGCTGAAGGTCAGGCCGGTGACGAGACCGTAGACCAGCCCGTCGCACACGAACTTCAGCGACGTGCTCCAGCGCACGCCCTTCCAGATCGAGTCGTTCACGCAGCTGATGCCGTGCGCCATCGTCGCGACCGTCGCACAGACCCGGAACACGCGGTTGTCCCCAGGCGCCAGCACCAAGCCCGCGACATACGCCGTCAGCAGGCCGACGACCAGGCACAACCCGAACCACGTGCCGAGCGACTTGCCCATCGCGAAATCCCCGGCCGGGCGGACCAGCAGGGTGCCGACCGGGCCGCGCTGGTACTTCGCCTGCATCTCGGGCGTGCCCATGTCCTTCATCGAGTCCGGGCACGGGAACATGTACTGCCCCGGTGGCACGACGTCCCGCAGGCCGTCGAGCACGCGGTCCTCCTGGGGCAGCTTGCGGTAGTCGCCGCGGTGGATCGGCAGCACCATGTGGATCACGGAGCTGGCGACGAACACGAACAGGGCCGACAGCAGGATCGGCAGCCACAGGCTGGCGAGTTCGGTCATGCCGGAATGAGGCCACAAACCTCGGACTGGAACAAAGCACGAAATTCCCGATGGCACCGTCCGGTCGATGCCGCCGCCGGCATAACCTCTGGTTCCGGTCCGCTCTGTGCGTCAGCCGATACCCGATCGTGAGCCAGCCCGACCTCAAACACGATTGCCGCCATGTCCGCTGGGACCGCCCGTGCGCCCCGCACAAGCAGCGCGGCAAGGTGTGCGGCACTTGCGACGAATACGCGCCGATCCGTCACCGGGTGCTCGTCGTCAAGCTCGCCGCGACCGGCGACGTGCTGCGCACGACCGCGTTCCTGCCGGCGATCCATGCCACCTGGCCGGGTGCCAAGGTGACGTGGTTGACGCGGCCGTCGGCGGCGGGGTTGTTCAGCGGCAATCGCCTGGTCGACGAAGTGCTGACCACCGACGACGTGGTCACGACGGCGCGGCTCGCCAGCGAACGGTTCGACGTGGTGCTCTGTCCGGACGCCGATCCCGACGCCGCGGCGCTGGCGGCGTTCGCGCAAGGCAAGGAGCGGCGCGGCTACGTTCGCGATGCCGGGGGGCGGGTCGTCGCGCTGTCGCCGGCGGCTGGCCGTTGGTTGGCGATGGGGTTGTCGGACGAACAGAAGAAGGCCAACCGCTGCACCTACCAGCAACTGGTCGCCGAAGTGCTGGGCCTCGACCCAGCACTGGTGCAGGAGCCGATCCTCGAGCCGAGTGCCGCGGATCGCGCCTACGCCGAGCAGTTCTTCGCGTCGCGACCGGCCGACCGGCCGTGGATCGGGCTCAACACCGGAGCGGGCGGCCGCTGGGCCTACAAGCAGTGGACGCACGAGCACCAACGCACGTTCCTGCGCCTGTGCGACGCCGCCGGCTGGCGCGTGTTGTTGCTCGGCGGCCCCGAGGAAGTGCAGCGGCACCGCGATCTGCTCGACGCCGGGATCAGCTGTGCCGTGCACGACGGTGGCAACCACAACTCGTTCGGCCGCTTCGCCGCGTTGCTCGAACGTTGCCGGGTCGTCGTGACCAGCGATTCGCTCGCCGTGCACGTCGCGGCGGCCCGCCGGGTGCCGGCGGTCGTGCTGTTCGGCCCGACGTCGCTGCACGAGATCGAGCTGTACGGCCGCGGCAGCAAGCTGGCTCCCGAAGGCCTCGACTGCCTGTGCTGCTACCTGCCGCGTTGCGATCGCACGCCGCACTGCCAGGCGCTGATCGCACCCGAACGGGTGGTCGGCGAGGTCCGGCGCTGGCTCGCGGGTGAGCCCGTGCGTTAGGCTGGCCGGCCAATGACCTTCCTCGGCCTCGACGTCGGCGGCAGCCATTGCCGCTTCGAATGGGCACCGCCCGGCCGGCTGCCGGGCGGGGACGCACGCACCGTGCAGCCGGCCGTGCACGGCATCGAAGCGACGATCGACGGGTAGGCGGCGGCGCTGCGGGCGGCGTTCGCGATCCAGGTTCCCGAGGCCGTGGTCTGCGCGCTCGCCGGGGTCGGTGACAAGGCGACCAGCGAGCGGATCCGCGACGGACTGGTGGCCGCTGGCATCGCCGTGCCAGTGGCGGGCGTCGGCGACGTGCTGGCGGCGGCGACCGCGGCGCTGCAGGCGGGCCCCGGCGTGCTGG
>DAIMFJ010000498.1:0-2337 GCA_036724695.1 Planctomycetota bacterium
CTGGCCAGCAGCAGCGCCGCGCCGGGTTCGGCGAGGTGTTCGGCCGACCAGCCCGCCAACGCCTCGCGAACCGCCGCGAACGCGCCGCTGCGCCGTTCGATCGCCAGCAGCCCGAGTTGCGCGCCGCGCACCAGCTCCGGGCTCGGCCGGTCGGGCGGGGCTTCCTCCTCCGCGGCGGCGAGCAGTTCTTCGAAGTCGGCGCGCGCCTGGCCGATCTGGCCGCGGTCGAGCTTGCGTTGGCCGCCGCGCAGCAGGTCGCGGTAGAACTCGTCTTCGCCTTGCGCGAGCAAGGGAGTCGTCGCGAGCAGCAGCAGGCCGAGCCCAACCGACCGGGAGCCAAGGAACCGTCGCACCATGCTGTGCACCATAACGCCCGTGCTGCCGGAGCGGACCCCCTTCTGGCGAACGCGGTCGCTCAATAGTCGTTGCGGATCCACAAGCCGTTGCTGGTGCGCACGACCGCCGGGTTGCTGCCGGTGTCGAGCGCGAGTGCCTGCGCATAGACCGCCAGACCCGGCCATGGCGGCAGGAACAGACCGCCGCTCGCCATGCCGAGCGGGTCGCTGACGACGAACACGCTGGCGTCGAGGCTCTGCAGCAACAGGCAGTTCGCCCACGGGGCCGGCAACGGGGTGCTGGCCACCGCGAAGCCGAACAGGAAGCCAGCCAGCTGGTTGGCGGGTGCGCCGGCGAGGTGCAGCGTCGCCTGGTGGCCGCCGGCCTGGGCCTGCAACTGGCCGACCAGCGCCAACCCACCGCAGCCGTTGCCGTACGCCGACAGCGACGCGGTCGCCTGCACGCCACCGAAGTCGGCCAGCGCGCGGCCGAGTTCGGCCCCCACCTGCTGGTAGTCGGCGGGCGTGTTCCAGGCGCTGCCCGGCCCGGGACCGTAGGTGCCCTCGAAGGTGATCGCCATCAGCGGATCCTGCAGGTTGGGCGCGCCGGTCCACGCCGGATCCGCACTCCAGCGGTCGTGCACCATCGACTCGACGAACGGCCGGCTCGGCGCGCCGGCACTGCTCGACTGGTTGCTGCCCAGCGCGACGAACGCGCTGCGCTGCCGGAACGCGGCGATCCACTGCAGTTCGAGCTGGTGCACGACCGGCAGCACGCCGGCGTTGCTGGTCACCGGGTGCCAGTTCGGGTTCGCCGTGTGCAGGAAGTGGAACGGGTAGGTGACGTTGTGCGAGCTGTGCAGGTTCAGCACGACGTCGATCGGGTTGGCGGCGGGAGCGGTCGCCGTGCCGAGGAAGCCCTCGATCGCGGTGCGCAACGCGACGATCTCCGGCTGCGGCGACGCGTACGGCGCCGCCCATTCGTTCTCGAGGTTGCTCGAATTGGCGTTGGTCCGGTAGTTGCCGAGCACGACGCCGTCGGGGTTGGCCATCGGCACGATGTCGACGATCGTGCGGTCGAGCAGCGCTTCGGCCAACGGCTCGCCGGACCCGAGCCACGCCACCAGCCCTTCGACGGTGAAGTAGCTGGTGGTCTCGGCCGGATGGATGCCGGAGTGGATCCAGATCCGGCGTTTGCCGGCGTCGGGCACGCTCGCGTCGGTGAACTCCAGCAGCTCGATCGGCCGGCCCTGCACCGACTGGCCGAGCACGGTCACCGCCCGCAGGTGCGGATGGCTCGCCAGCCCTTGCAGCCAGGCGATCTTCTGCGCGGTCGTGTACGGAAAGTACTTGGCGAGCCGGATCGCCACCGAGCCGGCCGGCACGACGACGGTGAAGCGGTGCGAGGTGCTGGTCGGCTGGGTCGGCACCGCGCTGGTTGGCAGCCGCTCGTACGCGCCGAACGTCACGCCGTCGCTCGAGCGTGCCCACACCGGCAGGATGCGGTCGCTGTAGCCGGCGTTGCTCACCGTGACGACCAGCGTCGTGCCGGCGGCCGGCAGGTTGCCGATCTCGCCGTGCCACCAGCGGCGGAAACTGCTCGGCAGCGACGCATTCTGGTTGTCGTTCTCCATCACCAGCGCCACCGCGACCCCCCCTGCGTTCGGCGTCACCGTGCCCGACCGCAGCCGCATCGTCTCGCCGGCCCAGCTGACCACCGGCGTCTGGGCAGGCAACGCCGGAAGGGTCGCGAACGCCGCCCACAGCAAGGTGCAGAACAACGGCAAGCTCAGGCGGGAACGCAGCATCCCCACCACCATCGGCCAGCCGCTTGCCGAGGTCAACCACCGCCGTATCGTGCGGCGATGAGCCAGGCGGAGTTCTATCGCGGCGCCGAGGCGGCGGCAGCGGCGCTGGCCAGGCCGCACCGGGACGCGGCGGCCGCGGCCGCCGCCGTGCATGGCGCGCTGCTGCCGCTGCTGTCGGAACGTGCGGAACGCCC
>DAIMFJ010000499.1:0-2318 GCA_036724695.1 Planctomycetota bacterium
GCGAAGCGATCGTAGCGTTCCTCGAGGAGTCGGCGACGGCGCAGACCCGCAGGCTGCGGCTGCTGGTCGGCCTATCGATCGCAGCGGCGGGGGCCATCGCCGTGCTGTGGATCCGGGCCGAGCATGAAGGGCGATTGGCGCTGTCCCGTTTCGTGGCCGCGGAGGCGCGCCAAGCGGCAAGCCCCGACACCGGCCTGCTGCTGGCGGTTCAGGCCGCGTCGATCACCGCCACACCGGAAGCCCATGGCGCGGTGCTCGAACGCCTGGATGCCCAGCCCTACCTTCGCAACATGTTGCGCGTGGGCGAAGCCGGGATCTCGGCGCTGGCTTTCAATCCACAGGGCGAGCAGCTCACCATCGGTATGGAAGACGGCACGCTGGTACGGCTGGACCTGCAGACGATGGGGCGGACGCCGCTCGATCCGCCACTCGGCGCTGCGCCGCTGGCGCTGGACATCCACGAGCCGTCGGGCGAGCTCTGGGTGGGCGCGCAGGACGGGCGTGTTTATGTTGTCCAGCGGGACGGCATGCGTGCGCCCCTGCGCGTTTTCGGTTCGGCCCGGCTGCCCGTGCTCGCGCTGCAAGTCGATCCCACTGGGCGCTGGGTGGCGGTGGGAAACTACGACCACCAGTTTGCCTTGCTGGACCGCGAACGGCGCAAGGTTCTATGGACCAAGCGATTCGAAGCCCAGCGCATCACCGCGCTGGCCTTCTCGGAGGACGGCGAACAGGTCGCAGCGGCGTCCAGCGAGGGTCTGATCGACGTCTTTCGTTCGGGCAGTGGCGAGCCCCTGCGCCGCATGAGTACGGCGCGCACCGGCAACGCTCGTGCGCTGCAGTTCGCTCGCAACGGCGAGCTGCGGGTGATCGACGATGGCAACTCGTTCACAGCCTTCGCGCCCGGCGACGGAGTGGGAACGCCGACGCGAATGCAGGGCTCCTTCCTCTCGTCCGCCGCGATCGGACCGCGTACCGAACGGGGCCCGCTGCAGCGGCAGGACCTGCTGGTATTGGGTTTCGCGTCTGGCGACGTGGTTCTGAAGCCACCCCGCGTCGATGCCGAGGCCACGACGCTGATCCGCGCGCATGCCCGCACGGTGTATGCCGTGGCGCTGTCGCATGATGGCAGCCTAGCGGCTAGTGGCGCAGGCGACGGGTCGGTGGCGGTGTGGGATCTGCAGAGGCGCTCGCAGCTGTTCGTGCCGGTGCCGCCGCCCGGCGGGGAGTTCGTGGACCTGGCGTATGACCGCATGGGCCGTGCCGTGGCCGTGACCACCGCTACCGATGCAGCACTACTGGTGGGATGGACCCCGCAAGGTTGGGAGACTCGGGCTGACATACTGCAGTCGACGCTGGCCACCGCTGGGGAGGCCGCAGTGGCGCCGGCCGACACGCGGCCCGACCGCGACGGCTTCGAACCTATCGCCGAGAACCTGGTGGCCGCAGCCGCATTCGCCCCGGACGCAACGCGCCTAGCCTGGGCAACGCGTGGGGGCGGATTGCTATGGGCACCCTGGCCCCTGCAAGGCGCACCCCACGTTCTGCGCCGGAGCGGGCCGGCGTTGAGCGTGCTCGCACTGGGCGAGGATGGCAAGGCCTTGTATGCCGTGGAAGGCGAACAGACCCTGCTGCGCTTTGACTTGACAGCCCCCGCGGCCCCTGTGCGCCGTCATCGCTTGCCCGCACCGGCACGGGCGCTCGTGGCAGCCCAAGGGCGTACGGTGGAGGTGGTGCTTGACGACAGTACGTTGCGGCGCGTCGACTTCGCGGACGAGCCGGCGCGCGAGACCTCCCGCTTGGCGCTGACTGTGACTGCGGGACACATCGCACGTGAGCCGGGCAGCGGGCGCACCGTGGTGGCGGGTGCAGGCTCCAGCGCGGGCACGGACATCGGCATCGTCGATGGAATGGTGTACCGGCGGCTCCATAACCGGCGTGTCGGCGGTGCGGTCAGCAAGCTCGTGTTGTCGCGTCCGGCCGGACTGGTGGCAGCGGGTGACCACGAGGGCCGCCTGCACCTCTGGGACATGGACACACTGATCCCCATGGCCAGCCTGCAGGTGAGCGCTGAGGCACTCACGGCCATTGCGGTCTCGGGGGACGGCAAGGAGCTCTCGGTCGCGAGCTTGGGCGGTGACACCTTCCGACTGGCGCTGGACCGCAGGCACTGGCTGGGCGAGGCCTGTCGCCTAGTCGGGCGAGAGCTGACCGAGGCCGAGTGGGAGGCGCTGGTGCCAGGAAGCCGGCCGCAGGCGGCATGCGCCGCCGCGGTGCAGTGAGCGCTTTGACAGCTGTGTTTCGGCCCAGCAAACTGCGCG
>DAIMFJ010000500.1:0-2292 GCA_036724695.1 Planctomycetota bacterium
CGCGACCAGCTCGCCGCCGCCGCGCGGTTGGCGACGTTGGCGGAGTTCCCAGCACCCGGCCGCGCGGCCGACGCCGAACTGGTCGCCGAGGCTGCCGACCGCGCCGAATTGCTGGCGGCGCGGCAGTTGCGCCGGCAGTTGTTCGACCTGCTGGGCGCCTACGGACTCGATCCCCAGCGGCCGGTGGACCTCCGCCTCCTCGACGCCAGCGACGAACCGCTGGTCGCCGGCGAAGGCACACCACTCGAGGAGATCCTGCTCAGCGTGCTGGCCAGCCGCCGCGGCGACGATTACCGCAGCATCGTCACCGCCCTGCTGGCGGCCGGTCTGCGCTACGGCGACTTCGACCGCGTCGTCTATGCCAAGTTCGTCGGTGGTCACGGCCTGGTGCTGCGCAGCAAGGCCGAACTGACCGCGCGGCGCATCGTGCAGGTGCAGGTGGCGCCCAGCGCCCACGAGACCGCCGAACTGCGGCGCGGCCTGCTCGACGAACGGCCGGTGCTGCTCGACTGCCGCAGCGACGCGGGCCCGGGACTGCTGACCACGCTCGGTGCCGACCAGGTGCTGGCGGTGGCACTGAACCGGGAATTCGGCACGCCGGCGTTCTTGCTGTTCGACCGTGCGGCCCGCCAGGCGCCGCTGCAACTGGCCCGCGATGCAGCCGTCGCACTGACGCTGGCGCAGGCCGGCTCGCTGCTGAAGGAGAACCTGCTGCTGCGGCGGCGGCGCGAACGGGCCGACCAGGTGGCGTTGACCGACGCGCTGACCGGGCTGTTCAACCGCCGCATGGCGATGCAGGCGCTCGACCGCGAGCTGGCGCGCAGCGCCCGCTCCGGGTCGCCGTTGACGGTGCTGTTGTGCGACCTCGACCACTTCAAGCGCCTCAACGACCAGTTCGGCCACCTGGTCGGCGACCAGGCGCTGCGCGCGGTGGCGACCCTGCTGAAGGAACGGGTGCGCAAGTCGGACATCCTGGCGCGCTTCGGCGGCGAGGAGTTCGTGTTGGTCCTGCCGGACACCCCGCCCGAGGACGCAGCGGTGCTGGCGACCCGCATCTTCACCGAGGTCGAACGCCGCGGCACCGAGTTGGCGCTGCCGCTGACCGTGTCGATCGGGCTGACGATGGCCTTGCCCGACGACACCGCCCACCGCCTGATCGAGCGGGCCGACCACGCGCTGTACGCGAGCAAGGACCACGGCCGCAACCGCTTCTCGGTCGACCTCGACGGCAGCGAGGCGCCGCAGGTCGAGACGCCTGGGCAACGCCTGTCCGGATGATTCGGCGGAACGTAAACATCGGCTGAGCGCTGGATTCCCGCGCCAGCCAGCCGCAATCCTCGGCTATGCTCGACAGGCCAGTGCCCAGACAGACCCCGAACAGCCAACCGCCTGCCGTCGATGGCAGTGCGGCCGAAGACCCCTTCCCTGCCAGTCCGGCCCGCGCCGCCCAGCCGCCGTCCGAGGCGGGGCGGCGCCGGGTGCCGGTGCTCGGCCTGGCGCGGGTCGTCCTGCTGCGGGGTGGCGCGGTGCTGGCGCATTCCCAGTTGCCGACGGTGACGTTGGCGGCAACCGTGTCGCCACTCGACCTGACCCTGAGCCTGGCCGGCATCCTGCTGGCGGGGTTCGGCACCTGGGCCGCCACCGGGCTCGGCGGCTACTCGCCGGCGTTGCTCAAGCAGCTGGCCGAGGACGGCGACCAACGCGCCGAGGCGATGGCCGGCGACCTCGACCGGCACGACCGCGAATACCTGGTGGTCGCGTTCGCGTACACCGCGATCGGCTGGCTGGTCGGATTGCACTTCCTGCTGCGCGGCGTCGACGCCGCCAACCATGCGCTGGCCCTGGCGGTGTTCCTCGGCGTCATGCTGCTGATCGGCGGCAGCCTGCCGGTCGCGGTCGGCCACGCCCGCGCCGAACGCACGCTGGTCGCCGTGCTGCCGTGGGTGCGGGGCGCCTGGTGGCTGCTGCGCTGGCCGCTCGTGTTGCCGCTGCTGGCGGTGACGCGGTTCTGCCTGCTGGTGCTCGGCGTCAAGGTCGCGGCGTCGCGCGACGCTGCCGAGGTGCAGAAGCAGGTGCTGGCGGCGGTCGAGGACTCGACGTCGGAGGCCCCCCTGGCCGAGTCGGAACGGACCTGGATCGGCAACATCGTGGCACTCAAGGAGCTGCAGGTGTCGACGATCATGACGCCGCGGCCGGACATCGTCGCGTTCCCCGAGACGCTGCCGGTCCGCGAGCTGCTCGAGCAGGCGCTCGAACACGTCTTCGTCGGCGAGCTCGGGCGCGAGTTCGGCG
>DAIMFJ010000501.1:0-333 GCA_036724695.1 Planctomycetota bacterium
CCGGATCGACGACCGCAGCCGCTATGTGCTCGGCTGGAGCAATGCCGACAAGCTACGTGCGTTGCGCGATCAGCGAGAGCGCCTGGAGGCAAGACTTGCCACGCTGGGGCAGCGCATCGGCGAGATCCAGCAGGCGCGCAACGAACTGCGGGGCCGGCTGGATGCACTCAGCAAGCTGGAAGAGTTCACCCGCTTTGCGGACATCGACTGGATGAGCCTGGCCCGCCAGATTGCTGCACTCACCGAGGAGCGTGCACGGTTGGAAGCCGCATCCGACACGCTGCAAGAGTTGGGGCGCCAGCTCGAGGCCGCTCGGGGTCGGTTTGGCGAACT
>DAIMFJ010000501.1:343-2290 GCA_036724695.1 Planctomycetota bacterium
GAGCGCCTGGATGACTGGCGCTCGCAGGCGCTGGGTGAGCATCAGCTGTCGGTCGAGTCCTGCGACAACCGCGAGCAGGACGTGCGCAAGTGGCTGCAGGAGCGCATCGACGCGGAGGACAAGCGCCTGGCCCGTCTGACCGAGCGCATCGTCAATGCCATGCGCGGCTTCAAGGAGGAGTTCAAGGCCGAGACCGTCGAGATGGACGTGAGCCTGGCGGCGCTGCCGGAGTACGAGCGGATGCTCACCGGCTTGAAGGGCGACGACCTGCCGCGATTCGAGGCACGCTTCAAGGAGCTGCTGAACGTCAACACGATCAACGAGATCGCCAACTTCAACGCCCAGCTCGCCCGCGAGCGCGAGACGATCAAGGAGCGCGTCGACTTCATCAACCAGTCGCTCCAGGCCATCGACTACAACCCCGGCCGGTACATCAAGCTGGTGGCGCTGCCCAGCCCGGATGCGGAGATCCGCGACTTCCAGCAGGATTTGCGGGCGTGCACCGAGGGTGCGATGACGGGCTCGGCCGACGAACAGTATTCGGAAGCCAAGTTCCTGCAGGTCAAGGCCATCATCGACCGCTTTCGAGGCCGCGAAGGGCTGTCGGACGCCGACCGGCGCTGGACCGCCAAGGTCACCGACGTACGCAACTGGTTCCTGTTCTCGGCCAGCGAGCGCTGGCGCGCCGACGGCGCCGAGCACGAGCACTATTCGGACTCAGGTGGGAAGTCGGGCGGTCAGAAGGAGAAGCTGGCCTACACCGTGCTGGCGGCGAGCCTGGCCTACCAATTCGGACTGGAGTGGGGCGCCGTTCGTTCGCGGTCGTTCCGCTTCGTCGTGATCGACGAAGCTTTCGGGCGCGGGTCGGACGAGTCGGCGCAGTACGGGTTGCGCCTGTTCCAGCAGCTCAATCTGCAGCTGTTGATCGTCACGCCGCTGCAGAAGATCCACATCATCGAGCCCTTCGTGGCCAGCGTCGGCTTCGTGCACAACGAGGGCGGGCGCGACTCGCGGCTGCGCTGCCTGTCGATCGAGGAGTACCGGGTTCAGAAAGCGGAAGGCATGGCCGAAGCCAGGGCCCCCGGAGACGGCGCGGCACCATGAGCTGGACCACGCCGGCACATCTGCGCGCTCAGGTCCAACGCTTGTGGGATCGTGGCGAATTGCTGCGGGCGGCGGTGACGGACACTGTTCCGTGGCCGCTGCGCCTGAACCTGAAGGTCCCCTCGGCTTCCGACCTGTCCGATCGGTTCGAGGACGTTCGTGAGTGGGTGCGTGCCATCGCCGATACCCCTCAGGTTCGAATCGAATGGCGCGAGTGGAATCACCGCGTCCAGGGCATGCAGCGGCTCCCTGCGGTCGTCTGGATCGACACCCTGCAGAACGCCTTGGCCTTCATTGGCAAGGCTCGTCAAGCGCAGCGGTTCGAGGCGGTGTGGCAGCGGACGGCGGCCGCGCAGCCGCCGCTGCTGGCGTGGCTGTCTCGGCGGCCGATCCAGGCGCTGGATCTGGTCGACCGCTGGGATCGTCTGCTGGCCGTCGTCGCATGGCTGCAGGCCCATCCTCGACCGGCCGTCTACCTGCGCCAGGTCGACGTGCCTGGCGTGGACAGCAAGTTCATCGAGGCCCACCGAGGCGTCCTGGCCGAGCTGCTGAACCTGGCTCTGCCACCCGAAGTCATCGAGTCTGACGCGATCGGTGTCCCGCAGTTCACGCGCCGATTCGGCTTCCTGGACAAGCCCGTCCGGATTCGGTTTCGCCTTCTCGACCCGGCCTTGCCCAGCCTGCCGGGCTGCCCATCCTCGTCGCAGAGCCTGCCCGACATCACCCTGGACGCTGCGAGCTTCGCGGCGCTGGTGCTACCCGTCCAGCGAGTCTTCATCACCGAGAACGAGACCAACTTCCTCTCCTTCCCGCCAGCGGCGGGCGCCATCGCCATCTTCGGCG
>DAIMFJ010000502.1:0-2277 GCA_036724695.1 Planctomycetota bacterium
CGTGGCGGTGCATGCGGCTGGTCACCTTGCACGGCCCGATGGTGGCGACCAGCACCGAACTCGACCCGGGGCCCGACGGCTGGGAACTGCAGCGGCAGCTGCTGTTCGCACCGGCGCGTCCACCAGCGCTGCCCTGGCTCGCCGAAGCCGCCACCGTGCTGGCCACTGGCCTCGCCGAAGGCCCGTTGCTCGGCGGCAACCTGAGCCTGTTGTGTGCCTTGCTCGGCACCCCTTGGGTCCCCGACCTGCAGGGTGCCATCCTGTGCCTCGAAGACGTCGGCGAAGCACCGTACCGGCTCGACCGCATGCTGACGCAGTTGGCGTCGGCGGGCGTGTTCCGCCAGGTCGCCGGCGTCGCGCTCGGCGACTTCCACCAGCCGAACACCCCGGCGGCGAGCGTCGATCCGGGCACCCTGGCAGTCCTGCGCGAACGGTTGGCGGGGCTCCCCGTGCCGGTCGTCGCCGGCCTGCCGTTCGGCCACCGGCCAGGCAGCTGGACGCTGCCGCTTGGTGCGCCAGCGCGACTGCGCGCCGCGCCACCCACGGAACCACCGACCGCCTGCCCACTCGAACTGCTCCCCCACGCCACCTCGCCGTGACCCACCGCCCGTCGCCCTGGCAGCTCGCCGTCGTGCCCTACACACTCGAACTGCGGCAGCGCTTCACGCTCGCCAACAGTTCGCGCACCACGACACCGACCTTGCTGGTGGCGTTGCGGCGCGACGGCATCTGCGGCTACGGCGAAGCAGCGATGCCGCCGTACCTCGGCGAGACGCAGGCGGGGGCGGCGGCGTTCCTGACGAGCCTCGACCTGCGCAGCTTCGACGATCCGTTCGCGACGGCAGCGCTGCTCGCCGCCGTCGACCGCCACGCCCCGGGCCAGCCCGCCGCGAAGGCCGCGTTCGACCTGGCGCTGCACGATTGGCTGGGCAAACGCCTCGGCCAACCATGGCACCGACTGCTCGGCCTCGATCGCGCCACGACGCCCCCCACCTCCTACACGATCGGCATCCATCCACCGGACGTCGCCCGCGAGCTCGCCGCGGCGATGCACGGCAGGTTCCGTTCCTTCAAGATCAAGCTCGGTGGCCCAACCGACCGCGCGATGGTCGAGGCGATCCGCGCGGCCACCGACACGCCGCTGCGCGTCGACGTCAACCAGGGCTGGATCGACCGCGAGGCCGCGTTGCGCGAAGTCGAGTGGCTGGCCGCGCGCGGCGTGCAGTTCGTCGAACAGCCGATGCCCAAGGAACGCCTCGACGACCTCGCCTGGCTGACCCGGCACAGTCCGCTGCCGATCCTCGCCGACGAAGGCTGCCAGCGCCTCGCCGACCTGCGCCGGATCCCGGGTGTCTACCACGGCATCGTCGTCAAGCTGATGAAGGCCACCGGCCTGCGCGAGGCGCGCACGATGCTCGAGACGGCCCGCGCGCTGGGCCTGTCGACGATGCTCGGCTGCATGACCGAGACGTCGTGTGCGATCGCCGCGGCGACCCAGTTGGCGCCGCTGGCCGACTGGGTCGACCTCGACGGGGCGCTGCTGGTCGCCAACGACCCGTTCGTCGGCCCGGTGCTGCAGGACGGCGTGGTCGCGGCGACCGACGGACCGGGAATCGGGGCTGCGCCTGTCGCCGACCTGTTCGCTGGTTAGGATCGCCGCCGCATGCAGCTCCGCCCTCGCCAGCAACGCGGCACCTTCGCGTGGACCCCGGACACCTATGGCCACAGCACGCTCGGCGCGCCGCTGTCGGTCTGGCGGCCCAGCGGCCCCTGCGACGTGCTGGTGTTCGCCGGCATCCACGGCGACGAACCCGAATCGACCGCCGTGTTGTCGTGGGCGCTGCGCCACCTGCCGGAGCCGTCGGCAAACGTCGCCGTGGTGCTTGCCGCCAATCCCGACGGTTTGGCCCGCGGCACCCGCGCCAACGCGCGGGGCGTCGACCTCAACCGCAACTTCCCGGCTCGCAACTGGCGAGCCGACGGCGTCGCCTACCGCGTGTTGTCCGACGAACCGCGCGACATCGCGCTGTCGACCGGCAGCGCCCCGGCTTCGGAACCCGAGACGCAGGCGTTGCTGGCGTTGATCGAAGCGCTCCGCCCGTCGCGCGCGGTGGTCGCCGTGCATGCCCCGCTGGCCTGCGTCGAGGATCCCGCGGCCAGCGAACTCGGCCGCTGGCTCGCCGAACGCAGCCAGCTGCCGCTGGTCGCCGACATCGGCTATGCGACGCCGGGGTCGTTCGGTTCGTGGGCCGCCGAGCACGGCTGGCACGAGATCAC
>DAIMFJ010000503.1:0-2262 GCA_036724695.1 Planctomycetota bacterium
CGTTCCCCGAGGTCGCGGCGGCGCTGGCGGCGACCCGCGCCGGCGCGCAGCCGGAGGAGAGCCTGGCGGGGCGGCGCGCCGCGTTCTGGCGCGCGGTCGATGTGGCGGCGGCGACCGGAGAGTCGCGACCGGTGACTCTGCCGGACGTCTGGTCCAGGCAGGGGCTCGCCGACTTCGACGGCGTCGCTGTCTACGAACGGCGCGTCGCGCTGCCGCGGGCCTGGCGCGGCGCCGCGCTGGCGATGACCTTGGGTGCAATCGACGACATGGACACCGTCTGGTGCAACGAAACACGCGTCGGCGGCCACGAACAGGACGGCGCATGGGCAACGCGGCGCGAGTACCCGATCCCGGCCACCCTGACCGCCGACACGGACGAACTCCGGCTGCGCATCCGGGTCGTCGACACCGGTGGCGAAGGTGGCCTCGCGGGCAGTGCTGCCGACTTCGTGCTGCGGGCCGCCGACGGCACCGTGCTGCCGCTGGCCGACGGCTGGCGCCGCACGACGGGTGCCAGCCTGCGCGACCTGCCGCGCTGGCCGCGCGACGACGGCAACGAACCCAACCGCCCGGCGGTGCTGTATCACGCGATGATCGCACCGTTGGCGCCGTTCCCGTTCACCGGCGCGATCTGGTACCAGGGCGAGTCGAACCGCGGCCGCGCTGAGCAGTACGCGCGCTTGTTCCCGACGATGATCGGGGACTGGCGGCAGACGTTCGCGAGGCCGCTGCCGTTCTACTTCGTGCAGATCGCGCCGTTCGCGTACGAAGGCGATCGCGGCGAAGCCGCGGCGCTACGGCTCGCGCAGGCCAGTGCCCTGCAGTTGCCGCGCACCGGCATGGTGGTCACGCTCGACGTCGGCGACCGCGACGACATCCATCCGCGCGACAAACGCACCGTCGGCGAACGGCTGGCCTTGCAGGCCCGCCACAAGCACCATGGCGAAGCGGTGGCCTGCGACGGGCCGTTCCCGATCGCGGTCGAACGGCACGGCGCGGACCTGCTGGTGCGCTTCGATGGCTGCGACGGCGGCATCGTGCTCGCCGAACCAGCGGCCGGCTTCGAGGTGTGTGGCCAAGACGGCGTCTGGCACCCGGCCCAGGTGACCAGTTCGGCCGACACCCTACGACTCGGCAATCCCGCGGTCGCGCTGCCGCAGCAGGCCCGCTATGCGTGGGCCAGCACACCCGCCGCCACGTTCAGGAACGGTGCGAAGTTGCCTGCGCAGCCCTTCTGGGTGCGCCTGCCCTGAGCCACACGGCCGCGGTTCCCCGCGCCGGGAATTCCCGGTCTGGGGCCGCTCCGGAAGCGTGTCCGAGGGCCACGATCCCGCCGAATCGCGACCACAAACAGTTTCTGTAGAACACCTTGTGGCGACCGCGGCAAAATCGCTCGGTCGCATCCAGCCGTGCCAAGTGGCGATCCGAAACACGTGGCATGGTGATGTCCACATCCTTCGTCCCGAGCTGGCGCCGCAAGCTGCGGGGCCTGGTGGCCGGTGCGGCCGCGCTCGCGTTCTCGTTCCTCGCTGCCTGCGACTCCGGTGTGTCCGACGCGCTGCTCGCCGAGCACCGCCTCAGCTACGACGGCAATGGCAGCACGCACGGTTCTGCGCCGACCAGCGTGCAGATGCAGACCGGCACGACCACGATCGTGTCGGCGCCGACCAACCTCGAGCGGCCGGGCTACACGTTCACGACCTGGAACACGGCCGGCAACGGCACCGGCGACAGCTACGCGTCCGGTGCGCTGTTCTTGATGGGCACCGCGGACGTGACGCTGTACGCGCAGTGGCAGGTCGAGACGCCGACCACCTACACGGTGACCTACCACGGCAACACCAACACCGGCGGCACGGCGCCGACCGACGCCAACGGCTACGAGCTCGGCCAGACCGTCAGCGTGCTCGGTGCCGGCACGCTCGAGAAGACCGGTTTCGTGTTCGACGGCTGGAACACGATGGCGAACGGCCAGGGCGTCGCCTACGCCGCCGCGGCGACGTTCGCGATGGGCAACGCCGACTTCGACCTGTACGCGCAGTGGGCCCCCGAGCCGGTCGTGACCGTGGTCGCCGGCGACACGCAGCTCGAGCTGTCGTGGCCCGCGGTGACCGATGCCACCGAGTACCGCGTCTACTACGGCACCGCCGACGACGTCGGTGCGGCGACGCTGTGGAACGACACCGCCGGCACGATCACCGCGCGCACCGCGACGGTGACCGGCCTCGTCAACACGACGCAGTACTACGTCTGGGTCGCCGG
>DAIMFJ010000504.1:0-2228 GCA_036724695.1 Planctomycetota bacterium
ATGGTCGCAGGCGTGGTGCGCAATCCGGCGCGCAACGTGCCCATCGCCACCATCGTCGGGTAGCTGCGCGGATCGCCGACGGTGTGCGTGAACACGTTCGCACCGATCTGCAGGTCGCCGGGCTGTACCGAGCGGTTGTAGAACCCGCGTTCGGCCTGCAGCGTGATCGGGCTGCGCGGCAGGTCGACGACCACCTTGCTGCCGATCGCCGCCGGATCCGGGTGCGAGACCACCGTGTACGTGTAGCGATCGATCGGCACGCAGGTGAACACCACGGTGTCCTCGGTGGGAGCGGTGGTGAAGACGATCGTCTTGGCGAGTTCGTAGGCGGTGCCGAGCGACGCCGTCGCGGCGGCGGTCATCGTCGCCTTCATCTGCAGTCCGAACGCACCCAGCACGTTGACGTCCATGCCGACGCTGACGCCAGCACTGAAGGTCACCGAACGTTCGCGTTCCTGCACGGTGGTGTTGGTGTTGCCGAAGGCCGTGAAGCTCGCGCCCACGTTCTGGCCGATGTCCGCACCGGTCGGTGGCGCGGCGAGGGCGGCGAGCACGATCGGTTCGCTGTAGACCAGCTGGTACTCGGCCTCCGAGTAGTGCAGCACAGGGCTGTCGAGGTCGACGTTGGCGGCGACCAGCACCGGGTTGCACGGCGACTGCTCGTTGCGATCCGGCACGGGGATGTTGCGCACGCGGGCCAGTGTGTTGCCGGTCTGGGCGAGTGCGAACACCTCGACGCGAGCCCGGTTCTGGCGGTAGACCGCGACGTCGTCGCGGCCGTCGCCGGTGAAGTCGCCGACGGTCATCGTGGCGGTGCTGCGGTCGTACCAACCGAAACCCTGTTCCCAGACGACCTCGCCGGGCAGCTGCCACGCGTTCGGGCGCACCCAGCCGCGGGCGACGTTCGGGCCGGCGAGGTTCGGGTCGCGCAGATCGTCGAACACGAACTGGTTGACGACGATCTCGGCGATGCGGTCGCCGTCGAGGTCCGGCGTGAACACGTTCACGTTGCGCACGTTCGGGTTGCTACCGCTGCCACAGCCGCCGTGGAAGTGGGCGAACCAGTGGCTGCTGCGCGGCGCCAGGCCGGCGACGGCGTCGTCGAGCACCATCACGAAATGCTCGTCGGCGCTGCAGTAGGTGCCGAACGCGGTCAGACCGGCGATCACGACCTCGCCGAGCGTGTCGCCGTCGACGTCGCCGATCGCGACGGTGGCGCCGACCCCGGCGCGAAGCTGGTTCTGCTGGTCGAGGCCCTCGAAGCGACCTTCACGCAGGGTGGCCAGGTCGGTGTACAGGTCGTCGTACACCGCGAAGCGGGCGGCGCCGTCGGACTGGTGGGTTTCGCTGATCGTCACGGCGAGTTCTTGGCTGCGATCCCGGTCGAGGTTGCCCTTGGCGAAGCTCAACACGGTGGCGGCGTTGAGCAGGGTCTGGCTGTAGACCTTCGGCGAGATCGCCGCGACGAACTGCGCGCCGGTCCAGCGCCAGACTTGCAGCGTGCCGTGTCCCGACGCGGTGACACCGGTCACCAGTTCGTCATCGCCGTCGCCGTCGAGGTCGGCCGCGATGGCGGCGACGTTGGTCACGTTGGCCAGTGGCTGCAGGACCGCAGTGGTGGTGGCGAACCCGTCGGTCAGGTCCTGCACCAGGTGGACGTTCAGGTTGCCGCCGCTCCAGTAGGTCGTCGCGAGCTCGTCGCGGCCGTCACCGTCGAAGTCGCCGGCACTCGGCATGCGCAACGTGCTCGGCAGGCTCTGCATGTTGCGCGTCTCGGTCGCCCACGGCATCGCCGGGGCATTCACGGCGTGCAGCACCTCGTTGACCGCCTGCCCGGTCTGGCCGGTCAGCTCCAGGAGGACCAACGGGTGTTGCTGGAGGGTGGTCTCCCGGCCGATCCCGAACAGCAGCAGCTCGGCGGTCTTGTTCAAGGCTGGGATGGCACCGAGCGGCGCGTAGCCGTTGGGCACGGTCACCCCGGGGGCGACCTCGCGCGGGCTGGTCGCGGTGGCGACCCCGAGCTGGTTCAGGGTGCCTTCGAGGGTGCTTGGGCGGGTCGCGCCGCCGCCGTTGTTGTTGCCACCACCGTTGTTGTTGCCGCCGCCGTTGTTGCCGCCGGGTCCAGGGCCTGGGGATGCCGTGGCGGTGCCGTTGCCGCTGCTGCAGGCGGCCAGTGCCGTGAACACGACGAGGCCGAGGAGTTGGCGAGAAAGGGAGGGAGATGGGGT
>DAIMFJ010000505.1:0-2153 GCA_036724695.1 Planctomycetota bacterium
ACGCAACGCCGCACCACCTCTTCGTACGGCGTCGGCAACGCGAAGCCGAAGTGGTTCTCCTTCAGCAAGACCTGGTCGTACAAGCCGATGCGGTGGTTGGTGCCGCCACCGGCCACCACCGCTCGCTTCTCCAGCAGGCGCAAGCCGGGCGTCGTCTTCCGCGTGTCGAGGATCGCCGCCCCGGTGCCGGCAACCGCATCGACGAAGGTCCGCGTCATCGTGGCGACGCCCGACAGGCGCTGGACGAAGTTGAGTGCGGTGCGCTCGGCGACCAGCAGGGCGCGCATCGGACCGTCGACCCGCAACACCAGCTGCCCAGGCTCGACCCGATCGCCATCGGCGGTCAGCAGTTCGACCTTGCAGGCCCCGTCGAGCAGGGTGAAGGCCGCCACGGCACATGCCAATCCGGCAATCGTACCCTGCTGCTTGGCGAGCATGCGGGCCTGCCCGTGCGCGAGCTCCGGCAACGCCAACCGACACGTCACGTCGGACGTCATCCGCAGATCGCCCCCACCGAGGTCCTCGGTGAGCGCGCGTCGCACGGCGTCGAGCACGGCGTCGTCTGGGCAGATCATGAGCCCGGCAGCTTACCGACTGGCGCCCCCGTCTGCACCCGAGCTCCCCGGGACACTGCACCAGACGCCGAATTCCTCGGCGAGCCGGCTGGCCGTGACCTCGCCGCAGCCGTCGACCTGGACGAGATCCGCGACCGCAGCGAACGGCCCGTGCCGGATCCGGTGCAGCACGATGGCCTCGGCCCGGGTCCGCCCCAGGCCCGGCAGCAGCGCCAGTTCCTCGACATGGGCCCGATTCAGATCGAGGCGGACCGCGCGCAGATCGAGCGCGGGGGGGGTCGGCAGCAGGCCGGTTGCCAAGGCCCGAACCGCCAGACCGAAACACAGGAACGCCCACACCACCAGCAGCCGCCGCTGCCGGCTCACCAACGGCGCAGTTGGGCCGCCAACCGTGCTTCGACCCCCACCGGGATCGGCTGGGCGACCATCCCGCCGGTCGCATCGAGCAGGCTGTTCACCACCTTCTGGATCGCTTGGGAAGTCGCGCATTCGGGATGTCCGACGGTGATCGGCGATTGGCCGAGACGCCGTTGGCTCACCGCCGGATCCTCGGGCACCTCGCCGGCGTCGTGGATCTCGCACCCCGCGAACCGCCGGGCGACATCGGCGAGCCGTTCGAACGTCGCCGCCCCGAGCCCTGGCTGGGTGGTGCGGTTGACGACGAGGTGCACGGCAGGTCGGTCGGGCTGGCGCGCGAGGCACTTGATCAACGCGTAGGCATCCGTAAGTGCCGCGATTTCGGGATTGGTTACGATCACTGCGTGCTGGGCGCACAAAACCGTCGCCAGGGACTGCGGCGACAGCCCCGCCGGACAGTCGAGCAGCACCGCATCGTGGCTGGCGGCCAGCCAGCCAAGCGCCCGTCCCAGCACCTGCAGGTGGCGCGCGTCGAGTTCGGCCAGGCTCGAGATGCCCGATCCGCCAGCGATCAAGCCTGGACCGAACGGCGTCGGACAAACGGCTTGTGCGACCGACACCGCCCCATCGAGCAGATGCTGCAAGGTGTGGCGCGGCGTCACCCCGAGCAGCAGGTGCGCGTTGGCGAGTCCGAAGTCGCAGTCCACCAGCACCACGCGCCGACCGAGCCGGTGCAGGCAGATCGCTGCATTGGTGGCGAGGAACGACTTGCCGGTGCCACCCTTGCCGCTCGCGAACGCGACGACGCAGCCCTCGCGGCGCAGGGCGACACCCGACGCCGCAGCGGCGCCGAGGCGGAAGATCCGCCGCAGCAGCCCTGTCTCGGCCCGGGTTGCATCGCGCTGGGGTTCCATGAGTCGCCTCGCAGAACCCGGTGGGGCCGCCATGCCAGGAGCGGCGCCGCTGGGTTGGTCAGTCGGTGGCCGCCCCAGGCGGCCATATGCTCTCCGCTGCGGCGGCGCGGTTGGCCTCCGCAGCACCACCGAACGTGCCACCGGGTGGCGCAGCCTCGTGGGCCACCCCACCGAGGGCAGAGTATTCTTCGGCCGACAGGCGCGTGGCGGCCAGCGCACTGCGCAGCGGACCTGCCGCCGCAGCAGCATGCCGCGCCCCCGCGCGCGACAGGGGTCGCGGACCCGGCGCCGCCGCTCGGCCGCGCAC
>DAIMFJ010000506.1:0-2102 GCA_036724695.1 Planctomycetota bacterium
ATCCGGCGTTCAGCGGCCTGCGGCTGTGGAACCAGGTGCTGGCGCTCGACCCGACTGCGAACGCGCTCGGCGCGGTGACCTCCGACGCGGTCGGCATGGTCGTCGGCAACTGAGGTTGCCTGGGCCGTTCGGCTGCCGCCGCCGCAGGCGATCGCCTGCGGCGGAGGGGGGCAGCGCCTTGCTGCGGCCCATGCAGCCACGCAGAGCCGGCAGCGCGAGGCCTTGGCTGCGCTGCGCGGGAAGGAGCCGCCGGTTGCCCCATTTCCGTCGCAAGGGCCCTCCCGGGCCCACCGGCGGTAGCCGCGCGGGGCCAACAAGTGGTACAGGTGTACCACCATGACGCGCATCCACTCCGTGTTCGCGATGGCGTTGCTGAGTGCAACCGCCGCCGCGCAGTTCACCGTCAACGTCCCGCCCGGCTATGCCGCCGCCGTTGGCAACAGCAACAACATCTTTCCCTGGGGCCGCGGCGCATCGAGCATGCGCTACCAGCAGATCTACGACAGCTCGGTGTTCACGACCCAGAGCGTGACGTTCCCGATCATCGTCCAGGGTTTGAAGTTCCGCCCGTATCCGGGCACCACCGGCAGCTGGACCGGCGGCACGTGGTCGAACCTGCAGGTGTCGATGACGACCTGCCCGAACGACTACCTCGCCGCCAGTGCGACGTTCGCCAGCAACCACGGCCCGGACTTCACGCAGGTCTACAACGGTCCGTTCACGATCGCCCCGGGTTCGCTGGTCGCCGCCGGTGGTGTCGAACCGACCAGCGTCGACCTCACGCTGGCCACGCCGTTCGTCTACGACCCGAGCCTGGGCGACTTCCTGTTCGAGGTGATCGTCGACGGGGCCACCTGGTCCGGCGGCACGGTCCGTGGTGTCGATGCGGCCTCCGGGGCCCAAGCGCTCGGCACCCGCATCTACGACACGACCAGCCACACCGGTGCAACCGGCACCGTCGGCCTCAACTACTCGCAGATCTGCGACGTGGTCTACCAACCGGCCGCCGGGCTGTATCCGGCGTTCAACTCGAACGTGCGGACCGGCGCGTCGCCGCTGACCGTCAACTTCCAGGACAACTCGTACAGCAGCGATCCGCTCGGCGTGCTGACGTGGGCGTGGGACTTCGACGGCGACTCGGTGATCGACAGCACGGCGCAGAACCCGACGTTCACCTACAACACCTGCGGCAGCTACGACGTGTCGCTGACCGTCGTCGACGCGACGCACGGCGTGCAGACGCTGACGCGCACTGCGTACATCGTCACCGACCGGGTCACTGCCGACTTCTCGTACGCGCAGATCGCCCCCGGGGTCTTCCAGTTCACCGACCTGACGGCGCCTGCGGCCACGACCTGGGCCTGGGACCTCAACGGGGACAGTGTCGTCGACGACACGACGCAGAATCCGGTGTTCTTCTACCCCAACCCATGCACCGGCGTGAACGTGACGCTGACCGCGAACCGCCTGTGCGGTCCGTCGGCGAGTGTCAGCAAGCAGATCGTGCTGTCGCCGAACACCCTGCTGGCCACCAACCAGGGCGGCAACGGCACGACCAGCGCCACGTGGGTCGGCAACGTGTTCGACGCGCAGGTGACCAACCCCGACGGCGTCAACATCTGCGCCTTGTCGGTGCGCCCGTACAACTTCGCGGGTCCGTTCAACGTGCAGTTCTACGCCAGCTCGGGCAGCTACCTGGACACGGTCGGCACACAACCGCGCTATGCGGTGCCGTCGGCGTGGCGCCTGCTCGCGACCGGCTCGGGCGTGTCGAGCAACCAGCCGTTCGGTACGCCAGGGGCGCCCTTGGACTTCGTGACGCTGAGCAACAACGTCTACCTGCCGGCGGGTGACTACACGCTGGCGGTGTTCGTGCAGAACCCGGCCGGCACGGCGGGGGTCGGGTACACGAACGGCCCGGTCGGTCCGATCAGCGACGGCAACATGACCGTGTTCGTCGGTGCACAAGGCCGCGCGGTGACTTCGCTGTTCGGCACCGGGGGCTTCACGCCGCGCATGTGGAACGGCGCGTTCCACTACGGCACGTGGAGCGGGACCGGCGAAGCGGGCCTCGGCTTCGCGGGTCTGGGCTGTGCTGGCAC
>DAIMFJ010000507.1:0-2093 GCA_036724695.1 Planctomycetota bacterium
CAGCGCGCCGTCGCGCCGCAGTGGCGCGACCAGCGCAACGACGACGGCCCCGGCAACCCGCTGCGCGCCGCCGCGCGCCTGGGCCTGCAGAGCATGCCCGGCCGCGACCTGCAGGCGGTGCTGGCGACCGTGCTCGACGAGCCGGAGGTGCGGCTCGCCGTGTTGCGCTGCCTCGCCGACCTGCAGCAGGTCCACCTGGCCCGCCTCGCCGCGCCGTACCTGGAGGCCACCGAGCCGACGCTGCGCAGCGCCGCGCAGCAATGCCTGCAGCTGCTGACCTTCCACGACGTGCCGTTCTCGACGCGGGCCCAGTTCGACGCCTGGTTCGAGCAGTTCGGCAGCACGCGCTACGTCGACCTCGCCGAACGCGCGGCGCGCCGTCAGCCACTCCTGCTCGAGCGCCTGCGCGACGAACGGCGGCGCCTGATCGTCGATGCCGCGGTCGAGTTCGTGCGGGCGCACACGACCCGCACCCCGGGCCTGGCCTGGGCCGCGATCGGTGCGCGCACGCTGGTCGACGATCCGGCGGTGCTCGACGCCTGCCTCGAACAACTGCAGCAGGCGCTGGCCGACCGCCTGCCCGGCGACGGCGATCCGGCGAGCCGGCAGGCGTTCTGCACCGGGCTGTTGCAGCGGTTCCGCGCCGCCCCGGTCGAGCAGGTGCGCCGGCGCGCGTTGTTGCTCGAGGTCGCCGCCTACTGTGTGCGCGCCGACGAGCCCGAACTGGCCGGCGAAGTGGTCGCCGCGCTGCAACAGCAGCTCGGGCAACCGACCGTCGAAGCCCGCCTGGCGGCGCTGCGCGGGCTGCGGCGCTTTCCGTCGGTCGAGACGCGCACACGGCTGGTCGCGCACGGCAACCTGCTCGCCCAGGCCCCCGCGGCCGCGAAGGCCGAGCTCGACCTCGTGCTGGCGATCCTCGGTTCGCGCACCGCGCCGCGCTGGTTCGCACCGGGCGACGGCGACGCCGACCGGGTCGGCTGGTTGCAGTTGGTGCGCACCACCTGCGCGATCGCCGACGTGCCCGAACTGCGCAGCCGCGGCCTCGAACTGGCCTTGTCGCTCGACGGCAAGGACCAGCGCGTCGCCGAGGTGTTCGAGCTGTTGCTGCAGCTCGCCGTCGACCCGAACGTGGCCGGCGAGTTCCGCGGCACCTGCCTGATCCACCTGCGCGGCTGGCTCGACCAGGCGACCGTCGCCGACACGCTGGTGGCGCGGCTGCAGCAGCTGCTCGCCGATCCCGTTCCCGAGGTGCGCCAGAAGGCCGCCGAAGCGCTGCTGCGGCTGCCGGAACTGACCGACAGCCGGCGCGTCGACTGGCTGGCGGCGACGATCGCCGCGGTCCGCGACCGCCTGCCGACCGAACCGTCGGCGGCGGTGCTGCAGGCGCTCGCCAACCTGATGCAGGTCTGTGGCCGGCAGAAGGACCTGGCCGACCGCGCGATCGGGGCTCTGCGCATCGCCCTGGCGGAGCTGCCCAACCCGGTGCCCGAGGAGCAACGCGGCCGGCTCGAGGCACTGCTGTTGGCGCTGTCGACCGTCGCCGCCGACGCCAACGCCGCGCGCGGCCCCTGGCTCGGCGCGTGCCCGCAGCTGCTCGAACACGGCAAACGCAGCAGCCTGCGGCTGATCCTGCAGAGCCACGCTGCGATCGAACTGGCCAAGGACGTCGCCGCCAGCGACGGTGCCCTGCGCGAACGCGCCCAGCGGGCCATGCAGGTGGTGATCCAGACGGCACTGCAGAAGCCCGCCAACCAGAAGTGGGGGGACAGCGACGACCTGCTGCGCGAGGCCCGCGAGGTCCGCACCGCGTTTGGCGCCCTCGACCCGCTCGACGAAGCCGTTCGCCTCGACCTGCCCGAACACCGCCTGCTGCGGCTGGAGGTCGAGGTCGCCACCGGCAAGTTCCTCGAAGCCGCGCAACGCGCCCAGGGCTGGCTGGCCGCGGCCCCGCAGCCCGGCCGCCCGGCGCGCACGCCGGCGCAGACGCTGGCGATGCGCAGCCTCGCCGCCGAGGCGTTGCTCGGCCTCAACAAACCCGCCGACGCCGCGCGCCTGCTCGCCGGCCGCGACCCCAAGGTGCAGGCCCCGCCAGG
>DAIMFJ010000508.1:0-2092 GCA_036724695.1 Planctomycetota bacterium
CTGCGCGTCGTGCTCGACCTGGGCCAGGCCGTGCAGCCGCGCAGCCGCGTCGAGGGCCACGTAGCGCCCGCCGGCGTGCACCGTCGCGCGGCGTTCGCACTGCCGTTCGGGGACTTCGTACCAGTCGCTCTGCAGCCGCAGCGGGTCGGCCTCGGCGACCACGAGGCCACCCGCGATGGCGAACAACACCCCGCGACAGCGCTCGAACGCATCGCTCGGCAACGGCACGTCGACCGGACACGGCTGGTAGGGCACCGCGCAGGCTCCGGCCAAGCCGACGACCGCCAGCAACCGCCTGCAGGCCGAGGGGACGCGGCAGCTACGCACGCCCATGACCGCCTCCACCCGGAGTCTCGACGACGATCTGCTCGCCCGGCGCCAGCGCCAGCGTGCACTTGGCCGGCAACGCCCGCCGCAGCTTGCCGCGCCGCCGCGACAAGCCACCCCGCGCTCCAGCGCCGCCGCCAGCCGCTCCCGGCGGCCCCTCGGCGTGCCGTTCGCCGAGGAACGCCACCTGCAGCGGCGCCAGCGCTTCGACGACCTTGCGCAAGCCATCGCCACCGCGTCGGCGGCCGGAGCCACCACTGCCGCGACGGATCGACAACTCCTGCACCCGGATCGGATAGCGCTGCTCGAGCTCCTCGATCGGCGTGTTGCGGGTGTTGGTCATGTGCGTCTGCACGGCGGAGGCACCGGCCTGCCGGGCGGTCGCCCCTGCTCCGCCCGGCAGCGTCTCGTAGCTCGCGAATGCCTGCCCGCGGCGATCGACACCACCGAACGACAGGTTGCTCATCGTGCCCGCCGACGCCGCCGGCACCACGCCGGGCGCGGCCTGGCCGAGGGCGGCGAACGCCACGTCGACCAACCGCTGGCTGGTCTCGACGTTGCCACCGGCGACCGGCGCAGGATCGATCGGATCGACCAGGCTGCCGCGGCGCGTGCGCAGTTCGAGGCAGGCGAACAGGCCTTCGTTGGTCGGCAGCCGGTCGACGCACAGACACCGCAGCACGTAGGCCGACGCGGCCAACGCGATGCCCGGATTGCAGTTGACGCCGCCGCGGGCCTGGTCGCAGGTCGCCCCCCAGTCGAAGACCAGCCGATCGCGCCGCACGGTCAGCGCCAACTCGATGCGCAGCGGCCCACCGCCGAGACCATCGCCTTCGAGCTGGTCGGCGGCGCGGTAGCGGCCGGGGCGCAGGCCGGCGAGGATCCCCAGCGCGGCGCGTTCGGTGTAGGCCAGCAGGGCATCCTGCAGGCCGCGCACCTCGGCCAGCGTGCGGTCGGCGGCCAGCGCCAGCAGGCGGCGCTCGAACTGCAGCAGGCTGGCCTCCTGCGCGGCGAGATCCAGGCGCCGCTCGTCAGCCCCGCGCACGTTGCGGGCGAACAGCCGCAGCAGGTCGTCGACCGGTTCGCCGCGCCGACGCAGCCGCACCGGCGGCAACACCAGGCCCTCGGCGAACAAGTCGCCGACGATCGCCATCGACCCCGGCACGCTGCCGCCGACGTCGGCGTGGTGGGCGCGGTTGACGACGACCCACTCCGGACGGCTGGCACCGGGCGAGAACACCGGCCGCACCATCGTGATGTCGGGCAGGTGCGTGCCGCCGGCATACGGGTCGTTGAGCACGACGACATCGCCGGCCGCCAGATCGGCGAAGGTGCGGCGCACCGCCGCGACGGCGTCCTTGGCACTGCCGAGATGGACCGGGATGTGCGCGGCCTGGGCGATCAACCGCCCGTGGCCGTCGAAGGCCGCCACCGAATAATCGCGGCGTTCGCGGATGTTCGGGCTCGCGGCGCTGCGCTGCAGTCGCACGCCCGCCTCTTCGCAGAACGCACTGAGCAGCAGGTGGAACACCTCGAGCTGCACAGGGTCGGTTGGGGGTCGCGTTTGGGCGGGCTGTGGGCGGGCGCGCCGGCTGGGCGCAAGCCGACGACTTCGGAACGGCCCCGGAACGACACCGGCCGGGCGAACCCGGCCGGTGCGTCGACCTGACGTGTCGGGTGCGCCCGGATCAGCGGCCGCCGCCGCCGCCACCCGCGCGACCGCCGCCTTCGCCGCCGCCGCCGCCCCGGTTGCCACCCTGCCCGG
>DAIMFJ010000509.1:0-2064 GCA_036724695.1 Planctomycetota bacterium
GCACCGTCGGACCGGGCGTGCCGGTGCTGAAGAAGGCGACGTTGCCGTTCAGGCGCACCAACACGCTCATCGTGTCACCGGTCTGGAACGCGTCCAGCGGCAGCTCGAGCTGGTTGATGATGAAGTTGTTGCCGGCGGTGAAGTTGTAGCCGCGCGTCAGGCCGTTGTAGACCGAGGCGTGGGGTGGCAGGGTCACCTGGCAGAAGGCGGAGGCCGAAAGGGCAGTGGCGGCGAGCAGCGCGCCGAGGGCGGTCTTCATACGAATCCACGAGCCGGGTCGGCTCGTTCCGGGTGGAGTGGTCCAAAGCGTGCGCCACGAGGATCGCGACGCAGGTCGACACGGTACCCGAACTCGTCGACCCCGCAGCCCCCCCTCGGCATGGCATTTCACCCTTGCTCTCACTCGACTTGCGCCGCACAGCAACTGCGCAAGCCATCGCAAGACAACGCGGGCCGTACCACCGCAAGGTGGCACGGCCCGCGCGTCGCCTTCCGCGAGTCGGCTGCCGATCAGCTGCCGATCTGCGAAGCCGCTGCGTCGGACATCACGACCCCGAGCCCGTTGGCGGCCGGGTCGATCGACAGCACCTGGTGGAACAGGATCAAGCCGCTGAACGCCGGGACGTTCGGCACGTTGAAGTTCCAGTTCGCGGTGTTGCCGGCCCCGAGCAGCAGCGACGTCGCGTCGACGCTGGTGCGCACCGAGCAGCCCGGCGCGCCGAACGCGGTCAAGTCGGTGACCGTGCCGGCGAAGCCGGTGATCATGATGCCGAACGACTGCGCCAGGTTGTTGACGTTGACCGTCATCGTCGTGCCGAGCTGCGGCAGGTTGCTGCTGACGTGCGGCACGCCGAGCGTGCCCGCGCAGCCGGGCGCGGTGCGGCCGAAGCCAGCCAGGCCGGCCAGGTTGTGCGAGCTGTAGTACAACGTGCCGCTCCAGTGGCGCGGCGTGATGTCGCTACCCGCCCAAGGATCGGCCACCGTCGAACCGCGCGACGCGCCGACCGTCAGGCTCAGGTCGCCGTTGGTGACCGTGGTCTGCGCGGAACCGGTCTGGTAGCGCGGCCCGACGCCGACGTACCAGAGCTTCACGCCGTACTGCCCGGGCGGCAGGTACAGCGCCTGCGGGAACGCGACGTTGGCCGACGCAGCGGCCGTCGACGCGCCACCGGCACTGCTGCCGATCCCGGCCGACACCCAGTCGGCGGCGGTGCCGGTCGAACCGACGTACGAGCCCGGCTTGACGAACATCTCGACCGTGAACGCCGTGTTGGCGATGCTCGGGGCGACGTCCATCGAGGTGAGGTTGATGCCCGCCGGGTTGGTCACGTCGAGGTCGAAGTACACCGACGCACCGCTCGACAGGCCGTTGTTGGGCAGCACGTTGTGCGAGATGCTCTGCACCGGCACGATCGCCTTCGTGAACGTCGACGGCGTCCCGCACAGGCGCGTCACGGTCAGCGTGACGTTGACCGGGTTGGCGTTCGGGTAGACCCAGGCCGCGTTCTGCGAGGTGCTGTCGACGACCGAGTCGCCGTCGAGGTCCCACGCCCAGCTGGTCGCCGGCATGTTCGAGGTGTCGGTGAACAGCACCGTGAACGGGCCGATCACCTGCTCGGCGAAGTTCGCCTGGATCGCGTCGGTGCGGATGTACGCCGTCTTGGTGGTCGTGTTCGGCCCGAACGTCGCGTCGACGGTCGTCAGCGTGACGTCGTAGGTGCCGCAGTTCGTGTACACGAACGTCGGGTTCTGCAGCGTGCTGTCGATGATCGCGTCGCCGTCGAAGTCCCACGCCCAGCCGACGATGCCACCTGGATCGCTGGTGTAGGTCGTGTCGGTGAAGTTGACGGTCAACGGCGAGGCACCGCCGGTGACGTCGCTGGTGAAGTTGACGAACGTGCCGCTCGGCGGCACCGCGTAGATGAAGATGCGGCCGATCTGCGCCGACGAGGTCGGTGCCAGCCACTGCGTGTTGACCGCCCAGGCCGGGTTGCCGATGTCGTTCTGCACGCCGACGCGCAGCAGCGTCGTCGGCCCGCCGAGGATCGACGTCGCGTACGGCGC
>DAIMFJ010000510.1:0-2037 GCA_036724695.1 Planctomycetota bacterium
ACCGAGCACGTCGCCGCCGGCCCTGGCCAGCAGCGCGCCGAGCGCGACCAGGCGGCGCAGTTCGCCGGCGCGGTGGCGGAGCACGGGCGCACCGGCCGGGTCGGACAGGCCGGCTTCCGCAGGGCCGAGCAGCAACAACACCGGCCGGTCGCGATCGGCGACGCAACCGGCCACCGTCGCCGGGCGCAAGGCGCGCGGGTCGCGGGGATCGCCGACCACGACGACGCGAAACGGCCGATCGGCGGCGATGCCGAGGCCGGCGAGCGCAGCGGCCTCGGCAGCGCATTCGGCGGCGGTGGCGCGCAGTCCTGGCCAGCGGAACGGCGCCTCGGGAGCCAGTTCGCGGACCAGTCGCCAGGCGACCAGGGCCGGGTGCGGGGCACCGTCGACCGACACGGTGCGCTGCAGCAGCACGCGGCTGACCGGTTCGCGGCGCCAGGTGGCGCCAGCCCCGAGCGTGCGCTTCGCCCCGCTGAGCGCGGTCAGCCAGGCGCTCTTCCAGTTGCCCTGCAGGTCGAGCGCGTGGTCGAAGTGGCGCGCGCGCAGCGTCCGGCGAGCCGCGAACAGACCACCGAGCCCGGCGCGGCGGTCGAAGGAGAGCACCTCGGCGATGCCCGGCAGCCCGTCGAGCAACGGCACGAACGGCCGCTGCGTCAGCACGCTGAGCCGCCACCCGGGGCGCACTTCGTGGAGGCTGGCGATCGCACCGAGGCCCTGCACCAGGTCGCCCATCGCCGACAGCCGCACGAACAGGACCGACGTCACCGCGGCGCCGCGCTCCGTTCGCGCAGCACGAACGTCTCCTTCGGCAGACACAGGCGCAGTCGTTCGACGTACTCGCCGAGATGCGGCGGCGGGCGATCGGCGCGTTCGTGCAGCACCCAGCGCGCGGTCGGGGCGCGGCGGTGGAACTCGTCGCCGTCGGGCAACAGCCCGGCGGCCAGCAGCAACGGTGCCTCGAGGTGGCCGTGCCAGACCAGCTCGTCGATGGCCCCGCGCGCCTCGAGTTCGTGGCGCAGCAGTTCGCCGGCGGCGACCCGGGCGCGGTTGCCGAGCGGCCACTCGAACGACCGCTGCCAACCGACGGTCCACGAGGCGAGCAGTGGCAGGGCGAGGCAGAACAACACCAGCTGGCGCGGGGTGCGCACCAGCCGCGGGGCCAGGGCGAGCGCCAGCGCCACCCCGGCAGCCGCGAGCGGCAGGCGCGGCACGAACGGCAGCGCGACGAGCAACGTCGCCGCGCCGAGTCCGAGGGCACCGAGCAGCCGCTGCGAGAACGCGCCGAGTTCGCGCGGCTGGGCGGCGAAGTGCGCGACCGCCGGCCCGACCGCGAAGGTGAACAGCAGCACGTTCGGCAGCAGGTAGCGGGTCGGCCGACCCGGGAAGAACGTCAACAGCACGATCGCCAGCACCGCCGCGCCGCTGCACATGCGCAGCGTCAGGTCGGCGGCGTCCAAGCGGGCGTCGCGCGCCCCGCGCCCTTACCAGAAGCACCACAGCACGAACGGCAGCTGGATCGTGGCAGCGCGCAGCCAGAAGCCCGGGATCGCCGCGACGTGCGCCCAGGAGTAGCTGAGCACGCGCCCGATCGACTCCTCACCGGCGATGCCGGCCACCTCGTCGGGCAGCGTGCGCAACGTCAGCAGCGGCACCAGCCACAGCAGCGGCGTGGCCAACAGGGGACCGAAATGCAGCCACCAGCCGCGGCAGCCGCGGCGCCGCCACCAGACCAGGTAGGCGCCGATCGCGAACAGGAAGTACGGGGGGCCCTTCTGCAACAAGGCCAGCCCGCCGAGCAGGCCGGACAGCACCAGCAGGCCGCGACGTTCGCGGGCGACGCCGGTGGCCAGCGTCCAGATCGACATCGCCGTGCAGCTGGCGAACCACGGGTCGATCTCGGCGGTCGGCCATTCGTGCACGACCATCGGCGCGCTTGCGATGCCGATCGCGACCACCCTGCGGGCGCGTTCGTCGAACCAGAGTGCCAGGAGCCGCTGGGCCAGCAGGGCCGCGGCCAGCACCGACAGGATCGCCGGC
>DAIMFJ010000511.1:0-781 GCA_036724695.1 Planctomycetota bacterium
AGGTGGTTGTCGCGATACGACAGGCTCTGCACCGCATGCTTCGATTCGAGGTCGGGGGCGACGGTCCGGAAGTAGTGCTCCTCGACACCTGGGTAGCGCTGCGCAATCGCCTCGCCCAGTGCCACGAACGGCACCATCAGCCAGACGTGGCCCACCGGGAACCAAACGTAGGTCAGGCCGTTGCGCCCGGCCTTGCCATACCAGTGTTCCCCCCGCTGGTGCCGATCGGCGATCTCCTTGGTCAGCAGGCCTTCGCCGAGCCACTCGGCCCCCTGGTCGAACTGCCGCAGGCCACTGTCACCGCGCAGGTACAGGGCCCGCGCCGCGTGCATCGTCGCCGCCGAGTCGAGGTTCTCCAGGTTGCCGTGCGCCACCGACACGAACAGCAGGAACGCGCCGCACCAGGCCAGCAGCAGGCTGCGCCAGGAGTTCACCGGCCACTCCCGATCTGGGCCGGGTCGACGCCGAGGATCGGCAACGACCAGAAGTACAGCCACGGCACCAGCAGCACCGCCGCCAGCAGATCGAGACCGCAGCCGGCCCGCGCCATCTGTGCGAACGTGACCTGCCGCGATGCGAACACGATCGTGTTCGGCGGCGTCGCGATCGGCAACATGAACCCGCACGAGGTGGCCAGCACGGCCGGCAGCATCAGCACCAACGGATCGATGCGCGCCGCCACCGCGCCGTCGCGCAGGATCGGCAGCAGCATGGTCGCGCACGCGGTGTTGCTGGCGATCTCCGACAACACGGTGATCGCCAGCACCATCACGAACAGCAA
>DAIMFJ010000511.1:791-1943 GCA_036724695.1 Planctomycetota bacterium
GCCGGGTGCAAGGCACCGATCCACGGCGCCAACATCGCCCCGAACGCATCCGACAACCCGGTCGGCCCAAAGCAGTTCGCCATCGCGATGCCGCCGCCGAGCAGCAGCAAGAGGTCGAACGGCATGCGCTGGGCCATGTGCCAGTCGACGAGGCGCGTGTGGGTGCCACCGCCGCTCGGGATCAGGAACGCCAGGATCGCGACGAGCACCGCGACCGTGCCATCGGCGATGTACGAGTCCCGCTGACCCTCCGGCACCAGGTGATGAGCCCAGCCGCGGATCACGTCGCCAGCCCCCAACTGCAGGTCGCCGCGCGTCGCCCAGAGCAGCACCGCCACACCGAACAAGGCCGCGATGCGCCGTTCGGCGGCGGACGAGCGGCCGCGCGCGCGGGCCTCGGCGAGCAATTCGTCGCCGCGCTGCCAACGCTGCCGCGGTACGCGGAGCGTGAACCGGGTCATCGTCACGCTCGCCGCCACCGCCAGCAACAGCGCGAACGGCGCGAACGCCACCACCCAGGCCAGGAACGACACCGGCCGGGCCCCCTGCGCGACCAACGGTTCGTGCGCGGCGAAGAAGATCGCGTTGGGGGCGGTGCCGATCGGCGTCGCCATGCCGCCGATCGACGCGCCGAACGCGATGGCACACATCACGCCGGCCCCGAAGTTCGACTGCGCCTTGGCGCCGAGTTCGCCCAACGCGGCCGATCGCTGCACCAACACGGTGCCGATCGGCAACAGCAGCAGGGCCGTCGCGGTGTTGTTCACGAACATCGACACCACCGTCGCCGCCAGGAAGAAGCCGAGCACGAGCCGGCTCGGGTATGGCCCGAGCGCGGCCACCAGGCGCAGCGCGAGGCGCCGGTGCAGGCCGGCCCGTTCGAACCCCATCGCCAGCACGAACCCGCCGCCGAACAACCACAGGATCGGGTGTCCGTAGCCGCTGGTCAGACTCGCCGTCGACGCCACCCCGAGCAGCGGCAGCAGGGCCAGCGGCAGCAACGACGCCGCGGCGATCGGCATCGCGCTCAGCAACCAGCAGGCCGTCGTCGAGCCGGTCACGAACAGCAATCGACTCGCCGGGCCGGGGTCCGTCCCGGCCGGCAGCGGCAGGAACCGCACCGACCACGCCGCCGCCAACCCCACCAGCAAG
>DAIMFJ010000512.1:0-1938 GCA_036724695.1 Planctomycetota bacterium
GGCGGAGCCGCCGACTTCTGGCGGCTTGCGCTCGTCCTCGGCCGCGACCAGGGCCGCACCGGCGAACGTCAGCGGGTCGAACGCCGGCCCCTGGTCGACCAGTTCGACCTCGAGCGCATCCTCGAACAGCCGGAACGACACCTCGACCGGCTTCTTCTCGTCGAGACGGTAGGCGTGCCGCAGCACGTTGGTGACCATTTCCTGCAGGGCGAGCAGGATGTTGTATCGGGTGCTCTCGGGGTCGTCGTCGAACTCGACGGACTCGAGCAGGGTCTCCCCCGTCTGCCAGACCAGGCGGAGGTGGTCCATCGGACCGGACAGCTTCAAGGTTACCTGCGAGTGCATCGGAACTCCGGGGACTCTGCCGTCTATCGGCTGCCCCGACCGGGAGCCTGAGCTGGAGACCAGCGGATCCTGGGGCGAGCCGGCGGGCCGGGCACCAGGTCGGAGCGGAACGGCCCTTGGCACCGGCCCCCCGGCTCGGCTAGCATGCCAGGGCGGCAGAAGGCTGGCCGGGCGGCCAGTTCCTGCTGGGAGGTTCTGCGTGGTCGAGGTCAGCAACAGCCGCGTCGGCGGCACGTGTGGTGGCAGCTCCTGCGTTCGTCGCCAACCGGCTGGTGGCTGGCAGCGGCTCGCGGCCTGGTTGCTGGTTGCCCAGGCAGCCGGCCTCGGCGGTTGCGTCAGCAATTCGCTGCCGACCGGCAAGTCGGCCCGCGCCGGTGCCCCGGCGAGCCTGGCGATCGACAGCACGACCCTGTTCGCCCCCGGCCGGCCCAGCGCCGAAGCCGAGCTCGAGGATCTCGAAGGTGCGCGCGGCAACGCGGCGATGCTGCGGCGGGCGTTCCTGCTGCTCGACGTGCGCCGGGCCGACGCGGCGCTGGATGCCGCCGCGCAGGTCCTGTACGGACCGAACAAGCCGTCGGCCAACGAGGAGGCGTTCGCCCGCTACGCGCGCGCCGAGGCGTTCGCGATGCTGGGTCGCGCCGAACAGGGCCAGTACGACCGCGACCTCGCCCGTCAGTTGGCGCTCGACGGCGAACTGCAGCGGCGCCTGCGACCGGCCCCGACGGTCGCCGCCGAGACGCCGCTGCCGACGTTCGGCAGCCTCGAGGTGCTCGGCCGCGCGCAGTGGCAGCCGCGCAGTCCCGATCGCCGCAACCTCGAGCCGATGGGCCGCCCGAGCCGACTGACGATCCACCATTCGGCGATGTACTTTCGCGACACCAGCACGAAGACCGCCGCCGCACAGATCCAGCGCATCCAGCGCGATCACATGCAGAATCGCAGCTACGGCGACATCGGCTACCACTACCTGATCGACCCTTCCGGGCGGGTCTGGGAAGGCCGCGAGTTGCGCTACCAGGGTGCGCACGCGACCGGCGCCAACAACGTGCGCAACATCGGCATCTGCCTGCTCGGCAACTTCATCCGCGGCGGCGAAGGCCACCAACCGAGCCCGGCCCAGGTCGGGGCGATGCGCGAATTGGTGGTGACCCTGATGCAGCGCTACGGGTTCGGTGCCGAGGGCCTGTTCGTGCACAACGACTTCAAGGCCACCGAGTGCCCGGGGCCGCTGCTCGAACCGGTCGTCGCCGAGTTCGGCCGCGAGCTGCGCCGCACCGGGCTGCGCACCGCGGCCAACGCGCAGCGGCCCTGAGGACGGCGCCGCCGCCAGACGGCGCCGCGAACCTCACAGGATGTCCAGGATGCCGGTGCCAAAGCCGCTGGTCAGCGTCTCGACCGAGGCGCGGTAGTTGCTGTCGACGCCGATCTTGCTGTTCCACGGCAGCGGTTCCTTGTCGGCGACGCCGCCGAGGGCCACCGCGGCGAACGCCCGCGACAGGTCGCCGAGCTGCTCGTCGAACAGCATGCGGCGCAGCGGCGCGATCGTGCGGCTGTCGCCGATGAAGCCCAGCGCCGAGGCGATCGCCGACAGCT
>DAIMFJ010000513.1:0-1919 GCA_036724695.1 Planctomycetota bacterium
CCGCAATGTCACGAGTAGCCCCACGCGATCCTGCCGTAGCCAGGTGTCTCGGGGCACTCCTGGACGACCCAGAGGAGAATGTGCGCTATTTCGCGGCAACGGGACTTGGCGAGATCGTGACTCCGCCAGCAGCTGTGGTCGACCGCCTTCGTCGCTCCATGATGGATCCACATGAGGCCATCGGCGTGCGCAGGTCCGCTGCTACGTCTCTGGCGAGGCTGACGACGAATTCCGAGGATGCCGTCCCTGCTCTGACCGCTTTGTTGGACGTCAGGAAGCTGTTCGAGGACGACGAGCTCAGTACTTGGCTTGACGCTGTAGGCAGGGTCGCGGCCATCGTGCCAACAACCGAGTCTGGCAGAATGGCTCGCGGGCTGCTGGAATCGGCAGCACACGAGGAAGACGAGGGTGTGGCCGCGACCGCTACGAGTGGGCTTGCGAGGATCGCCCTGGCTACTCGTGACTCGGTCCTCGGCATGCGGGCGGCGACCGGGCTCCGCAACTTGGTCCCGAGCATCCTTCTTGCCGCCGAACAGGAGCTGCCATGGTCTGCGGACGCGGAGTGGGCCGTCCCTGTCTTGGAGGTCCTGGTCACTCTTGCGGGATGGCCCGAGATGCAGGTCGACACCGACCAGCTACGCCTTGTCCTCGCCGCGCTGAAGCGCCAAAGGCTTTCTTGGACGAGAGACTGGGCTGACAGCCAACTGGATCGGCTGCGGTAGCCGAATCCAGGGTGTCGTCCTGTAATCACCTGCGTGACGCTGCGCTCGAAATGCAACTCGAGGAGCACCGGTTGCGTCTCGACCGGAGGTTGAGAGAGAATGCTGGCTGACTCGATGCTGGAGCCAACGAGCACCGCAGTGGGGCTCGCGGCTCAGCGTCAACGACGGTGGGCAGATCGTGCATGAATGTCCGACCAGAAGACCTGATCGAGAGCATCGACTCGCCCGAGTCGTTCCTCGCCTTCCTGAAGGCGCTGGAGGTTGACGCACGGCTCGACGAGTCTGTGCCGTACGCCCGCGGCACGCGGGGTTGGGAAAGCGGGACGATCGCATGGTTCCTCGAGGCGATGCATGCCTGGGCCACGGATTCGGATTCCCTACCGGGCGCACCGACATGGCGGGACTTTGCCCGGCTCCTGCTTGCAGGCAAGGTATATGAGTAGCGGCAAGCTGTCCGACAAGTCGCAGCAGCCAAGGAACGCCGCAAAGGCGCTCGCGGCTCCATCTCAAGGACGTTGGGTGGGGAACCATGGCTGAACCGGAGTACACGAAGGTGGTCATGGTCACGGGCGAAGGGGAGGGTTCCTACGTCGAGACCCCATGGGTCGTTCCGGTAGACAATGGCCACTTCCGCCTCGAGAACATCCCGTTCTATGCCTACGGCATCTCGCTGGGGGACATCCTCGAGGCAACTCCGGCCGACGATGACCCGAGACCACTCGTTCGGCGGGTGGTCATGAAGTCGGGAAACCGCACGGTGAGGGTGCTCGCCGACGAGGGCGCGCCGAGTGTTCCGCAGTCGCTCCTCGACAAGATTGAATCTGTCGGTTGCAGCTACACGGGTGCAACCCCGCGGTACATCTGCATCAACATCCCGCCAATCGTGCCTCTCGACACGGTGGTTGCCGTGCTGGTCAAGTCGCATTTGCGCTGGGAGCACGCGGATCCCACCTACGACCAATTGCATCCGGACGAACCCCAGTTGCCAGCTCCCAAGCCCAGCAAACCGTGGTGGCGCTTCTGGTAGAGCCCCCCTGTGTCAGGATGGTTGTCGCCGAGGGTGGGGAGTTCTGCCCGCGCGCCGCACCTTGCCGCCGCCGCCCCGCCACCCGCGCACCGCACCCTTCCACCCGATTCCCCTACAACCCCATTCCGCTACCATGCCCCCGATGAAGTGGATCCTCGGCGCCATCCCCC
>DAIMFJ010000514.1:0-1900 GCA_036724695.1 Planctomycetota bacterium
CAAGATACTGGAAGGGGATGATGCTGCCGAGCCGCGGCGGCGGGTGCTGCGGGAAGCCTACGACGAGGCGCCCCTGGTCGTGGCGGCGTCGCTCTGGCAAGGCGTCGCCGATGCTGGAGGCCCCACCCGCCTGGTGGGTCGGCTCGTCGACGATGGCTGGCTGCAGGCGCGCGCCGCCGAGGGGGAGCTGGCGCTGTCGGTGCCGCCGTCCGCCAACGAGCAGCGCCGCCTGTGGGATCTCGCCCGAGCCCTGCAAACCGCCGTGCGCAGCCGACCGCCGACCGGCGCCGAGTACGTGCTGGCCAGCGACTGCGGGCTCGACCTCGCTGGCGGCCATGGGTTCGCGCACGCCGTCGTCGTCGATGCGCGCGGCGAAGTGGTGATGGCCGAGTTCTGGAACGACCAGGCGCCCGAGTGGCAGGCGGCTGCCCCGCAGGATCAGGCTGCCGTCGAACGGCTGCTGGCCGTGCAGCTGCGGCAGCGTCTGCGCTGAAGGCCCGCCGGGTGGCGCCGGGCTGGCGACCTGCAGCGGTGCCGGGGGTATCCTGCGAGCCCTGCCACCCGCGCTGGGCTGGCCGAGGTCCACGCCGTGCTCGCCGATACGATCGTCGCCGAATCCAGTGCCGCCGGAGCCGCCGAACGGGCGGTCGTGCGGGTGTCCGGCCCGCGGGCGCGCGAGGTGGTGGCGGCGGTGTTCGCGCCGCCCGTGCCGGCGCACCGCGGCCGCTGGTCGGGCAGCGTGCTGGTGCGTGGTCAGGCCCTGCCGGCCTACGTGCTCGGCATGCCGGCGCCACACTCCTTCACCGGCGAGGACGTCGTCGAACTGCACGTCCCGGGCGGCAGCCTGTTCGTGCAGTGCCTGCTCGACGAATTGTTGGTCGTTGGCGCCCCGTTCGGTCTGCGGTTGGCGTTGCCGGGCGAATTCACCGCCCGGGCCTGCCAGAACGGTCGCCTCGACGCCGCCGCCGCCGAAGGCATCCTGCTGCTGCTGCACGCCGCCGATGCGCGGGAACTCGGCGCGGGCGTGCAGTGGCTGCGCGGTGGCCTGTCGCGCGAGGTCGCCGCATTGCGCAACGAGGTCTACGAGGTGCTGGCGTGGCTGGAAGCCGGCTTCGACTTCGGTGGCGACGAGACCGGCCCCTTGCCGTTGGCCGGTCTCGGCGAGCGCCTGACGGCGCTGCGCGCGACCGCTGCGGCCGTGCTCGCCGAGGTGCCGGCGGCAGCGCCGGGCGGCGAACTGCTGCTGCTCGGGGCCAGCAACGCCGGCAAGTCGTCGTTGTGCAATGCACTCTCCGGCCAGTCGGCGTCCCTGGTCGCCGCTTCGGCAGGCACCACCCGCGACCTGCTTCGTCACGCCGTGGGGGCCGCAGCGCTCTGGGATGCACCCGGGGACCTCGACAGTCCGGCGGCCGCCGACGCACTGGCGCTGGCACTGCGCGACCGGCTGGCTGGTCGCGCGGCCGGCAGCTTGTGGGTGGTCGATGCCAGCGCCCCGCAGTTGCCGGTCGGCAGCGCGGGGCTGCCGTGCCTGGGCGTGGTCTGGACCAAGGTCGCCCTCGCCACTCCGCCGACCGATGCGCCGCTGCCTCCCGACGTGCCGGTGTTCGCCACCAGTGCCACCACGGGTGCTGGGCTCGGGCCCTTGCGGGCCTGGCTGCAACGCAGCGCGGCGGGCGAAGTCGCCGCGGGGGCGCCGGTGCGGCGGCCGCTGCAGGCGGCGCTGGCAGCGCTCGAGCGGGCGCTGCCGCTGCTCGCCGCGGCCCCCGAACTCGCGGCAGCGGAGTTGCACGAAGCCGCGCGCCATCTGGCGGGGGTCGACGGCCAGCACGGCATCGAACCACTGCTCGACCGCATCTACGGCCGCTTCTGTCTGGGCAAGTGACCGCGGGTCGATCGGCGG
>DAIMFJ010000515.1:0-1895 GCA_036724695.1 Planctomycetota bacterium
CGCCCAGGCGCGGCTGCTCCGCGAACAGGCGGTCGCACGTCTGCTGCGGGGTTGAGGCGGAATCGACAGGTCGCCTGCCTGGCGTGAAGGTCAGTGCCTGCCAACGCGTTCCAGCACGGCGAGATTGCGTTCGAAGTCCTCGATCTTGACGACGAACTTGCCGCGGTACTCGTCGGGATGGTCGATCGGGAACCGAGCCATGCCGACCCAGTCGATCACGTAGTCGGCTGGCGAATCGGCGATGTATCGGTGCCACGCCGACTCGCCGCGCAGCAGGGCGGCCAGCGCCTCTGGATTGACCTTGCCATCGAGGTTCAGGGTCCGGTCATGGAAGAATCCCAGCGTGCCGGTCTGAACCGCGCTCACCCAGGTGCTGGCCGGCAGTTCCCGCGCGAACTCGACCACCTGCCAGTGTTGGTGCCGCGCGCCGATCTGGAAGGCTCGCCAGTTCGTTGCCGCGACGACGGCCACCACCACGACACCTGTGCCGAGGTATGCGAACGTGCGCCGACGTTCGGTCAGCCATGATCCGATCTGCACCACGAGCGACGTGGTACCCAACGCAAGGAACGGCGAGACCGGAAACGTGTAGCGGCTGACGAAATGCGCCGCTCCGAACACGAACCCGTAGTACACCGCGAGGGCGAGTCCATACAGGCCGAACACGATGGCGATCACGCGGGCCGGAGATGTTCCTGTGGCGGCGATCTTGACGACCTGAGCCGCCACGATCGCCAGCACCAACGCGCCGCCGACCACGAACCAGCTGGCTCCGAGGACGCCGTTCGGGAACGGTACGACGACGGAGACATACTCGAGCAGCGCGTTCACCAGGACAGGGACATTGTCGCCCAGACCAGCACGGAACGACTGCGCGGTGCCGCTGACCGGTGTGAAACTCCCGAAGTTCCACTTGTTGTAGAGCAACCACGGGCTCGCGATCGCCACGCTGGTCGCGCCCGTGATGCAAGCGGCCACCAGATTGGCCCGACTCGGTGCCCAGCGGAGTCTTTCGTCCAGGAGCCAGCGCGACAGGCAAACCGCTGCGATGAGGAAGACTGCATCGATGCGGACCCAGAAGATCCCGCCGAGCGCCAGTCCCAGTCCGAGGGCGCGACCGACCGTCCACCTCCGGAACGGCAGACCACCCGCGAACATCAGGTTCGCGAAAGCCAACAACGCGGTGACATAGAAGCCGCTCTCGAGGCAGTTCATGCCGTGGACGACCGTGCGCTGACTCGCCAGCCAAGCCACTGCAGCCACTGCGGCGATCCAATTGCCACCGGTTCGGCTGCCGAGCACGATGCGTCCCAGGCGCCAGAGCAGGAACGCAGCCACCAGGCTGGCTGCGAACTGCAGCCAAAGGGCGATCGTGACCCCGAGCACCTTGTCGCCGTCGACGAGCCAGAACCCGAGTGCCCACACGAACGTCGTGAAGGGCTGGGTTCCGTTCGTCGGAAGCGTGCCTTCCGCGGTGGACATGCCCAGTCCCAGCGCCAGGTTCCGGGCGATGGTCAGCATCAGGTACCCGTCCTCGCTCGCAAAATGCTGGAGGAGTCGTTCGGTGCCCATCAGTTGTGGGGTGACCCGCAGTCCGACGCCGAGCACGAGCAAGAGGCAGATCCAGAGTGACAGCACAGGTGAACGGCCCAGTGGCAGCGACATGTCCGGGAGGAACGAGTGCGAGAAGGCATTCCGGCACGACAGGGTTGCCGGTGCAGGAGGCTGGATACCCTGGTTGGCTATCGGAAGCTGCAGACCGGCACCAAGTGGAATCCTGCACTCCACGATGCCAACGGCGCAACCGTACCAGACCGGCAGCCCAGGTCACGTGCCTGCTGCGGTGCCCTCGAACCGTGCAGCGAGTGCGTCCCACACGGCTTCTGCATCGGCGT
>DAIMFJ010000516.1:0-1846 GCA_036724695.1 Planctomycetota bacterium
AAACTCGCCGACGCCGCAGTGGCAGCGGACCTCCTGCCGCGCCAAGATCGCCAGCCATGGACGACGCGCTGCCTTGCCACCCGGACCGCCGCGCGGCGACCCTGGCCCAGCTGGTGCCCCTGCCGCCGGGACGGCGCTGCCAACTCCCGGGCGCTGGCGCCCGCGATTGCCGCATCGACCAGAAGCTGCTGCTTTGGCAGGCCGAACGTGCGGCCGCGGCGAGTCCAGCGGCCGCCGACCATCTGGCGCGTTGGCCGCGCGAACGCCACCCCGACCTGTGGGCCGGCACCGTCCAGGACGGCGCGGCGCGCGGCTTCTCGGTCGCCCTCGAGGAGGCGATCGCGCTGGCCGGCGCGCCCCACCAGGATCCGTTCCTGCCAGTCCCCGACCGCCCCACCGGTACGCCGGCCGATGCACCAGGACCCGCGGGTTGGACGTTCGGCAAGGCACTGCGCAAACGCAAGGAGCTGCTGGTCGCCAGCGGCGGCGCCCGCGTGCGCTTCTCGCGCAAGCTCGGCGCCCTGTTCGTCGCCCGCGACGAACAGGTACACAGCGGCAACTGCCTGTGGTTCGAGGCGCGGCGCGACCTCGGCAGCCTCGACGGTTTCGTCGCCGATCCGGCCGAACGCAGTCGCCTGTTCTCGGCGCAGTTCCTGCCCCCCGAGTCGCTGTGCGAAACCGCCGACACGACCCAGCTGCGGCTGGTCGGGTGCCTGGGCCGCGCCGACCAGCGTTGGCCGATCCAGGTCACGATCCTCGCCCGCCGGGACGAACCGCGCGTGCGCCTGCGCATCGCCCTGCAGCGACCGCCGAGCGGTTGGCGCCTGCGCGTGCGGTTCCTCGGCCTGCCGGACCAGGCCATCCACCACCACTGCACGGACGTACGCGAGACCGTACAAGGGCCGCAGGGACCATGGACGGCATGCACGCTGGTGCGCAGTTGCGACCGGCTGATCGTCGACGACGAACGCCTCGCCGTGCCGTCGGCAGCGCAGCTGCTGGCCGTCTGCCACGACTTCGAACTCGGCGCCGGCTGACCCAGCCGCGCTCGCGGCGAACGCGACCTCCGCCCTTCGGCAGCCTCGACAGCGCCGCGGTAGGCGGCTAGCGTGGCCCGGCTTTCCGCCCTCTCCCCTCGTCGCCGTGCCACCGATCCTCTGGTTCGCCGCAGGAGCCATCGCCGTCGCTGCCGTGCACTGGCTGCGGGGGCGGCGCTTCGCGCGGCGGGGACCGATTCCGGCGCCGCCGCCACCACCGCCAACGCTGGACGCGCCGATCGAACTCGGCCGCGCCGCGCGCGCCGCAGCCAACCGCGCCCTGGTGGCGGGGATCGGCGAGGAACTGGCGATCCTGGCGTCGGGCATCGAAGGCCGCGCCCACCTGTTGATCGAAGCCGCCCCGGAGCGGCGCAACCTGCCGGCCGCCGCCGAAGGCATGCTGAAGGCCGTGCAGCGGCTGCGCACCCTGCATCGCAAGATCGTCGCGTTCAGCAGCGAACGGGGGGCCTCGCCCGGCAGCGCCGAGCTGGCCGACGGCGCCAGGCGGCTCGCCGACGACCTGCAGGAGCTGCAGTTCGGCATCGAGCTGCACTGCGAACCGACCGGTTCGCTGCCCCCTATCGCGGTGGCGCCACCGGTGGTCGCCGACATCCTGGTGTTCCTCAGCGTCGCGATGCTGCGCACCGAGCCGGGCGCGACGCGCTTGACGCTGGTCGGCGAACGCAACTACGAACCTGGCGCGCCGACGTCGGTGACCCTCGAGCTGTCGCTCGAATGGGCCAGCGAACACGCTGCCCCGACGCCCAACGTCGACCAGCAGCCGATCGACTTCGAAGCTGCCGCCAACC
>DAIMFJ010000517.1:0-1823 GCA_036724695.1 Planctomycetota bacterium
CGCCGCTGGTGGTGCGGCGCACCACCGACGGCGCGACCTTGCTGACGATCCCGCCGCTCGATGCCGGCCTGCGGCGGCTGGCCCTGACCTTCGAGGACAGCGGCGCGCACACGCCGACGCCGGTGCGGTTCGAAGTGCCGACCCGGGTCCTGCCGCCGGCGATCGAGGTGCGGGTTCCCGAGCCGACGTCGCGGTTCCTGCCCGGTCAGCTCGCCACCGGGGTGTTGCGCGGCGGTCCGGCCGGCCTGGTCGACGGCCCCGGCTGGCGCGTCGACGGCGACCTCGCCGGGTACCTGCGCGGGGTGCTGTGGGTCGGCAGCGACACCCTCGCGCCCCTGGCGCTGCCGGTGCGACGTGGCGTCGGTGAGCCACTGCTGCCCGAACTGCCGCCCGTGCCGGGTCGCAACCGGTTGGCCGCGGCGTTCGTGGACGTGCTCGGCCGCCCGGCGCGCGTGCTGGTCGGCGACCGGCCTGGTCTGGAAGTCGCCGTCGACGGTGGCACGGCGGTGGTCGTCGCCGACTTCTGGTGGCACGACGCGCCACCGGTGCCGATCGGCGAGGCGGTGTTGGTCGAACATGGCCAGGCGGCGCAGGTGCGACTGCAGCTGCCGATCGGGTACACACCGGCGGAACTGCCCTTGCTGCGCCTCGGCGTCGGTTCGGCGGAGCTCCCGGCCTCGGCGGTGGCCGCTCGCAGCGACGGCACGGTCGTCGTGAGGTTCGACGTGCCGGTGTCGGTCTGGAGTGCTGCAGCGGCCTGGGGCGACCTGCCGCGTGAAGTGTTCGCCGAAGGCCGGGAGCGCCGGCTCGACGCCTACCTGGCGACGCCACTCGGACGCCAGGACATGACCGTACAGTTGCGCACGACCCGCAGCACGCTGCAGCCGCTGCTGCTCGGCGACCTGGCGACGTTGCCGCCGGCTCTGGCCGCGCTGAGCCTGCTGCCGGTGTTGGCGCCGGCCGTGCCGTTCGCCGAACCGGTGCCCCTGGATGCGCCACCGCGGGCCTTGTTCCGGCCGCAACCGGCCGTGCCGGTCCGCAACTGCCTCGACTTCCTGTTGCAGGACCGCGAATTCACCAACGGCCAGGCGCGCGCCTTGCTCGCCGCATCGGCCGGGCTGCCGGCCGACGTGTCGCCGGAGGTCCTGGTGCATGCCGACGATCCGCTCGGCAGCCGGCGGCTGTCACCGACGGCGCTGCTCCCCGCACCGGGCGGCGACGACGATGCGCCCCTGGTCGGGGTCGACTTCCATCAAGCCTATGCGGCGTGTCGGGTGCTGGCGGTGCTGGTCGCCGGGGAGCCCGACGCGCTGCGGCTGCCGTTCGGCTGCGAACTCGAACTCGCTGCCTATGCGGCGGCGCGGCGCCCGGCTGCGTATGCAGCGTTGGCGGCCGGGGACGGCGTGGCGAGGCCGGCGTTCGAGGCCGCGGCCGAGCGGTTGGCCGCCGGGGAACCGAGTGCCGGCCCGCGCTCGTTGGCAGCCGGCGACTGGGTGCCGAGCGGGTTCGACGCGCCGCTGCTCGGGCTGGACTTCGGCGTGCGCGAATGGGTGTTCGACCTGCCGCACGTGCCGGGGGCCGAGTTGCTGCTGCGCGAATGGTGGTCCGACCATGGCAAGCATCTGGAGCGCGCCACCGCGTTCGCGCGCGGCGAGGCACCGCCAGCCGATCTGGCCGCGGCGGTGCGCGCGCTCGGCGTCGTGCGCGGCCTGGCCCTCGGCGAACGCGACGGTCTGCTCGACGCCACGGGCGCGCGGCTGCCGACCAGCGGTGGCAGCGTCGTGCTGCCGGCCAGCGTGCCGGGCGTGTTGCGCAGCGAACAG
>DAIMFJ010000518.1:0-1808 GCA_036724695.1 Planctomycetota bacterium
CGCTGCGCCCGGCCCCCAGCAAGCCGGCGATGCCGACCACTTCGCCGGCGTGGATCGTGAGATCGACGGCCGCCGCCGGGAACGCCACCGTGCGCAGGCCGCGCACGCGCAGTGCGGGCGCGCCTGGCGCGTGCGGCGTGCGTTCGGCGCTGCCGAGCCGGCGACCGACCAGCAGCCCGACGATCGCCGCGTGGGTCGCGCCCGGGCCGGGCAGTTCGCCGCTGTTGCTGCCGTCGCGCAGGCCGACGATGCGATCGGCGACGGCCTGCACCTCGCCGAGCCGGTGCGTGATGTAGACGATGCCAACGCCGCGGTGCCGCAGGTCGCGCACCACGTCGAGCAGCCGCGCCGACTCGACCTGGGTCAGGCTCGAGGTCGGTTCGTCGAGGATCAGCAGCCGGGCTTCGGCGCGCAACGCCCGGGCGATCTCCAGCAGCTGCCGCTGGCCGGGACTCAGCGTCGCGATGGTGGCGTCGAGCGCCACCTGCAGGCCGACGGCGCCGAGCCAGCGCGGCGCCAACGCGCGCATCGCCGCGCGGCGCAGGAACGGTCCGCGCCGCAGTTCCGCGCCCAGGTAGAGGCCTTCGACCACCGTCAGGTTGTCGCACAGGCTCAGTTCCTGGTGGATCAGCGCGATGCCGGCGCGCAGCGCATCGGCCGGCGAGCGCAGGGCCAGCGGGGCGCCGGCCAGGGTCAGGCGTCCGGCGTCGGGCCGATGGATGCCGGCCAGCACCTTCATCAGCGTGCTCTTGCCGGCCCCGTTCTCGCCGACCAGGGCGACCACTTCCCCGCCGCGCACCACGAGGTCGACGCCGCGCAGCGCGGCCACGCCGGCGAACGACTTCTGGATGCCGGTCGCGACCAGCAGTGGCTCGGGCGACGCGGGAGCTGGCATCGGCTACTTCGCCTTGCCGGTCTTCTGCAACAGGTCGGCGCGGAACGCCGCCGCATCGGCGCTCCGGATCGCGCGCGCCGGGATGTCGACGAAGCCGTCCTTGGGCAGCAGGGCCTGCTGCGGCGCGGCGCCACCGGCGGCGTGCAGCCGGGCCAGCAACTCGATCGAGCGGCGGCCGTAGTCGTACGGATTCTGCACGACGGTGCCGTGCACGTGGCCGTCGAGGATGCCTTGCAGCGTCGCCTCGTTCTCGTCGAAGCCGACGATCGCGACCTTGCCGAGCCGGTTCGCCGAGCGCACGGCTTCGAGCAACAACGGCGGTTCGTACTCGAACAGGCCGACCAGGCAGGCGACGTCGCTCCAGCGCGCCAGCGCGTCCTGCGCGACGGCTTTGCCCTTCTGACGATCGAACTGGTCGGTGAACGTGGCGCGGATCTCGTACTTGCCGGCCTGCAGTTTCGCGTCCTGGGCGTCGAACCGGCTCGGCTGGTGGTCGCGCCCGAGCAGCTCGTCGATGACCCCCTGGCGGCGACGCCGCGCGTTGTCCTGGTCGAGGTTGCCGACCACGATCACGATCGCGCCGCCGTCGGGCAGCGCTTCCTGGACCAGCTTGCCGCACAGCCGGCCGGCGTCGTAGTTGTCCATGCCGACGTAGGCGAGGCGCCGGCTCTGCGGCGCGTCGCTGTCGTGCGTGACCAGCAGCGTGCGGCCGGCGACCTTGTCGAGCAACGCCGTCATGTTGCCCGGGTCCTTGGGGCTGACGGCGATGCCGTGCACACCGGCGGCGAGCAGGTCCTCGAGGATGCGCTGCTGCTCTTCGGCGGTGCCGTTCGCCGGCATGCGCACGACGGTGTCGACGCCGAGTTGCTGTCGCGCGGCCTCGACGCCGTGCGTCGCCACCGTCCAGAACTCG
>DAIMFJ010000519.1:0-471 GCA_036724695.1 Planctomycetota bacterium
GCGAGCCGGTTGTGGCACTGGAGCACGTCGATCTTGATGTTGCCGAGGGCGAGTTCGTCTGCCTGCTCGGTGCCAGCGGCTGCGGCAAATCGACCTTGCTCGCGCTGGTCGCGGGCCTCGAATCGCCCGACCGCGGCGAGATTCGCGCCCATGGACACCTGGTGACGGGGCCTGGACGCGACCGGATGGTCATGTTCCAGGAGCATGCGCTGTTCCCATGGCGAACGGTGCTCGGCAATGTGCTGTTCGGGCTCGAGCTCAAGCCTGGACTGCCGCGCCGGGCACGCCGGGAGGTCGCCGAGTACTACCTCGACCTCGTGGGGCTCGCCAAGTTCCGGGATGCGTCCGTGCACGAGTTGTCCGGCGGTATGAAACAGCGCGTGGCGTTGGCGCGGGCGCTGGCGCCCAACCCGAGGGTGCTGTTGATGGACGAGCCGTTCGCGTCGCTCGATGCGATGACGCGGGAGCGGC
>DAIMFJ010000519.1:481-1802 GCA_036724695.1 Planctomycetota bacterium
CCACGGGGACCTCCAGGCGATCTGCCGCAAGCGCAAGAAGCCCGTGCTGTTCGTGACCCACAACGTGCGCGAGGCCTGCGTACTCGGCGACCGCGGCGTGGTGATGACACCGCACCCGGGTCGGATCCGCTCCGAGTTCCGCGTCGACCTGCCGAGGCCGCGCGACATCAACGGAGTAGGCATCGCGACGTTGGCGGCGACGATCACCGCCGCACTGCGTGCCGAAGAGCGGGGCGAGGTGTCGCGATGAGCCGACGGATGGCCACGTTCGCGTTGTTCTTCACGAGTCTGGTGCTGCTCTGGGAGATCCTGGTGCGGGCCGGGACCTGGAACGCAGTGCTGCTGCCAGCGCCCTCCGCGGTGTTCGCGTACCTGCTGGCCGCGATGGGCGACGGAACGCTCTGGGAAGCGTCCTTGGTGACCGGGCGGCGCCTGCTGGTCGGTTACCTGATGGGGCTGGCGCTCGGGCTGCCGCTCGGCTTCCTCTGCGCCAGGTTGCAGAGCGCCCGAGACACGATTGGCGTGGTCGCGCTCGGGCTGCAGACGTTGCCGAGCGTCTGTTGGGCCCCGCTTGCGCTCCTCTGGTTCGGACAGACCGAAGCGGCGATGACCTTCGTCGTGGTGATGGGGACGACTTGGTCGATCCTGTTGGCTACCGCCGACGGTGTGCGGGCCATTCCGCCGATCTGGATTCGCGCGGCGCGCACGATGGGCTCGGGCGGCATGCACACAGTGTTTCACGTCCTCTTGCCCGGCGCGATGCCGGCGATCCTGTCGGGTCTCAAGCAGGGCTGGGCATTCGCCTGGCGGTCGCTGATGGCCGCCGAGATCTACGTGACGATCCTGACGGGTTACGGCCTCGGTCACCTGCTGCACTACGGGCGGGAACTGCATGCGATGGAGCAGGTGTTCGGGGTCATGGCGGTGATCGTCTTGATCGGGCTGCTCGCCGAGCAGACCCTGTTCGGTCCGGCGGAGCGGTGGTTGCGCAGGCGGTTTGGGACCTCGAACTGACGGTGGTTCCTGCCCATGGCCTCGCGCAGCTCGCTGCGACGAGCCGTGGGGGGCGGGCAGCGCTGAATCCGAGGTTGATCGCTGCTTGTTGCTACACGGGCACAACGGGGCGTAACCGATTTGCGACAATCGGCATGCGGCGCGCCTAGCGGCTGGTGGCACGAAGATTGCTTGGGCAAGTCGTCTCGACACCTCCTGTCTGCCACTCGAAGGATCTCGCCGATGTCTGCACGCGACAAGCCGTGGTTGCTCGCCGTCTGTGTCCTGCAGACGTTGGCTCCTTCCCAAGGACTTCCAGCGGTGCCTG
>DAIMFJ010000520.1:0-1779 GCA_036724695.1 Planctomycetota bacterium
AGGAGCCCATCCCGCAGAGGATGAGCCCCGTGGGATGGATGTGTCAGACGCCGTAGTGCTGTCGCACCAGGCGCCGTGCTTGCAGGAATGGCTGACCGCGGGTGACTTCCAGTGGCGCCATCTTGATCAGGTTTCGAAGCGCGGCCGACCGAAGAAGCGGCGAGTACCGTTCCTTGGCCCGGACGACCTTTACCGCAGCCTCAACGGTCTGCAGTTGTCTGTAGCAGTAGGTCACGAGCAGGCAGAAGTGACGCGTGCGTGTCTGCATGGTGCTCACTCCGGCTGCTCGACCGTCTCGCCCGCCATGAAGGCGACCCACTTGCAGGCCTTGGCGTAGCTGCGAAAACGTGCGGCCACGGTTCCTTCGACAACCACCGAGGCCTTGAACTGCCGATGCTCGCCCTCGACGATCTTCATTTCGGGGACGTGAAAGCCAGGGTGCTTGTAGAGGTTCTTGTGATCGCTCACCCGAATGATCCGGATGACCTTGTCGTCCAGCAACGGGGCACCAAAGCCGTCCGACTCGGACAACAGCAGCGGGGCCTTGAGTACGCCAGTGGATCGGGCGAGCGAACCGATCATGTCGAACTCATCCAGCGTCGACTTCCCGGTTTTCGGGTCACCGTAGAAGATGCGCACCTTCTCGCCGGTGTGAATCAGGCGATCGATGACCTTCTTGACTGCGTCGGTGGTGCCCTTCTTGAACCAAGTCCCGAGACGGGGATCCTTGGCCGCCAGCTTGATCAACTTGGCGTACTTCTTCAGCACCTCTTCGGTGCCGTAATCGGCCATGAATGGGGCCAACTCAGGATGCCCAAGACGTTCGGCCAACAGCGCCGTTTCGTCGAAGGCGTTCTGGAAACCCCAGGTGGAGCAACCTTCGACGAAGGTCTTCACGTACTGGGATTGCTCGGTGTTGATGGTGATGTTCATGATGACTCCAAAGATGAATTCGGAGACACCATCCCCCTCGAGGATGTGTCCCCGAGTGGGTTGAAAGCGTCCTGTGCGGACATTGAAGGCTGGGTTCGGCTCATTGGAGCCCGGTGAAACCAGCTACCGGCTCGATCCGATGGATCGAAGAATTCGTTGCTACACGTTCGCCACTACACGCTCACAGCGTCACGGATGCCGCACCGACCATCCGTCTTGGATGACTCGGCGCGGTTCGTTTTGATGCCTGTTCAGGCGTGACGATGGCTCTTGGGATTCTTGCCTACTGGCTTCGTTTCCCTGGTGGCCATCCACAGGCCGCCGGCAACAACCAGCCCGGCAACGATGCTAAGAACCAGGATGTCCATCCTATTCCCCTTTGCTCAATAGAGCGCCTACCCAAAATAGTAGCACGCCCCAGAAAACCAGCGCTCCGATCCTGGAGCCCACACTCACCGTCAGCGACGGCTCCGTGAACATCACCGTGACCGAACCGATCAGGCTCGCTGCGCTCATTGTGTGCGCAAGTCGGCCGTAGGCTTCCTTTTGCTTGAGCGTGGGGGTCTTGAATGCACTCTTGGTGTCCAGCAGCAGCTTTTGAAGCCGCTCGTTCATGTCTCCTCCACATTTGCAACCCTGGCGGAGACCCGGCCCTCACGGGCTAGGAGCCCGCGAGGGAGTTGATAGAACTAGCCAGCCGACGGGGCCTGACTATCAGTGCCCGACATAGCCAACCTGGTGCAGGTTCATCAGCACGTCGTAGAAGTACATCGAGTCTCCGATCCCTATTGCGCACAAAGAATGGAACTCCTCCCACACCTCGGCCTTATCCTTATCCGACAAGGC
>DAIMFJ010000521.1:0-1280 GCA_036724695.1 Planctomycetota bacterium
CCGGTGTTCTTCTCGTCGTACATCGACAGCGCCGCCATCTGCGAGTAGCGCAGGTTGGTCTCGGTGAACGTGCGGTGCACCCCCTCGCTGATCGACGCCTCGTCGTCGCCGTCGGTCCAGACGTCCTGCCCCTTCTTGCCGATCACGATCGCCGTGCCGGTGTCCTGGCAACCGGGCAGCACCATGCCGGCCGACACGTTGGCGTTCTTGAGCAGCTGCAGCGCGACGAAGCGGTCGTTCGCGGAGGCCTCCGGATCGTCGAGGATCGCCCGCAACTGCTGCAGATGGCCCGGCCGGAACAGGTGGCTGATGTCGCGGATCGCCGCGAAGGTCAGCTCGCGCAGCGCCGCCGGCGCGACGCGCAGCAGCCGGCGGCCGCCGGCGTCGACGGTCGAGACGCCGTCCCTGGTCAGCAGCCGGTACGGGGTGTCGTCGGCGCCGAGTTCGAAGATCGGTTGGTGCGAGAACGCCATGCCGACAAGCTTGCCGGCAAGGCGCGGGGATTCCATACGGCAGCCTGCTAACGTGGCACCGTTCGCCCATGAAACCGCGCGTCCTCGTCACCCGGCACGTCTATCCCGCCGCGATCGCCATCCTGCAGGAGGACTGCACGGTCGACTACCGCGACACCTACGACGTTGCCGACGCCCAGGCACTGGTCAAACGCCTGCAGCACGCCGACGGCGTGGTCTGCCAGCTGACCGACCCGCTCTCGGCCGAGGTGCTGGCCCAATGCCCGAAGCTGAAGGTGATCGCGCAGGTCGCCGTCGGCCACGACAACATCGACGTCGCCGCGGCAACCGCCCGTGGCATCGTCGTCACCAACACGCCGGGCGTGCTGACCGAGGCGACCGCCGACCTGACCTTCGCGTTGCTGCTGGCCGCGGCGCGGCGGTTGCCGACCGCCGAACGCTACCTGCGCGACGGCCAGTGGCGGCGCTGGGACGTCGATCTGTTGTGCGGCCACGACGTGCACGGCCGCACGCTCGGCATCGTCGGCATGGGCCGCATCGGCCAGGCCGTGGCGCGGCGCGCCCGTGGGTTCGCGATGCGGATCCTGTACAGCGCCCGCCAGCCGCTGCCGGCCGACCTCGAACACGAACTCGGCGCGCACCACGTGCCGCTCGACCTGCTGCTCGGCCAGAGCGATTTCGTGTCGCTGCACGTGCCGCTGCGCGACGACACGCGCGGCCTGATCGGCGTCGACCAACTGTGCCGGATGAAGCGCAGCGCGTTCCTGATCAACACCTCGCGCGGCCCGGTCGTCGACGAAGCCGCGC
>DAIMFJ010000521.1:1290-1747 GCA_036724695.1 Planctomycetota bacterium
CGACGTCTTCGAGCACGAACCGCAGGTCCACCCGGGCCTCCTGGCCCTGCCGAACGTCGTGCTGCTGCCGCACGTCGGCAGCGCGGTGACCAGCGTGCGCAGCCTGATGTGCGCCCTGGCCGCGAGCGACTGCGCCGCGGTGCTGCGCGGGGAACGCCCCAAACACCCGGTCAACCCCCAGGTGTTGGCGTGAAGCGGCTGTTGCGGGCGGCGTTCTCCAGCACGCTGCGCGACCTGCAGGTGCGACCGTGGCTGGCGGCGGCGATCGACGCGAGGCTGCAGGCCGAGGCCCGCCGCCGGCCGATCCTGGTGTTGGCGTTCGGCAAGGCGGCGCGACCGATGGCGCAAGCGCTTTTGGACCTGTTGCCCGGCGCGAGCATGCGTGGGCTCGTGGTGCCGCCCGTACCCGACGACGCGCCGCTGCCGCCGTTCGAAGTCCTGCCGGGCGGCCACCCCT
>DAIMFJ010000522.1:0-1146 GCA_036724695.1 Planctomycetota bacterium
TCTGGATCGAAGCGCGCGAGCATCGCAACGCCGACTACTACGAGTTCCTCAACGACCCCGAGGTGAGAACTCGCATCACCGCCAGCCTCGCGCAGAAGCAGCCGATCCTGCTGCCCCGCGACGTCGACGGCAAGGTGCTGGCCCGACAGCAGCAGGACGGCAGCTGGACGTGGAACGTGCACACCCACACGACCGGCGAGTCGCCGGTGCTCGGCGTGTCGTGGCGCGACGTCGCCGAATACCTGCAATGGCGCAACACCAAGGCGCCGCAGTACGGCCCGGGTTGGCGCTACGACCTGCCGACCGCCGACGAATGGGAGAAGGCCGCGCGCGGCGTCGACGGCCGGCACTTCCCGTGGGGCAATCGCTTCGATCCGGCCTTGACGGTCTGCCTGCACCACCGCGCCCAGTACCTGCTCGACGCACCGGGTGGCAGCGAACCGCGCGATGCGGCGGTGTACGGCGTGCTCGACCTGGCCGGCTCGCGCGAGGAATGGACCGGCCAGCGCGTTCCGGACCGCAGTGCGAACCAGACGCAGGCGACCTACCACAAGCTCGGCGGCAGCTGGAGCGTCGCCGCCGAGATGGTGTTCCGCAGCGCCAGCCGGCCGTTCGCCGGCGAGCTGCGGGCTGCCGCCCAGGTCGGCTTCCGCGTCGTGTTGCGGCGGCAGTGAGAGCCTGATCGCCTCGGGCGCCCGACGGCGCTGGCCGTCCAGTGACGCCGCAGCGGAGCCACGGGCGTCGCGGCGATCGCCGAAGCGGCTCAGTACGGCGACTGCGACAGCAGCGGCACGTCCGACTTGCGGTAGACGACCTGCGGCGCGTTGAGGTCGCCGGTGCTGTTGATGCCGCCGAACTCGTTCAGGCAGGCGAGCATCTGGGCCCGCAACGCCTGCGCCCGGCCGGTGCGACCGGGCTGGCTGGCGAGCGGGTCGCACAGGAGCCCGATCGCGCCGGCCAGCAGGTCGTCGAGCGACACCAGGATGCCGTTGTTGAAGCGGTCCACGTAGACGGTGCCCTGCATGAAGCCGATCGCGTTGTTGAGGATCGTCGCCGCGACCTCGCGCGACAGCAGGAAGCCGGCATGGTCGTTCGGGTAGCTGTTGATCCAGTGCTCGAAGTGCAGGTACGAGAACCAGAACGGGT
>DAIMFJ010000522.1:1156-1746 GCA_036724695.1 Planctomycetota bacterium
GCCTGCGCGCTGCCATTGCGACCGGTCTGGCCCGCGTGCGGATCGCAGAGCAGCCCGGTGGCGCCGGCGATGAGGTCGTCGAGCGACACCAGCACGCCGTTGTTGAAGCGGTCGACGAAGACGTGCCCTGCATGAAGCCGATCTCGTTGTTGAGGATCGTCGCCGCGACCTCCCGCGACAGCAGGTAGCCGGCGTGATCGCGCGGGTTGCTGTTGATCCACAGCTTAAACTGCAGGTAGGCCAGGCAGAACGGCCATGGATGTGGCAGCGGCTCGTAGATGGACAGGAACTGGAGCGAAATGTTGATCGGCCGGCGCAGGCACACCGGCAGACCCTTGCGCACGGTCAGCACCTCGCGCCAGATCGGATCGAACTGGTCCATGCGATCCCGGCCGTCACCGTTGTCGCCCCAGAAGACCGCCGGGCGGCCGACGCCGACGTCGACCTCGAAGGCGATCGCGCCAAAGCCAGGCAGCGTCGCCTCGAGCTGCGCGGCGAGGATCGATGTGCTGCGCGCGGTCTTGGCCACCCACCGCGAACCGGGCAGACCGTCGCCGACGAACCCACCCGGCGCCCTGACCTCGAACGTG
>DAIMFJ010000523.1:0-1734 GCA_036724695.1 Planctomycetota bacterium
CGACCTCGAGCACGTGCTGCTCGACCGGGTGCTCGCCAATGGCCCGGGCGTGCCGGTGTCGCTGTCGCTGCTGTACCTGCTGGTGGCCCGCTGGGCCGGCTTGTCGGCCGCGGGTGTCGCGATGCCGGACCACTTCCTGGTCCGCTTGCACGGCATCCGGCCGGTGCTGGTCGATCCGTTCCACGGCGGTCGGACGGTGACCAAGGCGGACTGCATGCGGTATCTGCGCAGCCGCGGTTACGACAACATCCAGGAGCGTCTGCGGGACATCGACGACCGCACGTTCCTGGCCCACTACCTGCGCGCGCTGCAGCAGGCGGCCGCGAACCGGGTCGCACCGGAAGCGCGACACAACCTGGGTCGGGCCTTGGCGCTGCTCGAAGCGCGTTGAGTGGCCGCCGCGTGCCCGACCGCCAATCGGCTTGCTGATCGACTGCTTCCGCGTTGCTTCGCGTCGCGTGTGGGTTCGCCGATTGCCAAGCGGAAGCAGGAGATCGGAAGCAAGTCAGCGCCTGCGGCCTCTTCCGGTCGTCGCGGCAGCGACGACACAACCTTCGGTTGCGGCCGCAGGCAGCGCTGAGAGGCCGTAGGAAGGTCTCTTCTCGGCGTCTCAGGGCAACAGACCGACGACTGCGAACAGCACCGGCCGGTAGACGTGCGGCAGCACCTGGATCAGCAGGATGAACGTCAGGATGCTGGCGTACGGGATGCGGTCGATCAGGTCGTAGAAGCCGCGCGTCTGCGGGAACAGCCCGACCACCACCCCAGCGCCGTCGAGGGGCCGCAGCGGCAGCAGGTTGAACACCGCCAACAGGATGTTCAACGCCAGGAACGTGAACGCGATGGTCGCCACCGCCTCTTCGTTGGCGCCAACCGGTCGGCCGAGGCCGTACAGCACCGCGAACGCGATCGCTGCGAGCAGCACGTTGGCCAACGGGCCGGCGGCCGACATCAGCGCCGACTTGCGCGGGTTGCGGTAGGCCCAGATCGGGTCGTACGGCGCCGACGCATAGCCGAAGCACATCGTCGCGTTCGAGATCCACAGGCTCAGCAGCGGCAGCACCACCATCCCGAACGGTTCGCGCTGCATGTGCGGCAGCGGGTTGAGCGTCACCTGGCCGGCGCGTTGCGCGGTGCGGTCGCCGCCGAGCATCGCCACCCAGGCGTGCGCGGCTTCGTGGAACGTCGTGCTGATCACGAAGGCGACGAACCAGGTGATCGCAGCTTCCCAGTTCATGCGTCGTCCTCGCCATCGCCCGCCGCGCCGCCGTCCCGCTCGTCGTCGCCCATCGCCTTGGCCATCTTCTCGACGACGACCTTCACCTTGGTCTCGGTCGCCGCGAGCTTGTCGCGGCAGAACGCCAGCAGCGCGGCCGCCCGCTCGACCTGCTCGTAGAGTTGGTCGAGGTCGGCGGCCCCCGATTCGATCGCTTCGAGGATCGCATCGAGTTCGGCACTGGCGGCGGCGTAGCTGGGTTCGTCGCCCTTCTTCTTCTTGTCGCTCATCGCGGTTCGTTCGCTGGTGGAATCGGGGTGGGGGGCGCTGCTGGCGGGGTCACGGTCACCGCGTCGACGCGCGCGCTGGCGCTGCCGTCGCGGAACTGCAGCGTCACCTGGGTGCCCGGCTGCAGCCGGCCGGCCGATGGCAAGACCTTGCCGCCGTCGCCGCGCACCAAGGCAAAACCGCGCTGCAGCACCCGCGCCGGGTCGAGCAGCCGCTGCCGGGTCGCCTGC
>DAIMFJ010000524.1:0-1678 GCA_036724695.1 Planctomycetota bacterium
CGCGGGGCCGGAGCTCACCGCAATCTGCGAACTGGTAGGCCCTGCAGGACTCGAAGACGCAGCGCCCGGTTGTGCCAGATCGTGCCACGTTGTGCCAGGATGTGCCTACGTGTGCCACGTGACCGAGCTTGTGGCGTCTCGGCGGTGTTGAGGTTGTGCCAGGTTGTGCCACGTTGTGTCAGGTTGTGACCAAGGCAGTTGCACACTGCATTGCACACTCGTCGCGGGACGGTGCGGCGAGGCCGAGCAACAGGTTCCGGCGAATCCGCTCGAACCAGTCGAGGATCGGCTTGCGGTCTGAGCCGGGACGAGCGGACATGTCCGGGCGCCGGGGCGCCCCGGCTTTCCCGTTTTCCCAACCAAGGACCAAGACCATGACCGCTGCCGCCACCCTTACCGAGACCGCCCCGACCGATCCCTGGACCATCGACCTGGCTGCCCTCCAGGCCCGCTACCCGAAGGTCCGCGAACCGATCCTCGCGGCGATGCTCGCCATCACCCAGAACCCCGGTGCCGAGATCGACGACCTGAAGAAGATCGCCGCCGAGCACGGGGTTCGCATCACCGCGGCCAGCGTCGCCGCCGCGGAACGGCTTCACTCACGGCAGGACGATCAGGTCGCGGTCCCGACCACGCCGGTGCTGGCCGCCAAGACGGCAGCCCGGCGCCCACGGCCAGCAGCACCCGCGGCACCGGTGGACGCCGAGGCGCTGATCCGTCAGGTCGCGGACAAGATCCAGGCGGCTGGGTCGCTCGAAGCGGACCGACTGCGCGGTGCGATCCGCAAGGCGATCGAGTTGTTGCAGGCGGCGGGGGGATAGCCCGCCAGCTCGATCCCCCTGAGGTTGCGCCCAGAACATGGAACGAGATGGGTTACGCCACTCGGCTGCACGTCAGAGGCGCGGCGAATCTCGGGAAGGTGGACACCCCTCGCCCACCCTTCGATCAGCTGCGAGCCCCCGAACTCGGCGCAGTAGCTGCCGAAGCACGACCAGCGAGAGCTGCCTCCCATCCCTCCAGGCAACCGGTCAGATCCTCATCGAGCACAACCTCGATCATGGCCCGGCAACCGGCCTCCGACTGGAACCGCTTGAGGCACCTGCTCGCCCTCCCCAGGCTTGACGCGGAGTTCGACCTGCCCCAAGGCTTCCCGTCGGGGCCCACCTGGAACAGGACCATGGCCGTGATCACGGCGCCGCCGGCTGCAACTGCGGCCAGGCTGTCGACATTCTTGTCGATGCTCGCGGCGGCCACCCGATGCCCCTCGATCTCGAACGCTGCCACAGGATGCCAGATCGACTTCGATCCGAGCTCGTTCCTCACCGCCCACACGACGTCGATGCGACGGCGTTCGCCGGTCGCAGTCAGAACCTCGAACTCGGGCACCACCCAGTAGCCAGCCTGATGGCCCGCACGGCAGAGCTGTGCCGCGACCTCCTGCTTCGTGAGGGCACCAGGAGCACGCCCGGCGTGACCGCCGAGCTTGTTGTCGATTCGTGTCATGGTCAACGGCCGATTCGAGGTGGGCCAAGATGCAGTACATCGATTCTCGCCAGGCTCGCAACCATGGGCAGCCAAAGTACCCGACCGGCTAGCCCCAACCTGAGCCCTGCCGGCGACAGCCCCCGCGCCCTCGGGTTATGAACCCGCGCCGCAGCGTTCCGACTGCTACCCCCCA
>DAIMFJ010000525.1:0-1634 GCA_036724695.1 Planctomycetota bacterium
CGCGCGCGCCGCCAGGGCCACGCCGCGGGCGGCGTTGGCCGCCGTGGCGATCCGGCCGCTGCAGGTCGAATGGACCGGCCACGGCGGGGCTTTGCTCGGCGTGCCGTTCGCCGTCGATCCGGCCGACCTCGCCACCTTGGCGGCGATGCGCGCGGCCGGGTGCGACCATTGGACGCTCGCTCGCGACCTCACGCCCCGATCGGTCGAACGGTGGATCCACTGGCTGGCGCGGCCCGCCCCCAAGCAGGCGCCCGAACTGGCTGGCGTGCTCTGCCATGCGCTGGCCCCGGGCGAGCCGGCACCACTGCTCTGGTGGGGGCTGCCCGAGCCGGACCCGCGCTGCCAGTCGATCGGCGACCGCCTGCGGGCGGAACTCGACGGCCCGATCACCGGCGCCGGCTAGCGCGCCGCGGCGGCCCGGTCCAGGCACAAGAGCGCCATCGCCGTGCCGTAGACACGACCCAGTTCGTGGCTGTCGACGAACACGCCGTCGAACTCCGGCAGGTCGAGGACCAGTTGGCGCAACTCGCCGAGCTGCCGTTGCCGCAGGTCGGTGTCGGCGAGCAGGGCCGCAGCCTCGGCGCGCCCCAACATGTCGAACCAGAAGAAGAACCCACCGTAGCCGTGGCGATCGGCGTGGTCGTCGTACTTGCGGACCGCGGCCAGCAGGGAATGGTGCCGAAAGCCGGCTTCGACCGCGGCGGCGAGTTTCTGCTGGTCGCTGTCGCCCCACAGGAACAAGCCCATCTCGCAGAGCGGCATGCGGCCTGCAGCGGCTTCCAAGCTGGCGCGCGGTTGGCCACGGCGCGTGTGGCTGTAGGTGAAGGCCCCCTGCGGGGTGCGGTTCTGGGCCAAGGCCAGGCGCCCGCGCAGCACCTTCTGGGCATCGACCTCGATCCCGACCTGCTGGGCTTCGTGCAGGCCTTGCAGCGCGGTCGCGATCGCGAACGGATTGCCGTACTCGTGGAACCAGACGCCGGTCTCGGGCTGCAGCGCCAGCAGCGCACCGGCGGCGCTGCGCAGCGCGGGCTGCAAGGCGTCCCGATCGGCCGGACGTTGCCGATGCCACGCGACCAGGAAGCGCAGTGCGTAGGCCCGCGCCCACAGGATCTCGTCCTGGTCGCTCAACGCCAGCCAATGAGTCGCTTCGGCATGTTCCCGGATCCGCACCAACAGCCGTTCGAGGGCCGGTCGCTGGGCTGGTGCCGCGCGCGATTCGGCGGCGAGCAGTGCCATGCCGGCCAGGCAAGTGACCGCCGCGTGCACGTTCGGCAGGCTGTCGGTACCGCCGAAGTCGTAGGCGCTGTCGCGAAACACCCCATCCTCGTGCATGCCGAGCAGAAAGCCGATCGAGCGCTGCCAGAGCGTCGCTTCGTCGTAGACACCGACCAGCCGGCTGCCATGCGTCGGCGGTTGCGCCAGCGCCGCCGCCGGCAGCGGCAGGTAGTCCTCGAAACCGCGCACGAACGGGCCGTGGCCCTCGCACTCCAGCGCGGCCTTCCAGGCCAGGCAGTGGTCCGGGAACAGCTGCTGCAGCTGACGCCATTGGTCCTGCGCGGCGCTCCGGTCGCCGGCGCGCCAGCGCGCCACGCCAGCCAGCCACAGCGCCGCTGCCCCGACCTCGGCTGCCAGCA
>DAIMFJ010000526.1:0-1584 GCA_036724695.1 Planctomycetota bacterium
CTGGCCAGCCAGCTCGCCGACACCGGCCGCGCCGCCGCCTGGCGCCAGGACGCCGCCCTGCTGCTCGCCTACGGTCACCTGGCGCGGCGCGGCGCCGACCGGCTGGTGGTGCCCGACCCGCTGACCGGCGAACCCCGCGAACTGGCGCTCGATCCCGCCAGGCCGCCGCATCTGCAAGCCCAGCAGCTCTACGAGAAGGCGCGGCGGTTCGAGGACGGCCGGGCGATGACCGAGCAGCGCCTCGCCGCCGCGCAGCGCGAGGTGGCCACCGCCGCAGCGGCCCAGGCCGCCTTGGCCGCCGCCCCACCGGCCAGCGACGCACCCGGAGGCGTCGCCGACGACGACCCGCAGCTGGCCCTGGCGCAGCGGCTGCTCGAAGGACTCGGCGCCCTGCCCAGACCACCGCGGGTCGCATCCCCCGAGCCGCGCCGCAGCAAGGCCCCACCGCCCGGCGAGAACTTCCGCCGCTTCCTGTCGGCCGAGGGCTACCCGATCCTGGTCGGCCGCAACAACGAGCAGAACGACCGGTTGACCATGAAGACCGCCAACGGCAACGACCTGTGGCTGCACGTCGGCGGCGGCCGGCCGGGCTCGCACGTCGTGATCCGGCTGCCCAAGGGCAAGACCGCCAGCCTCGAGAGCCTGCTCGACGCAGCCATGCTGGCCGTGCACTTCAGCAAGGCCCGCGGCGAACCGCGCGTCGAGGTCGTCTACACGCAGAAGAAGCACGTGCGCAAACCCAAGGGCCTGCCGGCCGGGGCCGTGGTACCGAGCCAGACCAAGACCCTGGTCAGCCTCTGCGACGCCGAACGACTGCGCCGCCTGCTCGACAGCAGCGGCGGCGACGTCGACTGACGAGCGCCCCGCGCGGCCAGGACGGGCGCCGGCGACCCGCAGCGCCTACACTGTGGCGATGCGTTCGCCATTCGCCTTCTCGCTGGGCTGCCTGTTGCTGTGCGCTGGAGCGATCGCCCAGGACGGCGGCCAGACCGGCAGCAGCGGGACGTTGCCCGACCTGGGAGCACCCGCCAAGCCGCCCGACGACGCCCCGCCGCACCTCGAGCACATCGAACGCAACGGCCTGCGCAGCCACGCCTACTGGCTCGCCGACGACCGCCGCCGCGGCCGCTACACCGGCAGCACGGCGCAGCAGGAGACCGCCGAATACGTCGCCAGACACTTCCAATCGCTCGGCCTCGCCCCGCTCGGCGACAAGAAGGGCTTCCTGCAGAGCTACCCACTGACCCGGATCGCGCTCGACAAGGCCACCGGGCTGCAGTTCGGCCGCCACAAGGTCGACCGGGGCTTTGCCGTGCTGCACGCCAAACGCGACGACAAGGTGTCGCTGTCCGGGCGGTTCATCTGGTGCGGCAACGGCACCGCGGCGAACCTGCCCGCCGAGATCGGTGCCCGGATCCCGGTCGTGGTGTTCCAGAAGCCGACCGGCGGCAGCGGCGGCGCGCAGGGGCCGGGCAACGACCTGCAGGCGGTGCGTCGCTACGTCGACGTCGCCAACGGACTCGCCAACCAGGGGGCCGACGGGGCGGTGGTCTGCCTGCTCGACGACGGCGGTTCGTTCGCCAA
>DAIMFJ010000527.1:0-1516 GCA_036724695.1 Planctomycetota bacterium
CCGACCTGACGGCAGCGTTGCGCGTGGCGCTCGGCACCGTGCCGGTCGGTGCAGCCGGCAGCGTGCACGTCTGGACCGACGGTCGGCACGACGGCGCGGCGCTGGTCGCGGTCGCCCAGGAACTGGCGGAGCGCGGCCTCGGCGTGGTCGTCCACGAGCAGGTCGCGGCGCGGCCGGCGGTGGCGTTGCTCGCGGTCGAGCACCCGCCCCAGGTGGCGCCGGGCGAGGCGTTCCGGCTCTTCGCGCACGTGCGGGCCGACCGCAGCCGCGCCGTGCGCCTCGAAGTGTTCACCGGCGAACGGCAGGTCGGTGCTGCCGAGTGCGCGCTGGTGGCCGGCGAACAGTGGTGCCGCGTCGACGTCGTGGTGCCGGGGCAGGGGCCGGTCGAGCTCGCCGTGCGGCTGGTCGGCGACGATCTGGCCGCCGACGCCGTCGCCGAACGCAGCGCGGTGCTGGTGTCGAGCCCCTTGCGGGTGTTGCACCTCGCCGCCGACGCGAGCCGCCGCGACGCCTTGGCCGCCTCGCTGCGCCAGCACGGCATCGACACCTACGCACCGGCCGATCCCGGCCAGCCGCTGGTCGACGACGCGTCGTTCTGGTCCTGCCGCGCCGTGCTGGTCGACGACCTGCCGGCTGCCGCGTGGTCGGCCAACCACGGGTTGGTGCGCGCCGCCGTGCAGGGCGGCCGCGGGCTGGTCCTCGCCGGCACCTACCACAACCTCGGCCCCGGTGGCTATGCGGGCAGCCAGCTCGCCGAACTGTTGCCGGTGCGCATGCCGCAGCGCGAGGAACGTCGCGATCCGTCGGTGTCGCTGGTGTTGATCGTCGACACCAGCGGTTCGATGGGTGGCGGGCGACTCGAGCTGGCCAAGGAAGTGGCGCGGCTGGCGATCCAGAAGCTGCAGCCGCACGACAAGGTCGGCTTGATCGAGTTCCACGGCAGCAAACGGTGGGCGGCGCCACTGCAGCCGGCGACCAACACGATCGAGATCACGCGCGCCTTGAACCGCCTGCAGGTCGGCGGCGGCACGATCGTCTACGACGCGCTCGAGGAGTCGTACTTCGCGCTGCTGAACGCGCAGACGCGTTTCCAGCACGTGCTGGTGCTGACCGACGGCGGCGTCGAGAGCGGGCCGTTCGAGACGCTGGTGCGGCGCATGGCGACCGCCGGCCAGACGGTCTCGAGCGTGTTGCTCGGCCCGCAGGCGAGTTCGCCGTTCCTGATCAACCTGGCGCAGTGGGGCCGCGGCCGCTTCTACGCGTGCCCCGACAAGTTCCAGTTGCCCGACCTGCAGTTCCGCGAACCGCAGTCGGCCCTGTTGCCGGCGGTGCAGGAACGGCGGGTGCCGCTGGTGCGCAGCGACGAGGCCGAGGCGACCGCGGCGTTCGCCGGCGACCAGCTGGCCGCCAGCGGCGGCATCGTCGAGGCCAGCGTGCGCGACGGTGCCGAGGTCCTGCTGCGCGGTGCCGGTGGCGAACCGTACCTGGTCGGCTGGGACCAGGGGGCCGGGCGCCT
>DAIMFJ010000528.1:0-1442 GCA_036724695.1 Planctomycetota bacterium
AGGGGGCCGACGGGGCGGTGGTCTGCCTGCTCGACGACGGCGGTTCGTTCGCCAATACGCTGAACTACCGCGGCCTGCTGCCGGACCATGCGCAGTTGCGCTACGGCAAGGGCGGCGACGACCTCGGCCTGCGCATTCCGCTGCTGGTGCTGAACGCCGAACAGAGCCGGCTGCTGCTGGCCCACCTCGGTGCCGAACTCGGCGCCGAAGGCAGCGGCGAGGTCGTGCAGCCGCCGAGCCAGGACAAAGCCACCGGCAAGCTGGCGATCGTCGTCAAGACCGACGACAAGGCCCGCGCCAGCAACGTCGTCGCGGTGCTGCCCGGCACCAGCCGCAAGCAGGAGGCGATCGTCTACTCGGCGCACCACGACCACATCGGGCTGCGCCTCGACGGCGACGCGTTCAACGGCGCCGACGACAACGCCAGCGGCACCGCCGGCCTGCTGGAGATCGCCGAGGCGTTCGCGAAGGGCGGGCCCAGACCGGAGCGCAGCATCGTGTTCCTGTCGGTGAGCGGCGAAGAGCTCGGCTTGTGGGGTTCGCACTGGTTCAGCGAGCACCCGACCTGGCCGCTCGACAAGATCGTCGCCAACGTCAACATCGACATGATCGGCCGCGCCAAGGCCGACGACGGCACGATCCGCATGCAGGTCACGCCGAGCCATGCGCACGGCAAGTACTCGACGCTGGTCCAACGCGGCGTGGCGCTGGGCGAACGTTTCGGGATCACCTGGAGCAGCGGCGACACCTACTACGCGCGCAGCGACCACTACAACTTCGCCCAGCAGGGCGTGCCGGTGGTGTTCTTCTGCGACGGCGAACACCCCGACTACCACCAGGTCGGCGACACCGCCGACCGACTCGACTACGCGAGCATGGAGGCGATCGCGCGGACCGCGTTCTGGACCGGCTGGGAAGCCGCCCACGGCAAGGACCGCCCGCGCGAACTCGGCCAGCAGCCGGGCTGGTAGGCCCCGTGGATCAGCGCGCCGGTGCCGGCCAGGTCAGCACCTGGCCCGCGGCGGCGAGACGCGGCCGCAGTTCGGCGTAGGTGACGTCCTGTACGGCCTTGTGGCCGTCGAGCGCGAGGCCCGCGGCGATCGCCGCCGACTGCGCCAGCACCATGAACACCGGCTCCATGCGGATCGAACCGAACGCGATGTGCGTGGCGCTGACGCTGACCGGCACCAGCAGGTTGGCGACCTCGTCGCGGCGCGGCAGCATCGCCCGGTACGAGATCCCGTACGGCTGCGGCACCCGCACCTGCACGTCGCCTTCGTTGCGCACGCTGCCGTCCTGGGCCACGTACCGCTGCACGTTGTGACTGTCCATCGCGTAGGCCCCCATGCCGACCGGGTCGGGATCGACGACCGTGCCCATGCAGTGGCCATCGTCCACGACGTGCTCACCGCGCAGGCGGCGGCCATCGCGGATGTACAGCA
>DAIMFJ010000529.1:0-1295 GCA_036724695.1 Planctomycetota bacterium
GGGTGTCACCACGACGCCGAGCGTTCGATCCGGCGCAACCTGCACGCCGGGCAAATCGAGCCAAGCACCACCGCCCAACGCGCCAACGCCGACCAGCCCAACGCTGACCACCAGATGCACCTGGGTCGTGCCGGCCGGCAACTGCCACAACGCATCCGGCTGCACCGCACGCCGCTCGAACCGGCCCCATGCGACGCTGCCGGCATCGTCGACGTATCCGGCCCGACCATCCTCGCCGACCGCGATGCGGCGCCGCACGGTGCCTACGACGTAGGTCGCAGCCTGCGCACCTTCGGCGAGTGTGACGAGCACGTTGGCGTCGGCTTGGCGGAAGCCTGCGTCGACGACGTGCCGGACGATCGAGTCGTCGTCGAATTCGGTCAACAGACCGACCAAGCGAAGGTCGGAGTACAGACGCAACGCCGCGGTGAAGCTCGACCCCGGAATCGACACCAAGGTCCGCCGCTCCGCGTCGGCCGTCGCAACACGCAGCGCTGCCTTGGCACCGTCGGACCGGCGCACACTGACCAGCAGCTCTTCGCCAAGCCCCTCGGTGGCGACAAATCCCTGACCACCTTCGATTCTCCCGAACCTGCGCTGCACCCCATCCTCGACCACGAAGACGGCGTCCCCTTCTCCGGGCTCGGCATGCGCGTCCATTCGCCACGAAAGCCGCGGGCAAGGTCGAGCGCTGCATCGGGCGGGCGAGTTCGAAACCAGGCGCCGAGAACGCCACTTCCATGCTCATGCCTGCGATCGCCACCAATTCGAGCGTTGCGGCCCCGTGGCGCACTTCCGTTCCCCAATGACGCAAGAACACCTGTAGCGGCGGGAGCCCACGGCTGACCATCAGGGTCGAGGTGGTCTGCAGCTGCTGCGGCCCCGCGGGGCTCTCCAGAGGATACGTGTGCACACGCCAGGCAGCCCGAGCGGGCAAACCAAGGCATCGGAAGGAGACGGTCGCCAGCGGAACGACGATCGTGGGCGGCTCCTCCCCCGCCGCAGGGATGCCTGGCAGTTCCTGTACGACCGTGCAGACAGGGTGCGGTTCGACGACGAAGAACCGGTATCCGTGCTGGGCTTCCTCCGGTGTGACGAACCACTCCCCCGCGGCGGTCGACCGCCGGATGCGCGCCGCCTCGGGACGCGCGATGGCAGTCGCATCCACTGCCAACCAGTACTCGCAGTCGGCGATCGGGGAGCCATGCGGGTCGCGGTGCAGCAGGCCGTGCCACGCGCGGTCGCCCACATTGGTGGTGAAGGTCAGGATCTGATCGCGCCCCTCGCCCTCCACT
>DAIMFJ010000530.1:0-1285 GCA_036724695.1 Planctomycetota bacterium
CGCGACCGGCAGCGTCGGTCGAGTCAGCAGTTCGGCGGTCAGTTCGCCGCGCAAGCGCCGATCGCCGATCCGGTCGGCGACCGCGGCGAGCTGCGCCAGGGCGATCGGCGACACCTGGCCCTGGTCGCGCAGCGCCTGCACCAGGCGGCTCAGTTCGGTGTGGCGGCCACAGCGGTACAGCAGCGCGGCGGCACGTTCGGTCAGTTCAGGACGCTGCGGGGCCAACCGGGCCGCGCGCGCCAGCGAGGTCGCCGCGGCGTGTTCGTCGCCGATCGTCTGGGCCAGGGCGGCATGGCGTTCGAGGCGCTCGACGTCGGCGACGAGGTGCGGCGTCAGGCCACCGACCAGCGCGGCGAGGCTCGGGTGCGTGCGCGAACGGCGCGCCACGTGCGCGGCGAGTTCGAGCGCGACGTCCTGCGCCAATGGCTCGTCGGCAGCCAGTTCGACGAGCCGCAGCGCGGCGCGCAGCGGATCGCCGTCGCCGTCGGCGAGCAGGTTGGTCTCGGCGCGCAGCACCGCGTCCTTGGCGATCAGCCACCAGCCGAGTGCTTCGCCGGCGAGCGCGGCGATCGGCTGCGGACGGTCGGTGCGCCCGAGCAGGTCGCCGATCTCGAATTCGAGGCGCGGCAGCGGGGCCAGCGGCTGGCGCGGGTCGAACGGCACCGTGCATGCGCGCAGCAGCGCGGCGCGGTTTGCGTCGTGGATCCGCCAGTGCAGGCCGTCGGCATCCAGCCGCGCGTCGACGAGCAGGCGCACGTCGGGTTGGCGATGCAACTCGGCGAGCCGCTCGGGCGCGACGAAGTCGGTCAGCGAGAGGAAGGTGCGGCGGCCGTCGTCGTTGCCGACGAACGGGAAGTAGCGGGCCCCGCGGTCGGCGTCGCCGTTCAACCGCGCCACCAGCAGACGCGGCAGTTGGCGCGCGAGCACGTCGTACGGCGCGGCCCCGACGGCGGGCAGCAGCCCGTCGGCGACGGCGAACGCGAACACGACGACCTCCGGCATGGTGCCCTGGGCTATCGATCCCGCACCGCCCGCGACCATCGACCAGCCGGCTCGGCACCGTGCCACCGGCGGTTCGCTGGCCCTGCGGAAGAACCCTCAGCGAGGCTGCGGCGCGGGGGCGGGCGCGCGCGGCAGCAGCACGGCCACGCCGCTCTCGTAGCGCTTGACCTTGGCGACCTCGGCGGCCTGCTCGGTCGGCGGGAGGTTCTTGTGGATGATGCCGATGCCGCCCTCCTGCGCGAGGCCGATCGCCAGCCGCGCCTCGGTGTCGGTGTCCATCGCC
>DAIMFJ010000531.1:0-1202 GCA_036724695.1 Planctomycetota bacterium
CAGCCAGGCACTGCAGCAGGTCGAACTGGCGCCGCGCTTGTGGTCGCTGCCGAGCGAACTGTCGGGCGGCGAACAACAGCGGGTCGCGATCGCGCGCCTGTTGGTCCAGGAGCCCGACCTGTTGCTCGCCGACGAACCGGTCAGCTCGCTCGACCTTCGGCTCGGCCGCGACGTCGTGCGGCTGCTCCTGACCCTGGCCGGCCGCGACCGCACGACGATCGTCAGCCTGCACACCCTCGACCTGCTCGCCGAGGGTTTCGATCGGGTGATCGGCCTGCGGGCCGGCCGCCTGCAGTTCGACGGCCCACCGGCCGCGTTGACGCGGCAGACCCTGCAGGAGCTCTACGGTGCCGAGTACCGGGCGCTGCACCTCGACCATCTGCCGCTGCAGTCCAGCCCCGGTGCGCCGTCGCCCGCCGAGCCACCGCCGCCACCCGCCCGCGCGTGACGTCCCCCGCCGCCTCCGCACCGCCATCCCTGCGTTGGCTAGGCCTCTTGCTGCTGCTGGCGGGCGCCAGTGCCACAGTGCTGCCGTGGAACCTCGACGCGATCACCTCCTGGGACGGTTTCACCGCCGCCTGGCAGCGCCTTTCGACCTACCTGGCGGGCTTCGGCGCTCCGGACCTGTCGGCACCGATGTTGGCCCGCTGCGCCTGGCTGGCCGCCGAAACCGTCGCGGTGGCCCTGCTCGGCACCACACTCGGCCTCGTGCTGGCGTACCCGTTGGCACTGTTCGCCACCCGCGCGGTGCTGCTCGGCGACGACCCGCACGGCCGACTGGGCCGTGCCCTGCGGCGGATGGGCCTCGAACTGGCGCGCTTCTGCCTCGATGCCCTGCGCGGTGTGCCGGACTTCGTCTGGGCGATCGTGCTGGCGTCGATCACCGGCATCAACGCGACGACCGGCGTCCTGGCGATCGCGATCTCGGTCGGCGGCATCCTCGGCAAGGTGCTCAGCGAGCAATGGGACAACGTCGCCCCCGAGCGCTACGCCGCACTGCGTTCGACCGGCGCCAGCCGGATGGCGGTGTTCCTCTACGGCGTGCAACCGCTGGCCGCGCGGGCCACGCAGTCGTTCGTGCTGATGCGGCTGGAATGCGCCGACCACATCGCGTACGGTGAACTGGTCGACGCCGGCGCGGGCATCGGGTTCATGGCGCACTACGTGGCGGCGCGCCGGCCGGGGCTGCGGCGGCTGTTGCC
>DAIMFJ010000532.1:0-1122 GCA_036724695.1 Planctomycetota bacterium
AGCCGCGCCCGTTCGGCCACCGACGGCTCGCTGAACACCCGTTCGACGAACGGCTGCGGGGCGCGCAACGTCTGCACCAGCAGATCGGCCAACAGGCTCGGCGGTGCCGAATCCGGCAATGGCAGCGGCTGTTCGAGCCGCGCCGAGGTCGCCGAACGCAACTGCGCGGCCAGTTCCTCGGCGTCGTCACCGGTCACGTCGATCTCGTCGAACGGCTGGCAGCGCACCTGCCGGTACGGTCGCTCGCTCGGCACCTCGGCGATGCGCACCCGCGCGAGCCCCAGCACCCACAGGTTGTAGCGGCCGTCGGGCAGCTTCTCGTGGCGCAGGATCTCCCCGTAGCCAGCCACCGGCAGCAGGTTCGGCGGGTGGACGGGCGTCTCGCGTTCGCCGACCAGCACGGTGCCGATGCACAGGCGGCCCGGACCGTCGAGCAGATCGTCGACCATCGCGCGGTAGCGAGGTTCGAAGATGTGGAACGGCAGCACCTGGTGGGGGAACAGGAACACCCCAGGCAGCGGGAAGATCGGCACTGGCGAGTTCGGCAGCGGCACGTCCACGGTTGGGCCAGAAGGTACCACGAGGCAAGGGGCGGCGGCAGCCCCGGGCACGCAAGTTCGGCGCTGCCGGGTTGTGCTTTGGGCCGCGCTGCGGTCGACTGGCGGTTGGAGGTGGCATGCCGAAGTTCTTGTTGATCCTGCGCAGCGATGCGAGCCTGCACCAGCGCCGCGATGCGGCGGCCCGGCAGGCGGCGTTGGTCGCGTTCGAGGCCTGGGCCGGGCGCCTGCTGGCCGAGCGGCGGTTCGTCGACGGCAAGCGGCTCGACGACGACGACGGGGCCGGCCGCGTGCTGCACGGGGGCGCTGACCGGCCGCAGGTCGAGGACGGCCCGTTCGGGCAGGGTGCCGACGTCGTGCGCGGCTTCTCGGTGATCGAAGCCGACGACTACGAGCACGCGGTGACGCTGTGTGAAAGCCATCCGGACCTCGCCGGTGGTGGCACGCTCGAACTGCGGCGGCTGGACTGAATCCGACCGCGGCTCAGCGCTGCCTGCGGCCGCAACCAAGGGTTGTGTCGTCGCTGCCGCGACGACCAGAAGAGGCCGCAGGCGCTGACTTGCTT